>JBBDZE010000001.1:0-8302 GCA_040900345.1 Candidatus Spechtbacterales bacterium
ATCCTAGTTTTTGAGCCTTTTCGTTCATGAGGGTGACTAGGTTGTTGCTGCTAGGCGCGTAATGGGCATTATAGTGTTCCTCAAGCACAACGGCCGCATCGTTGGCAGATTGCATCAATAATGCATACAGCAACGTATGGACCGAGAGATGCTCCCCCGGCTCAAGATTCGCGTCCGTGGGCGGCATGTCAGCAGCGCGCTGGCTTACCACGACTGTCTCGTCCAGGGCAAGACGTTCGGCAATGACTAGCGCCAACGCCAGCTTAGTAAGACTGGCGATGGAACGCTGCTGCTGGGCTTCCACCTGGTACAATACCTGCCCGCTGTTCGCTTCCACCGCCACCGCCGAAGATGCACTGAGGTGCGCATCACCCACCGCAGAGTTGCGGGTCGGCGAGTTCTTCAACGAAACCTCGCGACCAAGAAATGCTCCCAACGAAGCAACGGAGCCCCCCTCAATTGGAAAACCCGCCGGCTCTCGCTGCAGCGATGCTAAAAACGCCTCCTCATCAGCAAGTTGCACCCCGCTTTGCACAACGGGAGCAGACACGCCAAAAATATTCATGCTGGCGAAAATCTGCGACGGACCGGCCGCCAAAAGGCCAAACGTTCCCAAGCCGGCCACAAGCGCAAGCCACGCAATAATAAGTGTGTGCTTATTGCTCATCCTTTTGATCCGTCTTGCTGGCGGCACGGAGGCGCAAACCAAGTTCTTCAAGTTGAGCAGAGCTCACGGGAGCGGGTGCGTCCACCACCGAAGTTCTTCCCGAACTGGTCTGAGGAAAGGCCTGTACTTCGCGTAGCGAAGTTTCATCGGACAGGAGCATAGTCAAGCGCTCCACGCCATAAGCAATGCCGCCGTGGGGCGGAGCACCAAATGAAAATGCTTCAAGCATGTGTCCAAATTCCTTTTGGATGCGGTCATCAGAGTAGCCAAGAATGCGGAATGTCGCCCGAAGCACTTCGGCCTTGTGAGCACGGACGCTGCCGCCGCCTACCTCGTATCCGTTGCAAACCAAGTCGTACTGCTGAGCAATAATTCCTTCCAAATTGTTACCGGCAAGCAGATCCTCCACGTGCTCTTCCTTGGGCATGGAGAACGGATTATGCGTGAACGTCCACTTCTTCGCTCCTTCGGAGCTTCGAAGTGCAGGCGAAGAAGTGCCCTGCGTAGCTTTATGCGAAGAAGGGCTTTCTTCAATTTTTTCAAAAAATGGGAAATCCACGACCCAAGCAAATGCCAGCACGCCTGCTGCTTTCTCCTGCTCGTCGCGCACATCAAATTTATCAGCACCGAATTTTTCTATCGCCTCCCGGTAGGTAAACACCGGGAAGGGTTTTTCCTTTATCGTGCGGCCCATGGCCTCAAATACGGTAATCATCAGCTCTTCGTTGAGGGCACGCAGTTCCTCCTGATCCGCAAAGGCTACCTCCATATCAATTTGGGTGTGTTCAAAGCCCCGATCCGCCCGCACATCCTCGTCACGCAGGGCGCGGGCTATCTGAAAGTACTTCTCAAAGCCGCCAACCATTAAAAGCTGTTTATACTGCTGGGGGCTTTGCGGAAGGGCAAAAAAACTGCCCGGGTGCAGGCGCGAGGGCACGATAAAATCACGCGCTCCTTCTGGCGTGGATTTGGTAAGTAAAGGTGTTTCAATTTCGGTAAAGCCCTCGTCGAACAAATGCTGGCGCACACGCCGCACAAGTTCACTCCGCAGGCGCAGGTTGCGCTGGAGACGTTCTCGTCGAAGGTCCAGGTAGCGATAGCGAAGTCTCGCCTCTTCATCGATGCCATAACCGTCAGTACCCAGCGGAAAGGGTGGAGTTTGGGCTTCATTTAAGACAACAATTTCTTCTGCCGGAACCTCGACGGTCCCCATCGCGCTGTCCGGGTTGACCATGCTCTCGGGCCGCTTTTGAACGGTTCCGACAACGGAAAGCACCCACTCGTCGCGGATGTCCTGTGCGGCCTCATAGGCTGCTTTGCTTTTGGGCGAAATGACCACCTGAACCGTACCCGTCTCGTCGCGCAAATCTAGAAAAACAAGTTTGCCGTGGTCGCGTCGAGCGCTTACCCATCCGGCAAGTGTCACGGTCGTACCTTCATTGTTGATAACCTGTCCAATCGGTGTTCTATTGTCCATAAGTTTTCACCCTTCGATAGCCTCAGGGTAAATCAGTTGTTAGGCTCGCGTTCCGTTCGCCAACCAACTGCTTTATACGAGCCAATTGTAGCACTGAAAACCTTCGCCTTCTAGAGCTTTTTCAGTTTCTGACCCGCTCCGGAGCTTTCCCGATTGGGCGCACTGTTATGTTTACCAGCCTCGAGAGAGCGCGCCGTAGATCCCAGGTGCGGTGCGCGCTCGCTCCCCGCAAGCGGCAGCTCGATGGCGAAAGTGCTTCCCCGTCCCTCGCCTTCGCTCTCAACCCAAATGCATCCGTGGTGGCCCTCAGTAACTTTTTTGGCAATATAAAGGCCCAATCCCGATCCACTGCTACTTATGCGCTCACCGCCCCGAGCACGGTTAAAGCGTTGGAATAACCCGGCCAGTTCCTCTTGTGCGATACCCACGCCCGAATCCTTTATATATACGCGCACATTCTGGCGAGTGCCCTCTTCGTGCGAGATGCGAATCACAATGCCCCCATGTTCAGTGTACTTGATAGCGTTGTCAACCAGATTAGAAATAACTTGGGCTATCTTATCTTCGTCAGCGTGCACCATGGTCGGCTCATCCGGACGTTCCCAATCCAGCGTAACCCCCTTTTGCCCGGCGCTTAACCGAAAACGCTCGATGACACCGTCCACCACCTCGCCCAGCTCAAGTTCGTGGAATACATACTCCAAGCGTCCCTGGTCGGCGCGGGAAACGTTGAGTAAATCATTGACGAGGCGAATCATTCCCTCGTTAGCCATGTATACCTTTTTCACAACATCCCGCTGTTCGCTCTTCATTTCTCCAAATGTTCCCTCCTCCAACAGCGATAAGTACCCTTTTATAACAGACAGCGGTGTGCGAAGCTGGTGCGAAGCGATAGAAATAAACTCTGTTTTAGCATCAGAAAGCTCCCGCAAGGCACGGATTTCGCGAAGCGTACCCCGGATAAGTAACACGCCAAACACGGTAACGAAGAAGAAAATACCTCCCCTGATGAAAAATTCTTGAACCGTTGGTGCAAAGATAGCATGAACAAAGGTAACTACCATTATGAGCACGGCAAAAAGCTCCGTTGCAATAAGACGGACATGGTACGCAATCTTTCCAACCAGATACTGCATGCCTTCTCATACTAGCACAAAACAAACGGGTCTTTTGGCAAAGGCTACACCCCCCGGCGCCACGCGGTCCATTTGTCCGCCAGGTAGGAAAGCCAGTAGGTCGATGTGAGCGGCAGGTCGTGAGTGTGGGTTAAGTTCACGCGATGGCCGCCAAATCCTTGCTTGAAAAAGGTCAGGCCGTGCCAGGGATGGTTGGAGTTTTCTTCGTCCTCAGCGATGCCCCAAAAGTTATAGAGTTTCTTGCCGTGCGCCTTGGCATCGCGAATGGCTTGCCATTGCAGAGCATAGGCGGCCGGCACTTTACGATGCTCCAACGAGTTGGCTCCGTGATGGTAATAGGCGCTGTTGCCGTAAAAAATAACGATTGCTGCTGAAAGCACCTTGCCGCTCCATTTTGCCAGGTAGATGCGCGCTTCAGTGCCCTCGCCCGACACAAGTCGAGGCTGGCCCACGCCATTGAAAGCACGCACTTCCTCGGTAAGATACTTCTTGGAAAACGGCACAAAATCATGTTTTTGAACCGTTTCTTCGTATACCTCACAAAAGGCCTCGATAAAATCCGTTGATGTGCTGGCGATTACTTCCACACCTTCGCGTGCGGCACGTCGAACCAAATTGCGGGTGTTCTTGCGCATGCCCACTAGCAGGTCCTCTTCGCTTTTGTCAATCTCCAGTATCCAGGTATTTTCGGCGCTCGTATACAATGGCGCTCTGCGATAGCCAAGGTGCGAAAAAAGTTGCGCGTGTTCCGGGGTGCGTTGGATAAATGGGTTAACGCGGATAAAACGCGCACCAAAGGATGCGCTTCGCCGTTTAGCTTCCTTCGTGAATGCGGCAACGAGGCGTTCACGTTCGGGGACCACGCTGCCATCTTGAAATACCGGCCCGTGAGGAACCGAGATAAAATTGCCCCGGCGAGCACGCACAAAGATAAGCAGCGCCACAGCTACCAACCGCTCGCCTTCATAGGCGCCCAGACGAACAACCTCATTCCCCATGGCCACGCTAAAATTTCCCCAGGCCCAGGCATGCAAAAAGCTATGAAAGGATTGAGACCCCACGAAGGCGTCCCAATCTTTTTGGCTGACTATTTCTCGGACGATGGTTTCCATGAGTGCAAAAATTCAACCACACGGCGCGCATCATTTCGACTGGTGCGAATATTCGTCGGCAGGTTGATGATATTGGGCGCTGTGCCTTCCGCAGCAACGCAGCATCCCTCCCGGTAGTGCATTGCGGACCTATCGGTCCCAGCCGGGTCAATAACCCGAGCGTACCAATCCCCCAGCACCATGCCGCGCGCACGAGCCGCACGCAGCACCTCGGGGGCGCGTGAGTGTAGCACGGGATAGCGTAGGAATATACTCCCGCCATCATGCTCCCCCACCAGCTTGAAAGCAGGTTCTGCTGAAAGCTCGCGTGCATAGAGGGCGGCCAACTCCCGACGATGTTCGTTGAAACGAGCCAACTTGTGAAATTGCCTCAGCGCAAGGACGGCAAGCGCCCCGGGCATCTTTTTTTCCAAATGGGCGGGTTGTTCTCCACAGTATTCCTGGCGAGTAACAACCCGCGAGACCAAACGAAGTCCTTGGGCAAGGGAGAAAATCGCCTTGCCTACGGGACCGTACGTAAGAAGGGTGAACCAGGAAATGATCGGATGCAACAGCTGTTGCATCGTCCAACCCCCGGACGGATACGCGAGGTTCTCGTACTGGCTTCGTATATTGGCTACCAGCTCTTCCCGATTGACGGCGAGCGCCCCGCCAAAACTCGCCGAAATCACTTTATCACGGCCAAAACTAAACAACGCCACATCCCCAAACGAGCCCACCCGACGGCCACGATACGAAGCGCCCAGCGCGTGCGCGCAATCCTCAATGACAATCAGGTTGTGCCGGCGCGCAACCTCAAGCAGTTCCTCCACCTTGGCGGGAATACCAAAGGTATGCTGAATAATAAGCGCCTTGGTACGAGGAGTTACGCGCCCTTCAAGTTTGGCCGAATCAATGTTGAACGTGTCGTCAATATCCGCATAGATTGGAGTAGCCCCAACCCACATAATGGGATTGGCGACCGCATTACAGGTAAAGGACTGCAAAATAACCTCATCGCCCTCACCAATCCCCAGCCCTCGCAAGAGCACCATGAGAGCCCCCCGGCCGCTTGCGGTGAGCATAACCTCCTTGGCGTTCACATAATGGGCGAGCTTCTCTGCCAGCTGCTGTTGAGCGGCATGTTCGCGCCACTGCCAGGGCATGAACAAACGCGCGACCGCGGCACGGACGTCGTCAAATTCAAGATTGGGAGAAAGTGAAATATGAATCATGGCTACCGCTCATCCGGCACGGAGGTGTGAATAACAAGCCCGCGCAGCAGCTCCTCGGGGACGCGCCCCTCCAAAAGGATGACGTCGCCGCTATCAACAACCTCTTGGGCTTTGCGCAATGCGGCACGAGGTGACGGGATTGCGACCATCGCTTCAGGCGCCATGCCGCCTTCCAGAGCTTCTTTATACATACTTTGATAATAGTCTTCGGAGGTCACAATGCACCAATCACATACCTCGCCAATGCGCGCGCCAATCTCCCGATGCGCCTTTTCGGCAAGCGGCCCCATTTCAATAAGCGGCTGCATAATAAAGATTTTCTGCCGGGCCGGAGCGGCCGCCAGCACATCAAGAGCCGCCAGCACGCCGGTCATGTTCGCCGTGTACGTGTCATCAATGACGGTAGATTCTTTAATGCCTCGATGAGTAGTCAACGCATGGGGCGGAGGTACAATGGCTTCGACACCGGCTTTAATGTCCTCGTATTCCATGCCCAAGGAACGGGCAACGGTAATAGCACCCACTAAATTCGTGACATTATGCTTGCCCAAGAGACTCGTGCGGAGTGTCGCCCGCATGCTCCCTTCGCGAATGGAAAGCTCCATGCCATCGCTCGTCTGGCGCACCGACTCGACCATAATACCATCACCGAACTTTTTATTGTTGCCAGCCGCGCTATAGAGACGCTTTGGACGTTCGCATTGGCGAAACATCGCCCGAACGTGTTCGTTGTCCCCATTGAACACCGCGAGTCCTTTTTCCGGAAGCGCCTCAATCAATTCATATTTTGCTTCCTGAATATTTTGAAAGCTTCCAAAGAGCGCTAGATGCTGCGGAGCCAGCCCCGTGATAATGCCGATAGAAGGTTGGGCAATTTCCGCGGTACGGGCTATCTCTCCTTTCTTATACGCGCCCATCTCAGCAACAAAAATATCATGCTCCTTGGAAAGACCGTTCAAAATGGTCCGCGCGACACCAATATCCGTATTGTTGTTTTCTTCCGTTTTGAGCACATTAAAGTTTTGAGACAAAATCGTTGCCAAAAACTCCTTCATGCTTGTCTTGCCATATGAGCCGGTAATCCCAATGACCAATAGACGGTCCAGCCCTGCACGCTTAGCCTTGGCGCGGGCGAGTGTTCGCCGCTTGAGGTACCGCGCGACGGGAGCAAAAAGGAATACGCCCAACGTGGCCATTATTGGCACGAGCAGGTCACTCACAAAGAACCAGGGTAGCAGCCAGTCGCGTGCCAGTAACAGGAATGCGAACGTAACCACCCCGTAGCCCACCACCGCTAGCCCGAGGGTTACGAGGGCGCGCAACGTGAACACGGGGGCTTTGAGCACACGGTTTTGTATCTGCTCGCCGGTTCGTGCGGCCAGAAATCCATACCAAAGAATGGCCGCCACCACGAGACCGACATACCAAAACGACTGGGAAACCTGCAGCGCGGCCACACTGCCCCCCGCCGCAAGCAGTACAAGAAGCACAGCCCGGCGATTCACTAAGAGCGAGCGCGATGAGGGCAATGCAAAATGCGCTCGCATGCGATCAATGCGATACTCTTTCAGTTGCCACAAGAATATCCAAAATAAGAGATACTTTGTGACGACAACCGCCCAGAACACAAGCGCTATAAGCAGGAGGATAATCATGTGGTTTGTTCTTGGAATGCGGCAATGGCACGAACGACATCGTGCGGAACTTCGCGTTGCAGCGAATGATGCGCTCCTTCAATGATATACAGGGTTGCGCGAGGCACCTCCTGTTGGGCAATGCGGGCATCTGAAACTGGCGTGGTCTTATCAAGCGCCCCCCACAAAAGCAGTGTTGGCTGAGTTATTTTGGGCAGTGCGGAACGTAGGTCTGCCTCCAAGACCTTGCTCATTACCTCCTTCATGCGGGGTGAAGAGCGAACATAATCCCGCTCCCCAACAATACGGTACACAATCTTTTGCGCGAGCGGACGAGCTTTCAAGAGTAGCGGTAGAGAAAAGAGCGCTCTACCGACCTTGGCGGCTATGCCGGACATCCGACGCTTCAGCCCGCCCGGGCGCGTAATACCCGCCGCTCCAATCAGAACAACGTTTTGCACATCAGTCCCATAGCGCGTCGCGTAGTCAATGGCGATACGCCCTCCGAAGGAGTGCCCCACCAGAGTACAGGGCGCCAATTGACACTGTTGTATAAAAGAATGCGCAAAATCGGTGTACTCGTCCAGCCCCCAGGCACTTGGTGGTTCCGCTGTTCGCCCAAACCCGGGCAAATCCGGTATCACCACGCGAAAACCGCGCCCGACGAGATCATCAAGCACGGTACGCCACGAGTCCGCGCTGGAACCCCATCCATGAAGAATGACGATAGCGTCCCCCGATCCTTCATCATAGTAATGCACCTGTACACCGTTGAGGTGGATCGTTTTCGTCATAGTTTAATGTTCCTCACTATGGCCCCAAGAGCGTTCGGGGACATAGTTCGTACCCTTTTTGTACCGTTTTTCGCGCCGAGAAGCAATCGCCATGCCGCATATTCTAATCTTTGGCCGAGGCTATCCAAGGTATCTCTTTTCCGCCCTCGCGCCATTGGACATACCGGGCCAGAGCAAACAAGACATCAGAGAGACGATTTACATACGCTTGGGCATTGGGATTGAGTTTCTTCTTCTCACGCGAAAGCGTCACAATGCGCCGCTCAGC
>JBBDZE010000001.1:8402-9979 GCA_040900345.1 Candidatus Spechtbacterales bacterium
GCGACTGTTCAGCGCCCAAGCAAATCCTATCATGCTGTTGAGCTCGTCTACCGTACCCACCGCCTCAAATTGAGCGCTGTCTTTAGGAAAGCGCTTGCCACTGCCAAATACAAACGCCTCCCCCTTATCCCCTTGTCCGATATTGGGCTTTACCATGGCTTTAAGCGATGCGTGTTATAGCGTTCCAAAGGGCGAAAAAAGTGCGAGAGCCTTCACGCGCTACCGATTACTTTTCCGATGATTGCTGAACGCGGCACATATCCAAAGTGCCGCGAGTCGGTGCTGT
The DNA here is from genome assembly GCA_040900345.1 of Candidatus Spechtbacterales bacterium. Taxonomy (GTDB): domain Bacteria; phylum Patescibacteriota; class Minisyncoccia; order Spechtbacterales; family 2-12-FULL-38-22; genus JBBDZE01. The sequence continues at coordinate 8,689 of JBBDZE010000001.1, forward strand.
GGGCCGGATTATCCCCGAGTACAAAATAGGAGTCGGCGGGAATGCGCCAAAAAAAGTCTTCATCCTCGTCGCCAAAATTCGCCGAAGCCAGCTTGCTATGCTCCACGCGATACCGGTCGACAAATAAACGGCCCCATTGCAGGCGCACCTCCTGATGCGGCCCCGCCGCCACGCGCTTGACGAGCAGGGCGCCAGTGCGCGGATGCTTCACTACCACGAGCTCACCTACGGCTAACGTTTTGCCGGCAAACGCGCGCTTCACAATAAACAAACGCTGCCCATGAGAGAACGTCGGCTCCATGCTGTGACCGGAAACCTTGAGGCTAACGATGGGCAAAATGCCTTTGAGCATTAGAGATAGTCTTGACGATAGGCCTTAGCTTGGTCGCTCTCGGCCTTTTTGAATATCTCGTTAATCTCGTCAACAGCTTGGCGAAGGGCCTTGGCCGCTTCTGCGTTCACTTCTCGTTTATTTTGCGAGCACAGCTTGGTCGCCTTCCAAATTTTTTCGTGCAGGTCGGAAAACTGCTCCAAATGCTCGGGTTTGAAGTAATCGGTCCACAAAATGAGTATCTCGCGTTTGCAAAGCTCGGCGTGCTCTTCCTTGACCATAATGCATCGCGCGAGAGTGTTCTCAAACTCTAGCCTCTCTTTTCTTTCGGCACCGTCAGCGGGCGGCACTTGCTCATACAGTTTAGTAACCATCTTCTCAACCGTCTCGGCGGCAATGGCCGCCGAGTGCACCGTATAAATAGCGCAGGGAATGTCACAGTGAGCGTAGACCGTCCCGGCGTTGAGTATAGATGCTAGTAAGTTTTTCATAGCGCGAAATACGGTTAATGATAGCTGTGCTTGTAGGCCAGGAGCATTAGGTGATAGAGCACTAGAGAATTGGGTTTCGGAACTCTAACACCTAAAGCTCTAACACCTAAAGCTCTAACACTCTAACCCTCTTGAGTGCCCAGCGCCCACGTTTTTAGCTCCTCATACGAGGCCTCCCCGCAAATGTGCTGCTTCGTCTCAGTATTATAGAAGAACGGCACACCACCGCACAGGCCGACATCGTACTGCTTCTGGGCGGTTGCGTTTTCCTCGTTGTGCCACACTTCCCGCTGTTCAATTTGAACACCCTCTTCCTGTTGTAATCGCTGGACCAAGGGCGCCATCGTCGTGCAATGGCCGCACTCTGTCCCATAAAATTCAATAAGCATACAGATATTTTATCATCCTTGCCCCCGTGAAGAAACCCTCCCTTGCCCTTCAAAGAATACGACAGCCGGCTGTCGTATTT
>JBBDZE010000002.1:0-9816 GCA_040900345.1 Candidatus Spechtbacterales bacterium
CCCCCCCCCCCCCCCGCCCGCCAAATCAATTCCCTAGTATAACATACTCTCACGATCGTGGGAGTATGTTATATTTAGAATAAACGTGCTTAAATGCATACTTACTAGTAGCCTACTCCCAAATAGCAACCACCACCCTACTCGCCAAATTGCTTATGTATAAAGACCTGTCCATTCGCACACTGCTTCTCACGGCAATTAATGCCAGCTTGATTGCTTACGCGCTTTCCTCTTCCCCTTCTGCCTCATACTATCTCGTTCGTGACCTTACCCGCTACCTTAATAAAAATCGCCTCCCCGGACAGGATGGGTTTAGCGAAAGCGCGGTGCGCATGAGCCTTTATCGGATGAAAAAAAAGGGCGAGTATCGGTTAGTAACCAATAAAAAAGCTCGCAGCTATCCTATTGAGCTTACCAAGAAAGGTAAGAGGGCTCTTTGGAAAAGTATGAAGCCGCTCCGTATCCCCGAACCAGCGCGGTGGGACGGCCGTTGGCGATTTGCGATATTTGACGTGCCAGAAAAATCTCGCTACACCCGTGATGCGCTACGGGAAAAATTGCGACAGCTGAATTTTTTTCAAATCCAAAAAAGCGTTTGGGTACACCCATATCCGTGTACTAAAGAAATAGAGCACGTAGCAGAGCTGTATCACGCCGAACAATATCTTTTACTTTTTGAAGGAACGGTTAATCGCGACGAAAAGCTGCGATCTTACTTTAAACGGAAAGGATTTACATTGCCGCAATGAAATGAAAATGAAGAATGCGCCCTCTTTCTAAAGAGAATATAACAAAAACTCACGATCGTGAGTTTTTGTTATATTGAGTGCAGGTACTGCTGTCTTTGTGGACGCTTTGGGTCAAAAGCGATACATTGGAAGTACTGAAAACTCTATGATCTAACTCAACAAAACCCCATCCATTCCGAGAGAAGCTCGCGGAGCTGTGTCGGCTTGGTTTCTGTACCCTGCACTTGTGCGCCATGTAGAGTGCAGAACGACACAGCGAGCGGCAGCAGTCGATGCTCGCTGCCTGCCCGCCAATCGCCTACGCTTAAGGCGTTGGCAGGCGGGGAAGCACCGCCCGTGGTTCTCGAGGGACAGGGAAAATTGCGGGCGCTTATTAAAAATGCATATCTAAAATCGCTTATGAAAAAAGACCTTCCCCTTCCTCTGTTGCACGACGCCGACCCCGAAGTTGCTACAATAAACGACGGCGAAGAACTGCGTCAGCTGGAAAGCATCAACTTCATCCCTTCGGAAAACTATGCCTCCCCTGCGGTGCGCGAAGCCTCCGCGAGCGTCTTCACCAACAAGTACTCCGAAGGGTATCCCGATGCTCGCTACTATCCTGGCAACGAATACGTAGACGAAATTGAAAAACTCGCCCAGGCCCGCGCGCTTGCGGCGTTTGGCCTCACCGGCAGCGACCACCGCTCTGAGCGGGGCCCCGCCGAAGGCGGTGGCTGGAGCGTCAACGTCCAGCCCTATTCGGGGAGTCCGGCCAACCTTGCCATTTACAAGGGCCTCATGGAACAGGGCGACATTGCCCTTGGCATGAAGCTGGACCAGGGCGGGCATTTGACCCACGGGTACAAGCTGTCAGCCTCCGGCACGTTCTTCCATTTTGAACAGTATGGCGTTGGCGAGGATGAACTCATCGACTTTGACCAGGTAGAACAACTGGCGCAAGAGCACAAACCAAAACTCATCGTCTGCGGCGCCACGGCCTACCCTCGCGTGGTAGATTTTGAGCGCTTCGGGGCAATAGCCAAAAACGCAGGTGCCTACTTGGTGGCCGACGTTTCGCACATTTCGGGCCTAATCGCCGGCGGAGCCCATCCCTCCCCCTTCCCTCACGCCGACATTGTGATGACGACCACCCACAAGGCCTTGCGCGGGCCGCGCGGTGCGGTCATCTTTGCCAAGGGCGAGCTTATCAAGAACATCAACAAAGCTATTATCCCCGGCCTGCAGGGCGGCCCGCACAACAACACCACCGCCGCCATTGCCGTGATGTTTAAGGAAACCACCACACCGACCTTTAAAGAGTACGCCCATCAAATTGTCAAAAACGCGCAAGCTTTGGCCGACGACCTCGTAAAACGCGGCTATCGTCTAACTTCGGGCGGGACCGACAACCACTTGTTCCTGATGGACTTTCGTGATACCAAACTATCCGGCGGCGAAGTAGAGCAGCGTTTAGAAGCCGTACATATTACCGCCAACCGAAACACCGTGCCCGGGGATCCTCGCAAACCGTTTGACCCGTCCGGCGTGCGCTTTGGCACGCCGTCGGTGACGACCCGCGGCATGAAGGAGCCTGAGATGGCACAGATTGCCGAATTTATTGATAGGGCAATTAAGAAGGAAGGAGCTGAAAAGGTTGCCGAAGGCGTAAAGGCGCTTGCCCGAAAATTCCCGCCGCCGGGATTCTCTGCATAAGCACGAAATACTAATATCGACCTTCGACTGTCGCTCAGGTCGCCCTGAGTTCATCGAACGGGCGAAATTCCTGCCTGCGGCAGGTAGGCGAAACAATATCTAAATCCAAATGACCAAATGTTCCAAACGTTTTGTCCGCCGGCTGGCGGATTTGAACCTTAGATATTTGAATTTGTTTCGTATTTAGGATTTCGTATTTCGGATTTAAAGCCTATGGCTACTATTTTAGACGGTAAAAAACTATCGGAGCAGATACTTGCCGAGATTGAAAAGGAAGTCAAAGGGCTAGCCAAGCGGCCCCGCTTGGCTATTGTGTTGGTTGGCAACGACCCGGCCTCGCGTCTGTATGTCGGCAAGAAAAAGGAAATGGGTGAACGCCTAGGCATTGACGTGCGCCTGTACGAGTTCCCCATAGACATCTCCACCAAAAAACTGCGTGCCGAGGTTGGCCGCATCTGCAAACTGCCTGGCACGAGCGGCGTTATTGTCCAACTGCCCTTGCCTAAAAACGTTAACACCCGTTCGGTCTTGAATGCCGTCACGCCCGATAAAGACGTAGACGTGTTAAGCGAGCGCGCCTCGGGCGCTTTGTACACGGGCCACACGCCCGTGCTGCCTCCCACCGTTGCCGGTATTGTGCACCTTTTGGATGCAAACAACCTAGACGTACAGGGTAACGTCGTGGCTCTTGTTGGTTTTGGGAAGTTGGTTGGCAAACCCGCCACCTTCGCCCTTGCCCAGCGCGGCGCGACCCTTCTGGTATTAAACGAATACACGCAGGACCTTGGCTCCTTTACCCGCCAGGCGGATGTTGTGATTGCCGGCGTTGGCAAGCCGGGTCTCATCACTGCCGATATGATTAAAGAGGGTGCTGTTCTGCTGGACGCGGGGGATGCCCAGATAGACGGTAAAACAACCGGCGACATTTCCCCCGATGCCTATGAAAAATCTTCATACTATACACCCGTTCCTGGAGGTATTGGCCCCATGACCGTGGCCATGCTGTTTAAAAATCTGGTGATGCTTGCCAGCCAAACAAGAAATCGTCCCTAAAGAACAGCCCCTACAAAAATACTCCAACATTCTGCAGAATGTTGGAGTATTTTTGTAAAAAGTGCCTACGTAGACAACGTGCTAATTCAGCTCTTCCACTTCGACCAGCTCGCCGTTGCTCAAATCTATTAGGACGCGAGCCTGGCTGCCGTCGGTGCGCACAATGCGCGTCCAGAACGCGGTACTGCTTTCCCAGCTATCAAACCCCTGGATGCGTTCGACATTTTCAATATTCGCCGTCAAGAATGCGCCGAGGGCGGACGGGTCCACCACGAGCGCGCCGTCCTCGTTAAAAATACCAACGTCCGTACTCTCTTCCCCGATGCGCTCAATGGCCATAAGGGTTTGCTCTCCTTCTCCGGAAAGCGAAAGGTAGGGTGAGTTTCCAGGATTGCCTTCCAAGGTTACCATGGGGGCGGTATCCTGAGTAATATCATCGCCCGCCTCGATCAGGTAGACGGCAATGCGATCGATCTCTGAGTTTTCCGCAACAACCACCGTGCGCCGTACTCCTTGCGAGGTGGTAAAGGATTCTGTCCGCAAAACCTCAATACGTGCCGGCGTGGCAATGTCCTCTTCTCCAATATTCAGAGTGCCAAACGCATCTTCGGTTACCGTGCCACCTTGCAGAAGCCCCAACAGCATCAGCAGGGTAACGCCAACGACTGCAACGGTTGCGCCAACAACTTTCTGCGAAGGTGTAATTTCTGATACGCCCGTGGGTGTGGAGTCATTAGGCATAGATCTAAGGTATTAATACTATTGCTACTCGGTGTAATACTCGTATGGGAACGTATTGCGAAGGAATGGCACAGTCTCTTGAATTGTTCCGTTCGGTAAACTGATCCTCACGAGATGTTGGGGCTCTTGATCGGCAAAATGATTTGCGGTAAGCCATACGGATTTTCCGCCTCCTGCAGATCGCTCCCAGCGCTCAAATCCAATAATATTGCCCAGCCGACTATTCTGCTCGTGCAGACGCGCGCGTACCGATTCAAACACAACCGCTCCGTTCACATCAAAGATTGCAACATCCCCTGCGTCCACTTGCGGAATCCCAATGGCAATAAAGCCCTCCCCGACAACCCAGCCCTCAACATGAATGAAAGGAGCGAATTCATAGCCAAACTCCGGTCCGCCTATGAGCTTCACGGCCGACTCCTTACGTAAGTTCTCATCGGTCAAATATACCGTCCCCTCATCTTCTACGATAAACACCACGCGACGAGCCTCACCCTCTCCGTCCCCCGACTCTTCCTGCCAAACAAACGTTTCCGCCGTGTAGATGTTCGCAGGATTGAACACCTCTCCCGCTTCCTCCTGCCCTTCAGAGTCCTGCTGCTCTTCCTCTGCGATAACATTCTGCTCCGGCTCTTCGCTTTGCATAGAATCGATCACAAAACCGAGTGCTACGCCAAGCACGAGCAACAGTACGCCGGCGGTGCTCATCACTGCTATCTGTCGTTTATCAAACCGTTCTTCTTTCCGCACACCTGGCTGCCTGTCGAAGTTCGTTTGTTCATCCATATCCGAAGCTTTATATTTAAGAAAGTTTTTTCTTCAGTAATTCCGCCACCACCTGGGGATTGGCGCTGCCGCGGCTTTTGGCCATGACCTGGCCGGTTAAAAATTGCAGAGCGGTTTCTTTTCCCTTACTATAATCATCTACTGCCTGCGGATTTTCTGCAATAACCTCCTGCACCATGACGGTCAGCTCGCTGCCGCCACTCACCTGCTTGAGGCCCTTTTCTTCCACGATGTTGGAAGGGTCTTTGCCTGTGGCGGCCATTTCGGCCAGCACCTCGCGGGCCGCCGCGCTTGAGATGTCCCCCCGATGAATAAGCTGGACAAATTCACCAAAGTTTTCCGGAGTAATCTTTAAATCGGCCACGGCCGTGTCTGTCTCCTGGAGCAACGTACGCAAATTCTTGACCGTATAGTTGGTGGCCAAGGCGACAAGCCTTTGCCGTTCTTCCTCTCCGCCTCCTTCAGCTTTCTTGTCCTCCATAGCTTTAGCGTAGGAAGATTCCCAGTTTAAAAGTTCTGAAACAACCGCCTCGTAGTAATCGGCCAGCGCCTTGTCATGGATGAACACATCGGCCGACTGGACGGTTTGGTGGTATTCCTCCATGAAGCGCTTCTGCTTGGCCTGGGGCAACTCGGGAATACTGGCCTGCAAGGCCTCGCGGTCAAAGCCGTATTCTTTGGTAAGGACAAATGGCGGAATGTCGGGTTCGGGGAAATAGCGGTAGTCGCTTGCCTCCTCTTTGACGCGTTGAGAGAAGGTCTTCTTCGTGGTCTCATCCCAACCGCGCGTCTCCTGCAAAACCTTTTCGCCACGTTCTAAAAGATTGGTTTGGCGAGCAATTTCAAATGCGGTAGCATCTTCAACGACGCGCAACGAGTTGAGGTTCTTTATTTCCACTTTCGTGCCCAGTTCAGTCGAACCGAGCGGCGCCAAGGAAAGGTTCACCTCTACGCGCATGAGGCCATTTTCCAGTTCGGCGTCGGAAGCTCCCAAGTAGCGCAAAATAAGCTGAAGCGCCTCAGCAAAGGCGCGCGCCTCTTTGGCGCTTTTGAGCACCGGCTTGGTAACCAGTTCCATCAATGGCACGCCCGCACGGTTAAAGTCCACCAAGGTTGCCGTTCCATCCGGCGAGTGTATGGACTTACCGGTATCTTCTTCCAGGTGGACGCGCTCCAAATCAATGCGTTTGGTCTCCTCCCCTTCCAGTTCAATATCTATATAGCCGCCTTCACAGAAGGGCTGGTCGTATTGGGAAATTTGATAGCCCTTGGGCAGGTCGGGATAAAAGTAGTGTTTGCGGTCAAACTTTGCGCGCTCAGCCACGTTGCTGTGCAGTGCAAAGCCAATGCGCATCATCTGCTCTATCGCCTCTTTGTTGGGTACGGGCAACGTGCCCGGCTGGCCGGTGCAAACGGGGCAAATGAGCTTGTTGGGCTCGGTCTCTTTGGGATCGTTCAACGACGCGCAGAACATCTTCGTCTTCGTTTTCAGCTCCGCGTGGATCTCCAGTCCTATTGTTGGTTCGTATTTCATAGCTCTGCACCTGCCCCGCCCTTTTGCGAAGCAACAAGTGCGGGGTGTATCTCCAGACCGATGGTTGGTTCGTAGTTCATACTAAAAATCCTATCATTATCTCATTGGAGACTATCATTTTGCTTTGATAAGGCCAAGTTCTCGCGCCTTCTCAATGAACTCGGCTGTTTCTCGCTTGTTATTGTCCAGCAACGACAGGGCTATCTTTTCCGCTTTTTGTTCGCTCATGGGCCATGTGCCTTTGGCAACGATTTCTTTTTCCGGTCCTGAAAGGTTCATGCCATTCACCTGATAATCTTCAAATGCGGCATACGAGATGGGCATGGCATCCGCCAGAATACGTGCTATGGCGTTGGCAAATACCCGAATCTCATATAGGGCGTGCGAATCCATACGAAGATTGAGAAAGTGCATGAGATTGTGCAGGTCTATTTTCCAGTACCACTGGGTATAGAAGTTCACGGGCAAATTCATGCGTGCCAGCTCGCGCGCCAGCATAGAGCGACTTTCGTCCACAGGCTTACCGGCACCGTCGTCATTAAGAAAATAATTATAATGCTCGTACGCTTGGGCGGCATCTTCTTTGAGCAATCGCAATACCTCCCGGGCCTCGTCCGGTGATAATAACGCTTCCCGCCCCTGCCGGTTGCTCATGGACTGGGCGGCAAGGTTTTCTGCTTGGGGCAGGTAAAACTCGTTATCAAGCACTGAATACCGTGCCGAATATTCATTCACATTAGCCGTGCGATGGCGAATCCACTGGCGCGCCACAAACATGGGCATTTTGCAGTGAAATTTAAACTCCACCATCTCAAAGGGCGTCGTATGCAAATGACGACGAAGATAGCGAATAAGACCGCGGTCTTCGGTTATCTTCTTGGTCCCCTTGCCGTAGGAAACCCGGGCTGCCTGCACAATAGCCGTGTCGTTGCCCATATAGTCGACTAGGCGTACAAACCCGTGGTCAAGACACTTGATGGGCCTATGCAGCCAGCGCTCGGCGCCCTCGCTCGTGGCGCGGTAGGTTTTTGCTGTTTCACTCATCCCTTCTACGCGGGGTGGTAATCGATCTGCCATATAGCTAGATAGTTCTCTTTTACTATAACAACTCTTGCACCTTCTTCCAGACCTTTTCATGGATGGCATCGGCCGGCAGGATCTCCCCGCCCTTCACGCAATTGATAACCGTAAAATCTTTCGGAAACATCTTGGCCGCAGCCATATAGGCGCGGTGGGCGGCAACAAGATGCTTGGCGTCGGCCTCGTGCAGGTCTTTCTTCTTTGTTTTTCGACGCTCGGGATCTTCGGCAAGACGGCCGGCAATGGCCGGACCGACGTTCAGTATAAATGATTGTGTTGGCTTGGGGATGCCGAATATCTCGTACTCAAGATGATGCAACCATCTGAAAAATGTCTCGCGTTCTTTGGCATCGCGTATTTTTCCCCCTTGGTGCCCGATATTGGAGCCGACATAGCGATCGGTAATGATGGTGCGGCCTTCTTCCAATAGCGTTCGGAGTAAAAACGAAGCGTCGTAGCGATCGCAGGCATAAAAAATAGAGGCGCGGTAGGGCCCAACCTCCTCAGCGCTACCATACTTACCCGCGAGATACTCTTCTACCAAGCCGACGGACTTGCTGCCGTACTGAGGAAAATCAAACGAGGCGGTTTTGTGCCCCTCGCGCTCAAGGCGCTCTGCCAAAAGACGGCTTTGGGTGGATTTCCCCGAGCCGTCGATACCTTCAAAGACAATTAACTTTCCTTGCATAATTATTTCTTTCCCGTACTGCCAAACCCGCCCTCACCCCTGTCGGTTTCTTCTAGCAGGTCAACTTCTATAATGTCAGGATGAGTGACGGGCTGAATAAGCAGCTGGGCTATTTTCTCGCCTCGTTTTACCTCGTAGGACTTCTCGCCCAAGTTGACCAATGCTACCTTCAGTTCGCCGCGATAGTTGGTGTCAATCACGCCGCCCAGCGTTTTAATACGGTACGTGCCCGCAATACCGCTCTTGTCCCATACTAACCCCGCGTGGCCGGCGGGAATAGCAAGCTTTAATCCCGTCGCAATCCAGGCGTGGCCACCCGGCTGCAGGATGGTATCCTCGCAGGCGTAGACGTCCATGCCGGCATCCTCCGCATAAGCGAATTTGGGAATCTTGGCGTCTCCGCGAATTTTTTGCACGCGCAATTCCATGTTATTGCTTTTTATCGAAAAGATTTTTGGTGGACGCACCCTCTGGTCCGCGCTGGCCAAGGTACGCTGATTTTTTACGCTTGTTGTAGGGTACTTCCGCAGGCGAGCTCATCACGTGCAAGGCCACCTGGCAAATATACATATCCGGATAGAGGGCCACCGCTACGTTGGCCTGGTTGCTAATTTCCAGAGTAATCATGCCTTCAAACCCCGGGTCAATAAATCCGGCCGAATGCACCAGAATACCCATGCGAGCAAGCGAGCTTTTCCCCTCCACCCGCACTACTAGATCATCCCCCACCTTGATGTACTCTTTCGTACTGGCCAGCACAAAATCATTGGGGTGCAAAATGAACGGCTCGTTCTTTTTACGGGAGGTGGGTTCCAAAAACTCTGCCGGCAAAGGCTTCTTTGTATCCAGCAAACTGAGACGCGCCGTGTGGAACACCTTAAACTCGTGAAAAAGCTTAAGATCAATGGATGCCGGACCAATTTGGTCGGGTTCAATTTTGGGATTAAAAACGACCCGCTTGTCCTTGAGGGCCTGTTTGATATCTCGGTCGGAAAGAAGCATACAAAAATAGCTTTAGCGTCCCTCCATTATAAACGGCATCGGCAAACAAAAAAAGCCTATACAGGCTTTTTTTGTGATGGCATAGCTATTTTACCTCTATCCCCATGCTGCGGGCGGTTCCTTCAATAATCTTGGCTGCCTGGTCCACATCGTGGGCCGAAAGGTCTTCCATCTTGATTTCAGCGATTTCGCGTACTTGGGCTTTGGTTACCTTGCCTACCTTGTCACGAAGCGGAGAGCCGGAGCCTTTTTGTACGCCGGCCGCTTTGCGCAGCAAATCAGATGCCGGAGCGGTCTTGAGCTTGAACTCAAATGTGCGGTCCTCGTATACGGTCAGCTCGACCGGCACGATGCTTCCGCGCTTGTCCTGCGTGGCCTCGTTAAATTGCGAGACAAACTCGCCAATGTTAATACCGTGCGGACCAAGAGCCGTACCTACCGGGGGTGCCGGCGTTGCCGCACCGCCCTGGATCTGCAATTTTACTACT
>JBBDZE010000003.1:0-2864 GCA_040900345.1 Candidatus Spechtbacterales bacterium
CCCCTCGACAATCTCGGGGTTCAGGGTACTCATTCTTGCAGCCAATCAGGCTGCGTTCATAAATTCACTTGCCCTCTTGGGCAAGAATGGTATATGGCACAAGAGACACCACAACAAAATACGGCGTCGAATCGCCAATCGCAGGGGCAACGAGGCCCCGGCGGTTTTCAGCAACGCGGAGGCCAGCGAGGAGGCCCCGGCGGTTTTCAGCAACGCGGTGGCCAGCGAGGAGGCCCCGGAGGACAAGGACGCGGGCGGTTTAATGCGGGCCCGCAGCAGCCTCAAGAATACGAGCAAAAAGTGTTGGATATCGCCCGCGTGGCGCGTGTTACTAAGGGTGGACGCCGGTTTACCTTTCGTGCGACGATGGCCATAGGTAACCGTAAAGGCAAGGTGGGTATTGCGACCGGTCGCGGACGCGACGTAGCATTGGCCATTGAAAAAGCGGCGCGAAACGCGCGCCAGCATCTTATTGAAGCGCCCATGACCCCCGGAGGGGCGCTACCGCACGAAACCACCGGCAAGCAGACCAGCTCCGTGGTATTTTTGAAGCCGGGGAAGCCCGGCCGGGGTATTATTGCCGGAGGCGCGATCCGCATTATTTGTGAACTTGCCGGATACAAAGATATTTCCGGAAAGATTATCGGTCGCAGCACGAATAAGCTTAATAATGCGTCGGCGACCATGCAAGCATTGGAGGCGGTAGTGTATACGCCTGATGCACCCGCTAAGAAAGACACCGCAGCCGATAAGGATAAGAAGGAGGCCGCTCCCGCAAAGAAAAAGGGAAGCACCAGCAAGAGTACAAAAGACAAAGCTTCCCCAAAAGAGGCCGGCAAAAAGGCAGGAGAGAAAAAATCTCCCAAAAGTGAGAAAAAACCAACAAAAGGAACGCCTAAGACCTAGCGCCTAACAGCTAGCTATCATGCAAACCCACGAATTACAAAAACCCAAGCACATCAAAACGGCGCGACGCGTAGGACGCGGCGGTAAACGCGGCACGTTTTCGGGCCGCGGTATGAAGGGCCAGAAGTCCCGCGCAGGAGCGCGCATTCGTCCAAACATTTGGGATTATATCGCCAAGATTCCGAAATTGCGCGGACAAGACCGCAAGCCTAAGGCAAGCAAGTTTGGTCGTGGCGTGAAAGATGCCACGCCCGTGACGGTCATAAATTTGGACCTTTTGAATCGCGTTGCTACCGAAGGCGTAAAAATTGACGCCAAATTCTTGGTGGATGCCGGTGCGGTGCGTAAGCATAAGGGACGTTTGCCGAAAGTGAAGATTCTCTCCGAAGGAGTGTTGGGCAAAAAGATTACCGTGAGCGGCCTTATGGTGTCTGGTCCCGCCCGCGAGAAGATTGAGCAGGCCGGCGGTTCGATTACTGAATAACACCAAGCCCCATGAAGTGGACGGATGAGCTTCTCGCCATTTTCAAAGTAAAGGATTTGAGGAAGAAGATTCTTTTCGTTCTCTTCATTTTGGGCATTTTTCGTTTGGTTGCCAATATTCCCGTTCCCGGCATAGATAGGGGGCAGCTTGAATCGTTCCTCTCTGGCAATGAATTTTTTGGCATTTTGAACATTTTTTCAGGAGGCGCGTTGAGCAACCTGTCCATTGCGATGCTTGGCCTAGGCCCCTACATTACCTCGACGATTATCCTGCAAATCTTTACGTTGATATTCCCCAAACTGAAAGAAATGTACCAGGAGTCGGGCGAACAAGGCCGGCAGAAATTCAACCAATATGGGCGTTTGTTGACCGTACCGTTTGCAATGTTGCAAGGGTACGCGCTTATGGTGCTCTTTACACGCCAGGGCATTCTTATGATTGAAGGCCCCGTGCAGACTGCCGCGGTGCTCACATCCATGGTGGGCGGCGCTATTTTACTGATGTGGCTTGGAGAGCTGGTTTCGGAACGCGGTATCGGGAATGGTATTTCACTCTTAATCTTTGCCGGTATCATTTCGGCGGTTCCGCTGGCCCTGCGGGATGTGTTCGTTAACGCGACTCGCGGAGACTTTCCCCAGTACCTATTGTTTGCGGCCGTAAGCTTGATTATTATTGCCGCGGTCGTCGTCGTGACAGAAGCGCGGCGCAACATTCCCATTTCGTATGCCAAGCGCGTGCGCGGCAACCGCGTGTACGGGGGCGCCTCGACGTTCCTTCCCCTGACACTGAACCCCGCCGGTGTTATTCCTATTATTTTCGCGCTATCGCTGGTGCTGTTTCCGGGTATTATTGCGCAGTTCTTATTTGGTAGTGCCAACCCGGCTGTGCAGTCCATAGCGGGATTTTTGAACTCCTTTACGCCTCAAGATAACCTTGCCCTGTATTCCATTGCTTACTTTGCCCTGGTCGTTATCTTTACCTACTTTTATACGGCCGTTACCTTCAACCCCCAGACGGTCGCGCAGAACCTTCAGCGACAGGGTGGCTTTGTCCCGGGTATTCGGCCCGGACCTCCGACGGCCGATCGTATCGCCTTCATCCTCAATCGTACTCTGCTAATCGGTGCGCTCTTCCTTGGATTTATCGCGGTGGTACCTGCTATTGCTCAAGGCGTGGGTGGGGGTATCGAGGGAATCTCATTTTTGATTGGAGGCACCTCCGTCTTGATTGTTGTCTCGGTAGCGCTTGAGACCACCCGCCAAGTGCGCGCGCAGATTATTATGCGACAATACGACTAGGCAAGGTCCGGTCGAAGAAAAAGGCCCCCCGAGGCCTTTTTCTTGTTATGGAGAAGTTTATCCTCGGGGAATCCCCACCCCAAAATAATTTTGAACGAGGTATACTTATGAGTATGGAACGAAAACAACCAATCGCTGTTATGGTAATGGGCCGGCCGGGCGCGGGCAAGGACACG
>JBBDZE010000003.1:2964-9302 GCA_040900345.1 Candidatus Spechtbacterales bacterium
AAAACAACCAATCGCTGTTATGGTAATGGGCCGGCCGGGCGCGGGCAAGGACACGCAGGCCGAACTGGTGGCTAAGCATGTCAATCTTATGCGCATCTCAACCAGCGATGTGCTGGTTGCCTATATGGATGAACACGCTGGCGAACCCGAGGTCCAAAAGGAGCGTGTGCTGTTTGATCGCGGCGATCTGATGAGTCCTTCGTTCGTTCTGGGCATTGTGCAGGAACGCGTGCGGGAGCTTGCCGCGGGTAACTTTAAAGGCAAGCGGGGCATTATTTTTTCTGGCTCACCCCGCACCATGTTTGAGGTTGAAGGACTCTATCCTGTGCTGGAAGAGATATTTGGGCAGGAAAATATTTTTGCATTTTATCTTGAGATTCCGGCTGAAGAAGGCATTGCCCGCATCCAGAAGCGCAATGCGCGGGAACTGGATCGCGGCGAAGAAAAACTGCGTATTCGTATGCGTGAATACACGGAGCGTACAGAGCCTGTTCTTCGATATTTAGAGGGCAGGGGCGTGTTGCATCGGGTGGACGGCACGGGAACGATTGAAGAAATTGCCGGGCGTATCGTCGAAGAACTGGACCAATGAACCCGGATATTAAAAGCGAAGAAGATATAGCCAAAATGCGAGAAAGCGGCCACATTGCTGGCCATATTTTGGCCCGGGTCGCCAGCGAAGCCAAGCCGGGCGTTACTACACAGGAGCTGAATGATCTGGCTGAAAAGCTCGCGCGCGAGGCTGGCGTAAAGCCGGCATTTTTAGGGTATGATAATTTTCCAGCCGTACTATGTACGTCGGTCAACGAAACCATTGTTCACGGCCTCCCGGGGGATGAGAAGCTCCACGAAGGCGATATTGTCGGGTTGGATTTTGGTGTGATATACGAAGGCTGGTACTCTGATACCGCCGTGACGGTTGGGGTAGGTGAGATTTCGTTTGAAGCCCAGCGGCTTTTGCGGGTCACAAAAAAAGCCTTGCGATTGGGCATTCGTAAGGCAAAGCCGGGCAACACCGTTGGTGACATTGGCAACACCATTCAGCGCTACGCCGAAAGCGAAGGATACTCGGTCGTGCGCGAACTTGTGGGCCACGGCATTGGCAAGGACTTGCACGAAGAGCCGCACGTGCCCAACTATGGCAAACGAGGAGAAGGCGAGGTACTGCGCGAAGGTATGACAATCGCCGTTGAACCCATGCTTATTGACGGCCTCGCCGATTTGAAGCTGGCCGCGGATCGCTTTGGCTACCAAAGCCCGCACAGCAAACTCACGGCGCATTTTGAACATACCATCGCCATAAAGGCCAAAGGAGCGGAAGTTCTCACGGAAGCTAGGCGGTAGGCCCATAGAATCATCTCCGCAACCATAGGTTCAAAGCATGTGCGCGCGGCATTCATTGTCGGGCGCTGACGCTTTTTATGATATGATATTGGTATATGGAAAACGAACATCCACGGCTTTCGGTGGTAATTCCCGCCTACAACGAAGCCGATCGAATCGGACCGACGCTCCTCACGATTGATAAATATTTAAGCGAACAGGATTACCCGTACGAGATACTTGTCGTTATTGATGGCGCGAAAGATAATACGGCCGAAGTTGTGGAGGGGTTGCAAGGGACTATAGAGAATTTGCGTTTCCTCAACAACACCGAAAACCACGGCAAGGGGTATGTAGTACGCCAAGGACTGCTTGAAGCTCGGGGGACCTGGCGGCTTTTCACGGACGCGGACAATTCGACCGACATCTCGAATGTTGAAAAAATGTGGCCACTCACAGAGAAGGGCTACAAGGTAGTCATTTCTTCGCGCGACAGCAAGGATGCGCCCGGCGGGGGCCAGACTGTGAAGCAACCCTTCCCCAAACGAATGGTGGGGAATACGTCGAACATCCTTATTCAGCTGGTTGGCGTGTGGGGCATTTGGGATACGCAAAACGGCTTTAAGATGTTTCATCGGGAGGCGGTTGAAGAAATTTTTTCCCGCGCACACATAGACCGATGGGGCTTTGATATTGAAGCCCTCGCTTTGGCGCGTAAACTTGACTATAAAATTGGCAAGGTCGGTATTATGTGGAGGAACGATCCGCGAAGCCACGTAAAACTGAAAGGGTACTTGAATACCTTTGTTGAGCTTTTCAAGATTCGTTTGAATTTACTGACCGGCAAATACGATGTTTCAACGTCCCGGAAAGAAGAACCAACCGCCGGACAACATTCTTGATACGTTGCAGATTCCTTCGGAGCTGCGGCGGGATTTGGTAACCGGCGACTGGATTGTTATTGCTCGTGCGCGCGCCAAGCGTCCGCATGATTTTACCGTACAGCGCGAGAAAGTCGCTGTTGATGTGAAAAACGATCCTTTCATTAATCCCCAGGCTTCGGGCAACTACGAGCCGGTTTTACAGTATACTGACGCGGCGACCGGCGAGTGGACCCTGCAGGTCATTCCCAACAAATACCCCGCCTTTACTTCCCAGGGTCAGTGCATGGTGCCTCGCAACCGTGGTCCGTACGCGGTGATTGACGGCCGAGGATTTCACGAAGTCGTGGTGTTTAAGGATCCGGTGCGTGATATTGCCCATTTTTCACGGGATGAGGCCACGCTGGTACTGCGCGCTTTCCATGAGCGATTGCGAGCACTGAGTACGGAAGATTGCGTGCAGTATGTTTCTATTTTTCAAAATCATGGCAAGGAAGCCGGCGCTTCGTTGGCGCATCCGCACGCTCAAATAATCGCCCTGCCCGTCGTGCCCCCCGACGTGCATGGCAGTTTGCGCGGCTCCCGGAAGTTCTACGAAAAGAATAACAAAACAGTGCACGCCACGATTATCGGGTGGGAGCGTGAAGAGGCCAAGAGGGTCATTTACGAGAACAAGACCATGATCGCGTTTTGCCCGTTCACGTCGCGCACGGCATTTGAGATACGTATCTTCCCTAAAGCGCCGCAGCCGCGTTTTGAAGACGTTGATCCGCGCCTCCTCTCCGATGTGGCCGATGCTCTGCGTGCTTCGTTGCGTATGCTGCACGATACGCTAGATGACCCGGCCTATAACTTTTTCTTGCACACGGCACCTGTTAACCATGGTGACTATCGCTACTACCACTGGCACTTTGAGATTCTCCCCAAGACCATTATTTGGGCGGGATTTGAGCTCGGAACGGGTATTGAAATCTCTACCATTGAACCGGAAAAGGCTGCCGCATTCTTGCGCGAGCATCTACCATCCGATGTATAATGTAACGAAACGCTATGGATAGTCTCCACGAAGTTTTTGAATGGCTAGCCGGGTTCATTGTTGCCTATATTGAGGAAACCGAGTACATCGGCATTTTTATTTTAATGGTGCTTGAGGGTTCGTTCGTTCCGATTCCATCCGAAATCATTCTGCCCTTCTCTGGATACCTGGTTTCTCAGGGCGAGCTTTCACTCTGGCTCGTGGCGCTGGTGGGAGCTCTTGGGAATATTGTAGGGACGATGTTCACGTACACGTTGTCGCGCTACGTAGGGTATCCGTTTTTTTACCGCTATGGAAAGTATGTGCTCGTAACGCATGATGACATTGAGCTGGCCCGCCGTTTGTTCGCCCGATTTGGCGTCGCCATTATTTTTATTTCGCGCCTTCTGCCGGGGGTACGGGGCTTTTTACCCATTCCCGCTGGCGTCGCGCGCATGCGGATTGTCCCGTTTGTCGTCTATGTGTTTATTGGTTCTTTTTTGTGGTCGCTCTTTCTTACGTATCTTGGTGTTATACTGGGAGAAAACTGGGGATCCCTGGAAGGGTATTTTAGACAGTTTAATTGGGTGTTGCTCGTTGCGGGGGTTGTATTTGCGGCTTGGTGGATACGACGGTATATTCGTCAGGTAAGAAAGTTTTAAAAAGATCGCGCACTATGAAAGAAACCTATATCGTTGGCAATTGGAAGCTTAACCCGGTAACACAGCATGAAGCCGTGACCTTGGCGCGGGCAGTGGCACGGGAAGCCGCGAAACGCAAACTCGCTGAAGGAGTGCATATCGTGTTGTGTCCGCCGCTTCCGTATCTTGCCGAAGTCGCCAAAGCGGCAAGCCGTCTTGAGCTGGGAGCCCAGGACGTGTTCTATCAAGAGGCGGGAGCCTACACGGGGGCGGTTTCAGCTGCCATGGTGGCAGACTTGGGTTGCCAGTATGTTATTGTTGGTCATTCGGAACGTCGGCGCATATTTGGCGACACCAATGAAACCGTCAACAAAAAGCTCAAGGCGGTGCTGAAGAGCGGTATGCGGCCCATTTTGGCCATTGGCGAAGAGCGTCGCGACAGCTTCGATGAGCGCGGAACCTTTACGGGAGAACTTGATCCAGCGCTGAAAGACCAACTCGTGGAAGCACTTGCAGGCATCAGTGCGGCTAAGGTGAGTACTATGATTATTGCCTACGAGCCCGTTTGGGCGATTGGCACGGGGCATGCGGCCAAACCCGATGATGTGCTTTCGGTGCGCATTTTTATTAAGAAAATTTTGCGCGGGCTCTATTCGACCAGCGTCGCTAACAATGTGCCGGTCTTGTATGGTGGCAGCACCGATAGCAAAAATGCCGGCTCGTTTTTACAAGAGGCAGACGTAAACGGCCTGTTGGTGGGCGGCGCAAGTTTAAAAGCAGGCGAGTTTGCCAAGATGGCTGAAGTTGCCTCACGGCTACTTGCAGCTTAATGTATGCGTACTCTCTCCGATATTGACGTTCGGGGTAAGGCCGTGCTCTTGAGAGTTGATTTCAATGTTGATGTTGAAGGCGGCGTCGTGGCCGATGATTTTCGTATTCGTGCGGCACTGCCGACTATTTATTATTTGCGCGAGCGCGATGCACGCGTGCTGGTGCTGGCACACTTGGGGCGCCCCAAAGGAGCGTTCGATCCGGCGTTGAGCCTGCGGCCGGTTGCTCAGCATTTGGGGAAGTTGCTTAAGACCCAAGTACACTTTTTTGCTACTATGCAGGAAGCGCGCCGCGGTATGCAGGCGTTGCATGACGGTGAGATCGGCATGCTGGAAAATCTTCGTTTTCACGCGGGAGAAGAGGAAGGGTCGGCGGAATTTGCTAAAGAGCTTGCGGCACTCGGGGAGGTATATGTGAACGATGCCTTTGGCGTGGCTCATCGCAAACACGCGTCGGTCTACGAGCTACCCAAGCTGCTTCCTTCGGCAGCCGGGCTCTTGCTGGAAAAGGAGGTTAGTACCTTCCAGGGATTGCGCGAATCCCCCCAGCAGCCGTTGGTATTTATCTTAGGGGGCGCAAAAGTCGCGACGAAGATCAAGGTAGTGGGGAAATTGGTGGGCGGCGTATCGGCGGTATGCTTTGGCGGTCTCATCGCCAACTCGTTCTTGGCGGCTAAGGGTGTGACTATGGGTAAGTCACTGTACGAAAAAGGTATTACTGAATACATCAAAGGCATCAGTGTTACCGATGTTAATATTCACCTGCCGTTGGACGTAGTGGTTTCAACCGACATGGAGGGGAAGGCCCCTACGCGCGTAACGGGCGTAGGCGAGGTAGGCGAGGGCGAATTCATTTTGGATATTGGTCCGGATACCGTAGCACTTTTTGCCAGCGTCATGCGTGAAGCGGGTACGGTCTTTTGGAATGGCCCCATGGGGTTGTTTGAAGTGAAAGCCTTTTCGCGCGGCACGTATGAAATCGCCCGGGCCCTTCGTGACGTGCCTGGCAAGGTAATCGTGGGAGGGGGAGATGTAATGCGCGCCATTGACGAGGTTGGCGTGGCCGATACCGTCGATTATAGCTCGACGGGTGGGGGCGCTATGCTAGAGTTTTTGGCAGAGGGCACGTTACCGGGGATTGAGGTATTGGAATAATGTACATGGGACGGGCGCAAGGACGTAAAAATAGGATATACTGTACTAATTAGGATGAAAGGACTTCTTAAACAATCTATCACCCTCCTCCTGGCCCTGACCATACTGGCCTCCTTAAGCCTGGCTCCTCCTCTCTCCTTCGCCTCCTCTCCAACCTTCACCAACAACAACGCCCCTGCAGCAAGCCCCAACCCCGGCAATGAGAATGTCCTGGTCTTTGACCTCACCTTACCAGCACCCGACTCAGACACCTTCTTAGATTCAGACGGCACCGGCACCACAGGAGCTGGCACGGCCGCTGCCATAACGGCGGGGGATGTGCTAAAAGCATTAGCTCTAGCTGGTGGCACAACATTATGTGGCAATACCGATGGAACCACCGCACCCACCAATCTCGTGTACAACTCTACGAGTTCCGGTTGCGCGCAAAATATTCTCACCACCGTTGATTCAGCGGATAGCGTCGGCGAATACACCTCCATCGCCATAGGCA
>JBBDZE010000004.1:0-8980 GCA_040900345.1 Candidatus Spechtbacterales bacterium
TTGAAACCTTGCGGTTTCAATACTTCCACCACGGGGAACCGGCGCGGTTCCCCGACCCCTTCCCGCGGGTTCGATTCCCCGTGGGCACGTCATAAAAAAGAAAGGAGCTATTGCCCCTTTCTTTTTTATTATATATGTAGCCCCACGGGGAATCGAACCCCGATTTCCAGGATGAGAACCTGGTGTCCTAGCCGTTAGACGATAGGGCCTCTCCTACGCTTCGATATTCACCGAAGCTTCGGAAGAGCAAGCAATCGCAGTACAATGTTACCTGTCCTTCCGAAGCTCAAGCGAAGCGCAGAGCGAAGGAGGAGACGATAGGGGCATGAGCGAGAACTCTAGAGCTTTAGAGCACTAGGTTTTAGGTTCCCCTAAAGCTCTCATGCTCTATCACCTACAGCTATAGTATGTTCGCACAGCGAACATACTATACTATTCTTTCGGCACTGTGTCAAAGGCTCGTAGCTCCTCCACGGCCTGCGCGATAGCGCCGTGTTCATCGCCCAAAATAAGCACGCCGTCGTAGGCGTTTATCTCCGCCTGCGCCGCGCGAGCGGCTTGAGCGGGTTCGTCAAACCGCGCGATGTTGTCGGGCAGCATGCCCGCCTTGCGAGCTGCCTCTTCGGCAAATATCACCCGCTCCCCACCCAGATAGAGCAGGTTGGCATGTTGGGCCGCCAACTGGCCAAGCGCGCGATGGAGGCGCTCCTCATTGCCGCCCGGGTCCAGCACATCGCCCAAGACAATAATAGTGCGGCGTAACTGACCGGCGCTTCGAAGCGCGCCAATAATGCGGATTGCCTCACGGGCGCTCTGCGGCGTGACGTCGGTGGTATGTACAAACAGCGCTGTGCGCTTGACGCCTTCACAAAGCCGAAATGAAGAGTTGGGAACTTCGTAAGCACGCATGTCGCTCGCCGCGTATTCTACGCCGGCATCAACATGCATTCCTACGGCCAGAGCTGCCACCACGGCGTAGGCGCTGCGTTTACCAAAGGTATCGCGAATGTGCAGCAGTACTTCCGCGCCGCGATAGGTAAGCCGTACCGACATGCCGCCTGCTGCGATACGCTTTTGGGGAAGCGCAGTATACGAGATGCTCTCGATGCGAACGTCAGCTTCTTTGGCAAATCCGATACGTACCATAGGGACCTTTACACCCTGCGCACATGCCGCTATCTCCTTATCGTCTATCACGAGAATGGCGCGTTCGGCTCTTTCAAGTTCCGTGCTGATAGCCGCTACCGCGTGAGCTTGGCCATCAAACGCGTTTTTGGTTGCGGTGATGTCACCGGTCGGCATGACCACCGCGCACGTCACAGGCAATATGCCTTTTAACTGCAGATAGCTTGCACTGTCCGGGGTCGCGCTGATTACGCATACTTCCGGAAAGACCCCTGTCCGCGCAACCACCATAGCTAATTGCCAAAGTGTAAACCGGGCGGCAATCTTTTCGATGAGCGTCTCGGCGGGTGCCGCAACAGTTGCTCGCTGATTTTCCAGTACCGCGGCAATAGCAAAACGCGCCTCGCTAACACCATACGTGCCAAAAACAACCACCAAACGAGGTCTGTATTTCTTGAGCGCTTTTCGTACTAAAAATGTTTTCATTGAGGTCGCGAAACTACACGAGGAGATCTGAAAACTACTGCGGCGGCACGTTGTAGTATTGAAGGATGAATGATGTCAATTCACCAAACAGCGGACTGATTGACTGGGCAGCATACCGCGTATTTTTAGGATTATCAAGTTTAATAATCATGCTAAACCGCGGATTATAGGCGGGAGCAAACCCTACGAATGAGTGAACGGTTCTACTAGAATAGCCCAAGCTACTGGCATTGGCGACCTGCGCGGTGCCGGTCTTGCCGGCAATGGTATATTCGGGCAACTTTGCCAGACTTGCCGAACCCTGCTCAACGACACTCACCATCATTGCGGTGACCCGTGAAGCGGTAGCCGCTGAGATTGGACTCCTCACTACCTGGGGCATGGTTTCCTCTACCGTACCTCCCCGAACCGTACGCTGGACAACGTAAGGCTTCATGATGGTGCCGCCGTTACTGATGGCCGAAAATGATGTAAGGATACGCAACGGAGAAAGCGCAATTCCCTGACCAAACGCGATATTACCATAATTGACATCGCTGAGCACATTGAGATTGCGCGTGTCACCCGACAACTCCCCCGGAAGACGAATACCGGTTTTGTCATCAAACCCAAACGCCCGGATATACTCGGCAAATCGGGCTTTCCCCAACTGTTGTTGGACAAAGACAACGCCGGTGTTCAATGACTTTTCAAGTACTTGCGTCATGGTCTGCGTCCCATAGGATTTGCGGTCCGCGTTGCTAATCGTATACTGGTCAAGCTTAACGGACCCGGCATCGAAAAATGTAGTTTGAGGAGAAATAACCCCCGCGTCCAATGCTGCCGCCATGGTGATTGGCTTGAAAATAGAGCCTGGTTCGTAGCGCCCCTGAATACTTGCGTTGCTGAATATGCTGACATCTTCAGCTATGCCGTATTCATTGGGATTGAAGGTTGGGGCATTCGCCATGGCAAGAATGGCTCCTGTTTTGGGGTCCATAACAATAATACTGCCGCCGTCAGCGCCCATTTCTTCAATGCGTTCACGCAGTTTTTGCTCCGCCACAAACTGAACGCCGTAATCGATGGTAAGATGCACTTCCCCCGAGCCGCCGTCATCGGCACCCGAGAGTAGGTCTTCATATTCTTGTTCTATGCCGTACTGACCCGTGCGCTCACTGCCACTGAATCCATAAAAGCCAAGTACATGCGCGGCAGTACCCCCTGCCGGATAAAACCGTGTTGTTTCCATACGAACGTACACACCCGCCAAGTTCAGACCGCGAATACGGTCGGCCTGGTCTTCACTTATCGCCCGGGCAAGAAGCGCGTAGGAGGAACCTCTGTTGCCCAGGCGCGAAAACAGCGTTGCCACATCCGATTCGCTCAGCGAAAGAATGCCCGCGAGCGAGTTAATGACGAGTTCCGGATCTTCAACCTCCTTAGGGACGGCATACACGAGCGGAACTTCCTTATTTGTGGCGGCTAAAAAACGCGCGGTGCCAGCCTTATCCTGCAGATAAATATTGCCGCGCGGCGGCACCAGCT
The DNA here is from genome assembly GCA_040900345.1 of Candidatus Spechtbacterales bacterium. GTDB lineage: Bacteria > Patescibacteriota > Minisyncoccia > Spechtbacterales > 2-12-FULL-38-22 > JBBDZE01. Next base: position 3,139 of record JBBDZE010000004.1, read on the forward strand.
CACTGAAGCGTTCCTGCTGGCCAAGCGCTAATGCCGCGTAATAGTGGCCACGTTCAAGCTGGAGGTTGTATAAACGAAAAACCACAATTCCTGTGGCCAATAAAAATACTGCAAGAAGTATATAGATGCGCAACGCTCCTTTCGCCCCCCCGTTCAAGAAAGAATGCCGCTTGCCTGATGGCGCGCTGCGCCGTTTTACTCCGCTGAGCATAGAAGCAGTCTACCAACAATCATGGTTAGCGAGAAGCGACGGAAGAACTCGTTGGCTTCTTTACGTATGAGACGCTTTCAATTTCAATATAAGAAAGTCCTTGTGAGCGCTCGAGTACATACTCCAAGGAAGCGGCTTCGCTGAGCTTGATGTGCAGCTCTACACCCTCGCGTTGAGCAGCTGTAATGTCCTTGCGAAGCTGCTCCACCGCAAATGAAGCATTCATCATGTAGGCAATGACGCCGATAAGGGCCGCGGCAAACGCTATCACAAGTACCACTAAGACAGAGGTTGCTTTGGCAAAATTACTGTGGCTATTGAATGAAGCTTGCATGCTGCTGATTAGGAAGTTTCGAACACTCGCAAACGAGCGCTCCTGCTCCGTCGATTACGTATAACTTCTTGATAATGAGGTTTCATGACGTTTTTGTGCACGCGCCGTCCCAGCCCCTCATCTTCCCACGAGCGAAAGGCGGTCTTGACCAACCGATCTTCCAGGGAGTGGAACGTAATGGTCGCAATGCGCGCCTGCGGTGCGGCGAGTATTCGTGCCTGGTTGAGGCCTTCAGCAATAGCGCCAAGCTCGTCGTTAACTACCATGCGCAGTGCCTGGAATACTTTCGTCGCCGGGTGGAGACGCCCATGACGCGGAAGAACTGCTTCAATGATTGCTGCCAGCTGCCCACTCGTTGTGATACGCTCACGCTTGCGGGCAATCGTGATGGCCTTTGCCACGCGCTGCGCCTGGCGCTCCTCGCCATATTCGGCAATAATGCGCGTAAGTTCCTGCCGAGAGCTACCGTTCACAATGTCTTGAGCGGTAGGCGTGTCTTCGGTCGGATCAAACCGCATATCGAGCGGCTCGTCATGTTGGAACGTAAACCCTCGCCCGCTTTCAGTGATGTGCCAAGAGGAAAAGCCAAAGTCAAACAATATACCTTGGACACTCTTGATACCTTCAGCGTGCGCCAGCTTGACCATATACATGTAGTTGCCGTGAACCGCCGTTACGATACCGCCAAGTTCTTCGGCGGTAATACGTTGGCCCAATGCGACCAATTCATGGGGGTCACGCTCTAGAGCAAGTACCCGTCCTGTTGGTCCCACCGTTTGAGCAAGCGCGATGCTGTGGCCGCCTTGACCGGCGGTAGCATCGATGACGGTGTCGCCTTGGTGGAGGGCAAGCTCGCGAATTACTTCTTCTAAAAGAACGGGGATATGTGCGGGTCTATTCGCTTCACTCATAATCAAGAGTATTAGGTGTTAGAGCGCTAGAGCTTTAGTGGCAAACCTACCCCTAATGCTCTAGAGCTCTACGCTCTGCGAGTGCCAACGAGCTATACCCCGAGCTCCCCGAGCCGCTCTGCCATGTTGCCGGCATCCTGTTCGCTTTGGCTCTTGTATTCATTCCAGCGCGCAACATCCCAAATTTCCATACGGTTGAACACGCCCGCAACAACGACCTGCTTCTCAAGCCCCGCATAGTCTTTCAAATAATCGGGAACCAGTACACGCCCCAGCCGATCAACGGTAACCTCCATGGCGCCGGCAAGCATTAAGCGGCTAAATCCCCGCGCGTCGCTCTGACCAAGCGGCAAGGAACCAAGTTTTTCGGCGAGCTTCATCCATTCCGACTGAGGAAATACAAATAAACAGTTATCCAATCCGCGCGTGACCACCACGGTATTTCCCGCTTCAGTGCGGAATTTAGCCGGAATGGCAAGGCGCTTTTTCGTATCGATGGTGTGGGTGTATTCTCCGAGAAACATATGTTGTGATTTGCTAGCGAGCCTCTTGGCGAGCTTTGCAAATCCATCATCCCGCGGCTACCGCGGGAAACCTTCTTTTTGCCAAGTTATCCACATATTGGCCTAGTTATCCCCACTTTTATCCACATTCCCCCATTTCCTGCCTATTTCACCCCACCATTATACCACCAGTGACCACCCTACTTATCCACACCACCCTTGCCGCACCAAAAAGGCCCTCCCCCATTGGAATAAAGGGAAGGGCCTTTTATGGCCTAATAGTACTGGTAGTGCTACCGAGGTACGAGCCGTCCGATAAGTACCTTGTGCGAATGCTCCAATACGTCGCTCAAGAACCTATCGAACATTTTGAACCGGTAGTTGAATTCTTCCGAGCTCAAAATAGTGTAGTGAATCTCTACCCCCGCTTCTGCCTCTAAATTTCGAATGAAGGTCTTGAAACGGCGCTCGCTCATTGAATCGGTCACAATCAATAGGTCGGTTGGAGAGTTCTCGCGTTCGGCTTTGAGAAATACGCCCGCTAAGATAGCCAGGCGAATCTTACCAAGACCTTTAATCTGTTTGGAAAGCTTGTCCTCATCTGCCGGGGACGATTTCAAAATGAGATTCTCCAGTTCAGCAAAAAACACAAAGTCAGGGTTGAGTTGGTATAAACGCTCCTTGAGGCCCCGCTTCTTGCTCGCACGAATAAACCGAATGTCATGGAGCTTATGCAGTTGTGTCCGAATTGGACCAGCGTCAAGCCTAATACGATGACGAATTTCAGCGGGCGTGAAAGCATCATGGGGATTGCGCAAAAAGAGCTTCAAAAGACGCAACTTTGCCGGTGAATCGAAAAGTTTTTCTAATATTTGTTGGGACATGTGGTGTGATTTGCCAGCGAGCGACTTTGAGTTGTTCGTTTCGCAAATCCATCATCCAGCGCGAAGCCGGATACTTCTTTATAGTTACTGCATTGTAGTCAAAGCTGGGGAAAAAGTAAATCCCATAATCAAAACACCCCCATTCGGGGGTGTTTTGATTATGGGATTTACCGCCCTTACTTGAGGGTAACGGTTGCACCCGCCTCTTCCAACTTTTTCTTCATTTCTTCTCCCTCCTCGCGCGCAACGCCCTCCTTTACTACGCTCGGGGCGCTGTCGGCCAAGTCTTTGGCCTCTTTCAATCCCAATTCGGTGACCGCGCGAATCGCCTTGATAACACCAATCTTGTTACTACCCGCGTCGGTAATCTCAACGGCAACCGTCGAGGATACCTCTTCAGCGGCTTCAGCGCCGGCGGGAGCCGCACCCGCTACTGCCACAGGGGCAGCTGCGGAAACACCGAACTTCTCTTCCAAGACCTTTACCAATTCGGAAAGGTCCAATACGCTCATCTGTTCAATCTGTGCAACGAGGTCCTTGAACTTTTCGGGAACCTCTACTGTCGCCTCCTTGGCTTCAGCGGCCTCAGGGGCAGTCTCTTGCTCTTTGGTTTCTTCAGCCATTATGTGTGTTCGCTTCGCTCACAAACAAGAGCATTAGGTTTTAGAGCATTAGAGCTTTAGGAAAGGTCCTAACACCTAGTGCTCTAGAGCTCTAAAGCTCTGTAAATACGAGCGTTAGCGAGTAGTTAATTGTTATGCTTTTTGATCAGCGATTCCCTGCAAGGCATATACTAGCCCGCGCATATTGCCGTTCAGCACACGAACGAAGCTGCTGGCCGGTGCGGCAATGGTGCCGACAACCTTTGCCAAAAGCTCTTCGCGGCTTGGCAAGGTAGCCAACTGCACGACCTCTGCAGCACTCAACATCGCGCCATCCATAATCCCCGAAATAATCTGCAATTGTTCGGTCTCTTTTTGGGCTTGATAGACAGCCTTGCTGGTTGCCGCGACATCCGTCATGCCAAAGGCCAGCGCGATCTCGCCTTCCATACCCACCGGATTCACACCGGTAATCCCCGCGCTTTCAAGCGCGCGCGCAATAAGGCGCTTTCTGGCAACGAGGTACGTGCCGCCGCTCTGTCGCACGTTTGCGCGCAGGTTCGTCAAACCAACCACATCCATGCCCTGGAAGTTGGTAAAAATCACCACGTGGGCGTTCTTCAACGAATCTTCCAAGATTCGAATCACTTCTTCTTTTTTGGCTCGTGAAATTGCCATACCAATTTTCTCGGCAAAGCGAGCGTACTCGCGAAGCTGAGCTGGTAGAAAATTGAGTACCCTGAGCGAGTTGCGCGAAGCGCAACGAGTCGAAGGGTGCCTTTATGAATGGATCCTTCGACTTGTTCACCGTGAGCGCAGTCGAACGGCTCAGGATTTTTTTCTTCGCAAGGCGAAGAAAAAAAATAAAACGACCTTTAAGGGGCCGCAGTGAGATCACAAACATTTGTTCGAACGTTTGTATGAACGTCCGTTCTGTTTATGATTACCTCGGTAGGCGACGTTTAATCCCTTGCGGGAGCCCATCCCAACGCCCCGACCAAAACGTCGGGGGTATACGGGACCCCGACCGATGCGTCGAGGCTGTCTACGGCTATATTGAAGGCCCGCCTGCACGTGTGATGAATGCTGCCACAGCCGGTTCCCTGCTCGCGGCTCAGAACCAAGAAGGGCGCAAACAGCACACGTGCAAGCGAGTTGATGACAATATACCAAGTAATATAGAGAACGTCAACCTAGCCCGGCCCCAATCTCACATCTCCTACCTCAAATATCGCGCAATATTTCGATTGTGTTCGCTGAGTGTTCGCGCAAAGTGCGTCACGCCGCTTCGGTCGCTTACATAAAAAATGTAATCACTGGAAGCGGGATTAAGCGCCGCATCAATGGCCTGCAAGCTTGGGTTGGCTATGGGAGTGGGTGGCAAACCCGTATAGCGATACGTGTTGTAGGGTGAATCAAGCGATTTGTCCGAACTGCGCATGACACGTTTCAGTACGTACACAAGGGTCGCGTCCATCTGCAGCGGCATGCCATTAGCCACACGATTATTAATGACGCTCGCCGCCAGGCGCATCTCTTCTTCACTGCGAACCTCCCGCTGCAAGATACTTGCCATGATAAGCACGTCGTAGAATCGCTCGGTCCTGCCAACCCGATCGCCAACCCTTTCGCTAAAATTATGCAGCATCGCGTCAATCACCTCTTCTGAACTGGACCCGACTTTAAACTCATATGTGTCGGGGAACAAAAATCCCTCGAGCGAGTATGCTTCGGGTACGGCATCAAAGAAGGCGTACTGGTATTGCGCTTTGGCGTCGGTGCTTTTAATGGTCGCAGCAAGCTCAAATGCTTCTTGGTCTTCAATAACTCGATGCATGTACAGACGGTTGGCTATCTTGTCGATAGTATCTCCCTCATAAATAATCACCCTGACATGGTCGATGGTCTGGCCGGCACTTAAGATACTAATAATTTCCCTTTGGCTCATATTGGGACCTAATTCATAGACTCCAGCTTGCAGGGCGCTTCCCTTGCCCGAGAGGACTGCATAGGCCACAAAGGTCGTATCGTATTGAATAATCTCCTCCTCTTGCAGGACATCCGCAATCTGCTGCACGCCCAGTCCTCTTCCGACCACTACCTGCTTCAATTCCTGGGCGTGAGCGTCACGCGGCTGGGATACGAAGTACACAAAAACAGCCAACACCGAGATGGCCGCTACATCCGCAAGAATAACGCCGAGTAAAATGAGAACCCGTGGCGAACGCAATACCATAGTATCCATAGTGTACCATATCCCTTCATTGCAAAAGCCCCACTCAGGGGCTTTCATGCTTTAGGGCAGGCCTGCCTGCCGAAGCTTTAGCGTAGGCAGGGGCTGAGGGAATCGAACCCCCGACCGCGGTTTTGGAGACCGCCGTTATACCACTTAACTAA
>JBBDZE010000005.1:0-3203 GCA_040900345.1 Candidatus Spechtbacterales bacterium
AAGGTAGGCGATTTCTGTGGGACTGACTTCAATAATGATGCCTTTCCCCGAGCATCCCGCTCAGACCCATCGGCCGTATCCCCTGGCTACCCGGTGGCGTCGAGTGGCTCCTGCAGAGTATCCTGATTATTTTCTGGCGTAGTGGTATTTCCGAACAATGCCACCACTCCCCATACACCCACAACGCCTACCGTTATGCCCAGAACAGCACCAAGAAGATAGCGGCGGTATGATAGAAGATACTGCATATTTTTTTCTCTCTCCTAAAAGCACCCGTACGGGTGCTTTTAGGTTGGTTACGCCTTTGCCTTGTCAGCTTCCATGACGGTCGCATCGTCTATTTCGCACACGCCGCCCACGCACGCCAGCTCCTTCGCCCCTTGCGTCTTGTCTTCCTGTTCGTAGGTGACAATTTCCGCAAAGTCCACGTCGGGCAGTTTGGCTACCATTTCTTCGTAGCGCTCCTTGGTTATTTCCTCGTAGGGAGCCAATTGGTAGTGATGGTCGCTTCGGGGCAGGAACGAAAGGCCGCCGATGATGTCCCAGTTGTCATAAATCCAGTTGGCCGTTTGAATCCACTCATCCTCGCCCACGGAAATGGTCACGGACGGGTTGTGCTCGGTGTAGTTCTCTTTCACGAGCTTCCAGTGCTCCAGCTGATCAAGAGCTGTAAGGTCGTTTTTCGTGATGGCCTTTTCCGGCGCTTTTACCGGAAACTCCAGTACAAAGGTCGTGGCCGAATCGGCCGGCTGGCCCACTTCGGGCTGGTACGGAAACTTCTGGTCGCGCAGCATGTGGAAGAGCGGGTCAGTGGCACTAATGCGGACGCGGCGAATGTAGTAGGCCGCGTGGCGCGGGTGCATGCCGGATGCCGCGTCAGTCAGCTGGGAGACCGTGCCCGAGGGCTTTACGCAAGTAATGGCCGAGGAGGGGTTGATGCCCATCTTCTTGGCGTACTTTTTGTTGACTTTAATGGACTCATCGCGCAACTTCTTGAGCAGCTTCTCGTCGCGCACGACGGGCGTGTCCCACTGGCCGGTAAGGGAAACTCCCAGGAGACGCTCCTCTTCGCAGTTTTCTTTCCATTCTTTGGAGAGGAACTGAAAATTGGTGAGCGAGGACTGATAGGTACCCAGCATGGTGGCCAGGCGCATTTTGCGCAGAAGGCTCTCTTCGGTATCTCCGTCGCGGCAAATGACCTCGGACAAGTTGCAAAACTGTTTGCTGCGCAGATTAATCTCGCCGCAGGGGTTAGTGCCGGACGTTTCGGCATGGTCCTTCAGCAGTTCCCAGCGGCGCTTGGGTACTTGCTTCTCGAGGCCTCCGCGATTGAAGATGCCCCGCTCGCCCGTACCGCCCTGCGCCAACGAGAGCCATTCGTCCAAGAACTCGGTGGCTTCCGGCTTGCTTTCGTACACGGCAGAGTTGTTGGCCATGGAGCGCTGGGGTTCGTTCAAGTAGAACTGGCCATCTTTGGCGTGGCGCATTTCCTCGTCGTCCAGGTCGGAAAGTGATATAAGCGCGCTTCGGCGTACGCCACCGGCAACGACTATTTCACCTATCTTGCAGACCATGTCGTGCACGTCGATGTTGCGCAGTCGGCGTCCTTGGCGAGACATTATTTTTGCACGGGAAAACTCCAACAAGGCCACCAACGGCGCGGGGCCCGAGGAGCGGCCGCCCATGGTGTGGAGACGGGCGCCGGCAGGGCGCAGTTTTGAATAGTCAAAATCGATATCCTGCCCATTGTACCAGGCCTTCAGGCCCGCGGTGAACGCATGCCCCCAACCCTCTTTGCTGTCTTCAATGACGTACGTGGCGAGCTTTTCACCCGTTTGATTCTTAATAATGGGCAGTTGTTGGGCGGTTTTGGTTTCCACGGAAAAGCCCACACCCGTCCCGCACATGGACAGGTACATAATTTCGGCAAAGTCCTCTATTTTGGATGGGGCAATGAACGAGCAATTATAGGCAACCACGTTCGTCTTACGCGCCGCGTCCCCCGCGCCCCACATAAGGCGCATGGAGGGCATCACCTCCTGCTGTAAAATGGCCTCGCGCAGTTCGGCGTACTCGGCCTCGGTGAAGGCACGCTCGATGTTTTCGCGCATGAAGCTCATGTAGCGATCCACTGTCTCAATCCACGTTTCGCGGCGGTTTTCTTCGTCAATCCAGCGCGAGTAGGTGCGGTAGTAGATAAATTCCGAGAGGCGGTTTCTGAAGTACTTTTTACTGTCGGCGGAAAGCTGACGCACGTGCGTGGGCACCTGGCGACGCGTGTTGCGCAGTTCGGCACGCATGTAGCGGTACAAAATGTAGGCCTTGGCGGTCTTTGGGAAGTCGCTCATAATGAGCTGCTCCTCCACCATGTCCTGAATTTGCTCAATGCCCAACGAGGTTTCGTGGGGAAAGCGCTTGGCAAGTTCTTTTACCACCTGATGGGAAATGACCGGCGCATCCGCTGCCGGCATGCCTTCGCCGCAAGCCTCCATTGCCTTGGTAATGGCATGCGTTATGCGCTCTTGATCCCACGCGGCCAGACGTCCGTCACGCTTGCGCACCTGCTGAAATGAAATGGTTTTCGTAGTCGCCATAGACCCCAATTACTCCTCGCACACGCCGCAGGTGTATGAGAAGTTCATATAAAGAAATTAATAATTAGCTGCGATGCGCACTGGTTACAAAAAGAGATCACATCAGGGGTGGGATCTCTTTTTATAGCCAGCGTATTACATAGGAGTTTTATTGTAGCACGGCAGCAGATGTGACAAGAGGTGGTCCTGTGGAAAAAAAAATCCGGGTGGATAACTTCACTATTTACTGTCAGCAATTCGACGGTATACTAACGTAAGATGATATACTGTAAGTTACAGTTCTTGCCTGTCATGGCAGAGATACAAAAGCCCCCAAAGTGGGAACGGAAACAGCTAGGGTTTGTAGCTACAATTGCTGGGTAAAACCGCGGTTCGCCCATTGAGAGCACGTTGAAAGTTGTCGGCTTTCGCTCTCCTATTTTTCTGAGTTCTCCCGCCACTAACTATTACCGCCCCCACTACGGGGGCTTTTGGTAGCAAAACTACACCAAGCATAGCACGGTTTTATTATACTCAAGGGACTCCTTTGTGGAAAAGTAACCATAGCCCCTACACAAACGGCCCCGACGAGATGTCGGGGCCGTTTGAAAATCTTACGTGAGCGCCTTT
>JBBDZE010000005.1:3303-17348 GCA_040900345.1 Candidatus Spechtbacterales bacterium
CAAACGGCCCCGACGAGATGTCGGGGCCGTTTGAAAATCTTACGTGAGCGCCTTTAGCGCATTTTTTTTCGGATGAACGCGGGGATGTCCCAATCGGTCTCTTCTTCATTCTCTTCGGTGACATGCTTACGTTCGGGCTGCTGCTCCCGGCGCGGGAGCTGCTGAGACGCCTGCTGGGCTTCGATACGTTCACGTTCTATCGGACGCTCCCTGCGATCTTCAGGACGTGGTTGGGACTGAGGGGCGGGTCGGTAGGGTTCGGGGCTGTGCTGTACGGGAACTTCGGTGGCCCGTTCGGGCGAAGTGGGTGCTCCAAAGTTAATCTCGGCCGGCTGCTGCGTGGCAACGTCTGAAAATCCCGTGGCAATGACCGTGACCTTAATACTGCCTTTCTTCATACGATCATCTAATACCGCACCAAAGATTACTTTAGCATCGGGGTTGATGGAATCGGTGATAATCTTGGCCGCATCGTTAATCTCGCTCATGGCCAGGTCATCGCCGCCGGCGACACTAAAGAGTACGCCGCGTGCCCCATCGATGGACAGGTCCAGTAGCGGCGAGTTAATGGCGTTACGAGCGGCTTCCATAGCGCGTTCCTCGCCCGTGGAAATACCAATACCCATCAGGGCGCTTCCCGCGTCGTGCATAATGGCGCGGATGTCGGCAAAGTCCACGTTGACAATGCCGGGCTGAATGACCAAATCCGAAATGCCCTGCACACCTTGGCGCAGAACATCATCAACGATTCTAAACGAATCAATGAGCGATGTCTTTCTATCGATGATTTGCAACAAACGGTCGTTGTTGATAGTGATGAGGGTATCGACGTGGTCTTTGAGATTGTTCAAACCCTCCTCGGCAATGCGCGCGCGCTGCGCGCCTTCAAAGGTAAAGGGCCGCGTTACCACCGCTACCGTCAAGGCGCCCGACTCACGGGCCGCTTCGGCCACAATGGGTGCCGCGCCGGTCCCCGTACCACCACCCAATCCGCAGGTTACGAAGACCATATCAGCACCCTTGAGGGCGTCCTGAATCTCGTCACGGTTTTCTTCAGCTGCCTGGCGGCCTATTTCGGGGTTCATGCCGGCTCCCAGGCCGCGCGTGAGGTTCTTGCCAATATGAATCTTTATCGGAGCACCCGAAAAGTGCAGATCCTGAGCATCCGTGTTTATTGCGACAAATTCGACTCCTTCAATTTTTGAAGAAACCATACGCTGCAGCGCGTGGCAGCCGGAACCGCCCACGCCAACAACTTTGATTTTTGCGAATGTTTGCAGTTCCGGTTTGATCTGGACCATAAAGGTTGTGCGTCCACCGTGGCCAAAGCCTTGGCAGACTGTCGCCCTGTTCCCCAACGGGCTTTAGCAAATAAGCTTCAGACTCTAGCTCGCAATGGGATTCTTTTCGAGCTAACGCCTAACACCTAGCAGCTAAGCCTTTCATAAAGAGTATATATCACCCTAGCAAAAAAACCCTGTATACGTCAAGGCATACAGCGGCATAGAACCGCATATTCTCGTGTGACGCGTGCCGTCGTATATTATGGCAAAAAAGCACGCATCCAGCCGCGCAGTTTATCGACTGAGCCGCCAAACGAAGTAAGGTTTGGCATCGCAATGCGAGCGCGCTGGTAATTTGAGCGCTCCAGACCCCAAAATACCAGCCCGATTACGGTGGCGAATGATGGATCGTCCACGGAACCGACAATACCCTCCACGTTCCGAGGGAATCCCACCTGGGCCGGCAGACGCAACTTACTCTTGCACAAATCAACCGCGTAAGGAATTTTTGAGCTCCCTCCCACCAACACCACGCCCCCGGGCAACATCGCTTCTTTGCCGATCTTTCGAAGCTCCTTGTTGACAACTTCAAAGATCTCCGACATGCGCGCTTCAATAATCTCGACGACATCGCGGCGCAGCACGAGGTCTTTTTCTTTCGGGTCAAATTTAGAAAGGTCGATGCGATCGGTTTTGGCTACTTCCGAAACCAGCGCGGCGCCGTACTCGCGTTTGATGCGCTCTGCCACTTCAATGGTGGTACGCAGCCCAATGGCCAGGTCGTTGGTGATGTTGTCCCCGCCCATAGGCAGTACATTGGTGTAGAGAAGGTTCCCCTCTTCAAACACCGCCAGCCCTGTGGTGCCGCCACCAATGTCCAAGACCAACACGCCAAGCTCCTTTTGTCGCTTTGAAGCCACCGCGTTGGCCGCGGCGAGGGGAGCAAGCACTAGGCCGTCAATCTGGATGTTGTTGCTGCTGGCGCAGCGCTCAAGATTCTTGATGTGGCCCGACGAACCCCCAACGATGAGCGCGTTGGCCTCCAAGCGAAGGCCGTTCATGCCGGCTACGTCGCGCAGGCCGCCTTCGTTGTCCACAATGTATTCAAACGGCAGCGTGTGGAGAATCTCGCGATTGGGCGGCAGCGCGACCGTTTGGGCAGCGGTGATTACACGGGTCACATCGTCGTCGGAAATCTCGCCGTCAGCTCGGGATACCGCCACCACACCACGAGAAGGCAAAGAAACGATATGGTTGCCGTCGATACTCAAAAATGCGCGCTCAATTTTCACGCCAGCTGACTGTTCTGCTTCCCGTACGGATTCGGCAACGGCGGTCGCCGCGTCATCCAGATCAATTATGGTACCTCGGCGAATGCCATAGGAACGGGCCCGACCAATACCAATAATCTGAGGAAGTGGGGCTTCCGCGGATACAGCAGCTACAACCGTATACACGTAGTGTGTACCGATATCAATGCCGACAACTATGTGCTCTTGAGCCATTGCGCAAAATTAGTGAGCTGGAACAAATTTAGAGGAGTGAATCAATGATGTCTTCTTCCAGCGCGTGCATATCCGTCAGAGCGTCCGAGGAATGTTCATGGTGTGTACCCAACAGGTGCAGTGTTCCATGCACAAGCGTATGACAAAACTCCCACCGCGCACCACGGGACACTGCAGTGGCATCGAAAACCCTCCCTTCCCAAAATGCAGGGCACACCACTACTTCTCCCAAGTATACCCCCTCTTGCCCGTTTTGTTGAGTGCGGCGTTCCTCCACGGGAGCGGCGAACGAAAGTACGTCGGTCACCTCGTCCACGCCATAATGTTCCCGCTTGAGTACGCGCATGCGCTCAGGCCCTACCAGCACGACCGAAATCGCCACCGACTCGTCGGACGGGGGCCTGGCGACAACCGCCGCTTCAACACAACGGCATATGAACCGTTCGTCAACCGCGCGGTCTGTTTCGTTGATCACCTCACAGACAACACGGGTTGTCATGAGCCCGAGAGATACTCTTGTACGAGTTTCTGCACCGCGCCACCATCAGCACGTCCCTGAACCGTCGGCATGACCTCTTTCATGACGGAACCCGTGTCCTGCGAACCCGTGGCTCCTGTTTTCTCTATGGCAGCGGAAATAATAGCGCGCAGTTCTTGCTCGGGTAGCTTCTCGGGGGCGTAGACGATCAAAATTTCAATCTCGGCACGCTCCTGGCTCGCCAATTCCGGGCGGCCGCCATCATCGTACTGTTGGGCGGCGTCTTGGCGCTTTTTGATTTCTTTGAGGACAATCTCACCAGCTTGCATGTCATCGAGCCCCTCGTCCTTTTTACCCAGTTCAATTTCTTTGGTACCAATGGCGGCCAAAAGCATGCGCAGTGTGGAACGCGTTATGTCGTCCCGGCTTTTTACCGCAGCGAGCATATCTTTTTGAATTTGTTGCTTGAGGTTCATACCCATATTAAACCATGTTCTTTCTCATCCAGTCAGTCCCGCCCAGGAAATACAGTCCGTGCATTGCGAGCGAAATAGCAAAATGAGCTGTCCGACGAGCGCGACAGCGCGAGGAGTTCTTATCGTCGCATCAAACGCAATGAGGATTATACGCCCTGCGCCGAAGTACCGGCGACAGGAGAAACGCAACCATGCGTTACTTCACCTTCCCCCATTTGCGCAACACCCGATATTTCTTCCGGTCCTCCGCGCGCACCAACGCGCTCTCGCGACGTCGGCGACGGTTCGGTTCGTTGACCCGATAGCGATTTTGTCGGGCGGCAATCAGCACACCGCTTTGACGGATGCGCTGATTGAAACGCCGTAACAAGCTCCCTACGGATTCGCGGTCTTTGCGGACCACTTCAACGCCGGTGGTCGATTCTTGTTTGGTTGTTTGTACCATCATTATAGTAATTACGTACGCATTATTCAGAGGCGCCGTCCTGCCACCCACCCAGCACATGCAGATGGATATGCGGAATGACCTGTCCTCCCTTCGCCTCCACGTTAAACACTAATTTGTATCCATCGTCAATACCCAGCTTGCGCGCGGCCTTCTTTCCGGCCAGTATCATGCGCCCCAGTAGTTGGGCGTCCTGCTCCCGGCTATCGTTGATCGTCCGAATCTCTTTGCGCGGAACGACCAGATAATGTACCGGCGCTTTGGGCTTAATATCTTTGATTACGATAAGATCGTCTTCCTCAAAGAGTACCTCGGCCGGAATTTCACCCGCGATGATTTTGGCGAAAACATTCTCGTCAATCATGCCTATTTTCCTTTCTTCTTGTTCTTTTTTTCGAGACGCTTTTTAATCTCGCGCACGAGCTTTTCTTCCGGCACGGTTTCTTGCGTGCCCGTTTCCATTTCACGGATAATCACTACGTGGTCAAGTACCTCTTTTTGCCCAAGAATAATGGCAAAGGGAGCGCCAACCTTATTAGCAACCTTCAGCTGAGCGGTAATAGAGCCGCGACCAAACGCCTCGCCAACGCTCACGCCGGCCTTGCGAAACTCCTCGTACAACAACAACGCCTGCTTTTTAGCCCGGTCGCCCAACTGCACCAAAAAGATGGTCGGCTCTTGCTGGGGCGCACCCTTGCTTTGGGCGCGCAGTACGTCGAGCGTGCGCTCAATACCGATAGCGCCTCCCACAGCAGGCACCTCGCCGCCGCCGAGCTGTTTGACGAGTTCGTCATAGCGACCACCCGCGGCAATCGCCAGACGCTTGACGGCATTGCCGTCCTCATCCACCGCCTCGCCCGTGTCCGAACCTTGGAAGACCTCAAATACCGTGCGGGTGTAGTAGTCCAGCCCTCGTACCAAGTACGGGTTGAGGAAATACGGAATCTCCAGCGTATCAAGCAACTCCAGTACCTCGCGAAAATGCGCGCGGTCTTCTTCAGTGAGATAATCAAGAATCTGCGGCGCGTGGGCTCGGATGCGCAACGCTTTTTCGTCGTCGGAATCTAACAACCGAAGCGGGTTGCTCTTGAGGCGCGCCTCCCATTCGACGCCCAACTGTTTTACGCGCGGCTTATAGTACTCGCGCAGTACCTTTTGATATTTCGTTCTGCTGGCGGGGCTGCCAAGCGTATTAATCTCAAGACGAACGTCTTTCAGCTTGAGTTTTTCGAAAATGCGAAAGAACGCCAAGATGACCTGCACATCACGGGCGGCATCTTCTTCGCCAAATACCTCCAGGCCGAATTGATGCAACTGGCGCCGACGCCCACGCTGGGGCTTTTCGTGACGAAACATAGGCCCTATGTAGTAGAGCTTCACGGGAGACGTCCATTTTTCCATGCCATGTTGAATATAAGCACGCGCCACAGGTGGGGTTCCCTCCGGCCGAAGGGTGAGCTCGGCGCCGCCGCGCGTTTTGAGCCGAAACATCTCTTTGAGTACAATGTCCGTATCTTGCCCAGTCCCTTTTTCAAAAAGCTCCGAGAACTCCAGGATGGGTGTATCAATGCGGCCAAATCCATATGAGGTCGCGACTGATTCGGCTACAGCGCGAAATTGCTGCCACCAGTATTGCTCGGAGGGCAAGATATCGTGGGTGCCAAGCGGCGTTTGGAATTTTGGTTGCTTTGCCATAATGATTGTTCGCTACACTCGCAATCAGGTTTTAGCTATTAGGTGTTAGGTTTTAGGACACTCGGCTCTTTTTGTTTGCCGCCTATCACCTAACAACTACAACCTAGCGCCTGCGTTTTAAATACTATACTGCGGCCCCTCAAAGAGCGACATCTGTTCCAGGGGCCAGGCACGCAAGAGTACCTTGCCAATAACGGCCTCTTTGGACAGCGCCCCCCAGCTGCGCGAGTCATAGCTGGCGTCGCGGTTATCGCCCAGCACAAAATATTCGCCCGCACCCAGGCGTACATGGGCCGAACCGACCGTCTCGCCCGCCACGTACGGCTCTTCCAAGGCAAAGCCCTCGGGGTGCTCCCCGTTGATGACCGTCACAACGCCGTCCTCAACGCGAACAGTCTCGCCCGGCAGGCCGATTACTCGTTTAATATAGAATTCGCCGCTTGAGGCGCCGGACGATACGAACCGAAAGATGACAACATCTCCCCGATCCACGCTTGAAAACCTTGGGGAAAGCTCATCGACCAGCAAGTAATCCCCATTATGAAAGGAAGGCTCCATGCTCGCCCCACGAACAAAAAACGGCTGCACCACGAAAAGGCGTACCGCTATTACTACCAGCATGACAATAAT
This sequence comes from Candidatus Spechtbacterales bacterium, assembly GCA_040900345.1. Taxonomy (GTDB): domain Bacteria; phylum Patescibacteriota; class Minisyncoccia; order Spechtbacterales; family 2-12-FULL-38-22; genus JBBDZE01. The sequence continues at coordinate 9,816 of JBBDZE010000005.1, forward strand.
GACAACGAGGGCAAGATCCCACGAAAAACGTCGTGCTTCGCTCGGAGACCCTGATAATTCTTCCATCTAGCAACACTGTACTAGAAAATGCGAGGCATGTCTACGGAGCCATCTATACCGAGCAGGCACCAAATATGATACACTGGCCCCTACTTATGCGTATCGTGGGCACGCTATCACTGCTGAAACTATTCCTCGCGGCTAGCATGCTGGCTATATTGGGAATAACCGCCATACTCGTCGCACGCACCTGGGTGGGGGTAGATTTCTTTGGGCAAGCTGCAACTCCCTCTACGAACGAAGCATTTGAGCGCCTTGCCGGCTTAAACCCGTTCGGTACTTCTCTCAAGGGCGAAGACGAGGGCCGCGTCAACTTCCTACTGCTTGGTATTTCAGGCGAAGAGTATATCTCGGGGGATCTTACTGATAGCATTATGCTGCTCAGTTTGGATACGAAAAACCGTCAGGTCCACCTATTTTCCATTCCCCGCGATCTTTGGGTGAAGCATGGCGAGCATTTCACTAAGATCAATGAACTCTACCGCGCAGGCGGTGGCACCGAGGCACCCGCCGCTTCTGCGACCGGCCTCATGCGCCAAAAGGTTGAGGAAATCACCGGCCTTAGCGTACACTACACATCAGTGGTCAACCTTGAGGCAGTGCGCGAAGTGGTAGATACTGTGGAGGGCGTAGATGTTGACGGCGAATACCTCGATGGCGCCGCCGCACTCTGGTACGTGCGTGATCGCTCCACACCGCGCGCCGACTTTGACCGCATGGAGCGCCAACAAAAATTACTAGGGGCGGTACGCGCTAAACTGATGCACGGCCACGACCATGGTGAATCGACCCAATGGGAAGAACTCATGGTGTTTGGCAACGCTCTGGCCAACAACATGTCCACCGACGCCAGCCTTCTGGAACTCTACACACTATACCGCATGAGTTCGAGCGTATCGGAGGGCGGTATCCACCTACGCAGCATCACGCCCGCCGAGCGCAACTTGCTGACGTCCGAATATACGGACATAAACGGCGCCCGCGTCTACACGCTGCGCCCAACGGCCGGCCCCGAGAACTATTCCGCCATCCGGGCTCATATAGCCGAGCAACTTCTCCTTGCGGCTGCCCATAGTGAAGGTTCTCCTCATTAGTCCTGAGTCCTGCGGAGCTTTCAAGCATTTCCCTACACGCCCTATGCAAAACATTCTTATTGTCGGTCTCGGTAACCCGGGCAAGCAGTACCAACATACACCGCACAATGCCGGAGCCATGGCGTTAGACGAGTTGCGCGCGCTGCTCAAGGAGGAGAGCATCCCCCTTCGCGAGACCACCAAGCAACAGCTCAATATGCATGAGACTGAGATCGCCGGGCGCCGCGTGGTGCTCGCCAAACCGCAAACCTTCATGAACCAATCCGGCTCAGCGGTACGCAATCTTGTACGCGCCTACCCAGTGGGTTCGCTCGCCTCGCTGTGGGTCGTACACGACGATATTGATTTGGCCCTTGGCACCATTCGCCTTTCACGCGGAGGACGAGCCGCCGGCCACAACGGCATTGCCGACATCATCGAACAACTCGGTTCGTCTGATTTCAGCCGCTTCCGTATTGGCATTCGTCCTGAAAACATGCCCGAAAAACGCTCCCCCGAAATGATGAGCGCATTTGTCACCGGCACCCTTTCACCGGACCGACTGGCCGCCCTCAAAAACGCCGCGCACATTTGGGCCACGTCTCTGCTTGCCGCGCTCCGCGAACCGCCCGCCCCGGAAGAACCCACAGCCTAATCCTTTACAGAAGTTTCGAGGCATTGTACAACATGAGCGTGGCAGAAACCACACGCACCGACAATTTGACACATCCCGGCCACCTTGGCATCGTGCGCACCACCCCCGCCCTATTGGATCGGGGGCAAGTTTGGTTCGCCCAGCACGGCAGCAGTCTCCGTGAGGAGGCGCGCAATCCGTTGAGTTGGTGGAGCAACAACTATATGGAGCTGGAACACGACCAGCTCCTGCCCGTAAGCCAGCTGCTGCGCCGCCTGACGGATTGGAACTACCACAAAGTAACCCTGGTGCGGGCGCCGGGAGAGTTCGCCAGCCGCGGCGGCATTGTGGATATTTTTCCCATCAATGCGGCATGTGCCACGCGCATAGAATACGATGGCAACACTATTGATACTCTTACGCTCCTGCCCGAAGTATCCAATGCCCAGCCTGAAACGCCGCTCAAGCAGCTTGTCAGCAAAGAGCCCTCGCTCTCCCTTGAAGCTCGCACCAAACAGCAGCGGGACCACGAGGAGATGCTCTCCAGTATCAACCCTGGGACCTACGTGGTGCATATCGACCACGGCATTGGCCGCTACCAGGGCGCCGAGCACATCGACGGACGCGAATATCTTACTATTGAGTACGCTGCAGGTGATGTGCTGCGAGTGCCTTGTGACGCGCTGGGTCGAGTAACTCCCTACATCGGCTTTACCCAGCCCATCCTTACGCGCCTGGGCGGCAACCTGTGGGAGAAAACCAAGCGCAACGTAAAGGAAGACCTTATCGCCACCGCACGTGAGCTCGTGCGCATTTACGCGGCGCGTGAAGTCGCCATGCGTGAGCGCTACGCCATTGATGAAGGGCTCATCGAGGCATTGGAAGCATCCTTCCCCTATACGGAAACCGACGATCAGCACCAGGCAATCGACACCATACGGGCCGATTTGGCCGCACCCAAGCCTATGGATCGTGTAATAGCAGGTGACGTTGGGTTTGGTAAAACCGAAATCGCGATACGCGCCGCCGCGCTAGCTGTCTCAGCCGGCTACCAGGTGGCCATTATCGCACCAACAACGATACTGGCCCACCAGCATTACAAAACATTCAGTGAGCGTTTTAAAACGGCCGCAAGCTATCCAGTCGTTATTAAAAAACTCACCCGCATCGAATCGCGCCAGGAACAGCGCGACGTGCTGGAAGGCCTCGCCGCCCGCAAGGTGGATATTGTCATCGGCACGCACCGCTTGCTCCAGCAGGATGTTGGCATCCCACGCTTGGGCTTGCTCGTCATCGACGAGGAGCAACGTTTCGGTGTACGCCAAAAAGAATACCTCAAAGAGCGTCGGGCTGAGCTTGATGTTCTCTCTCTTTCCGCCACCCCGCTGCCTCGCACGCTTTCCTTCGCGTTAAGCGGCCTGCGTGATATTTCGCTCCTGGAAACACCTCCGCCCGGACGAAAGCCCATTGAAACCATCATCGCGCGTACCACCAAAAAAACCATCGCCAAAGCCCTCCACCTGGAGCTTGCGCGCGGCGGGCAGATCTATGTGCTCCACAACCGCATTGCTTCACTAGGAAAAATTATGGACCTTCTGCGAGAACTCGTTGGTGAAAGGGTCCGCATTGCTACGCTCCACGCAAAAATGCCGGAGGAAGCCATCATTACCACCATGGACCAGTTCGCTGCCGGCGATATTACTATCCTTATTTCCACGACCATTATGGAAAACGGGCTTGATGTAGCTCACGCCAACACACTCATTGTAGACGACGCCACGCGCCTGGGCCTGGCTCAAGCCCACCAGATTCGTGGACGCATTGGCCGCGGAGACGTGCAGGCCTACGCCTACTTCCTCTACCCTTCACGGCGCCTGGCCGCCAAACCCCAGGCACGCCTCTCGGCGCTGGCCGAGCACCGGTTTTTGGGTTCGGGATACCAAATAGCCCTGCGCGACCTGGAGCTGCGGGGTGCGGGCAACTTTTTGGGCCGCGAGCAAAGCGGCCACATTGCGCGCGTCGGGTTTAACCTGTATTGTCAATTACTGAACGAGGCGGTTGAACAGATTAGAACGCAAGAGCGTTAGGTGTTAGGGCGCTAGAGCTTTTAAAAGGCCCTAAAAACTAACGCTCTAGAGCTCTCACGCTCTCAACGTATGCATCAAGACACCATCAAAGAACTAACCCTAGCCGACTCCGCGTATCCCTCCCTTCTGCGCGAAATTGCCCAGCCGCCAAAGCGTCTCTTTTACCGTGGAAGATTAGAGGCGCTTTCCGTTGAACCGGCACTGGCCGTGGTGGGCACGCGGCGCTGTTCAAGCTATGGGAAAGAGGCAGCGCATGCCATCGCTTTCGGTTTAGCTCGCGAGGGTGTGGCTATTGTGAGCGGACTGGCACGAGGTATTGATACGGCCGCTCATCGCGCCGCGCTCGAGGTGGGCGGCACGACTGTGGCCGTACTGGGCTCGGGCGTGGATGAGGCCAGCATATACCCGCGGCAAAATGTGGGGTTGGCACGTGCTATTATTGAAGCAGGCGGCATTGTGATAAGCGAGTACGAGCCGGGGGCGCAAGCGCGCGCATACACCTTCCCCGAGCGCAACCGCATTGTCGCCGGCCTCACACAGGGCACCGTGGTGGTAGAATCGCCCCTGGCGAGCGGCTCGCGCATTACCGCACGGCTCGCGCTTGAGAGCAACCGCAACGTCTATGCGGTGCCGGGCTCCATCTTTTCCCGCCTCAACGAGGGTTCGCACGAGCTTATCCGCCAGGGAGCACTATGCGTGACCTCGGCCGAAGATGTGTTGCGTGATATCAACCCTGAATACCAGCCCCGGCAAACCTCCCTCACCTTCGAAGGAACCGCGGAAGAACAGGCCATTTTGAAGCTTATCGAGGAGGCCGACGAGGCCCTGCATGTTGACAAAATCATACAACGTACTAAACTTGGCGCTGGCGAGGTAGCCGAAGCACTGGCCACGCTGGTCCTGCAAGACGCCATACAAGAGGCAGGGCCAAATACCTATGTCGTTAAGAAGTAGTACATAAGCGGAGAAAGCATGAGGAGTTAGGCTTTTCCTAAAGCTCTCTTACTCTAAAGCCTACCGCTCTGTTTATGAGCGCAGCGAACACGCATGGACTTAGTCATTGTTGAAAGCCCCACAAAAGCCCGCACTATTTCCCGTTTCCTCGGGAACGAATTTGAGGTAACCTCATCCTTCGGCCATATACGTGACCTACCCAAAGGCAAACTCGGGGTCGACGTAGAACACGACTTTGCACCCCACTACGTTATTCCCACCAGATCACGCAAAAACGTCACGGCCCTCAAGAAAGCATTGGCCAAGGCCGACAGCGTCATCCTGGCAACCGATGAGGACCGCGAGGGCGAGGCCATCGCCTGGCACCTCACTCAAGTGCTGGACCTAAAGGGCAAGGAAGCCAAGCGCATCGTTTTTCATGAAATCACGAAGGAAGCCATTGAGCGGGCTCTTAAGGAACCACGTCCGCTCGACAGCAATTTAGTGGACGCCCAGCAGGCACGACGCATTTTAGACCGCCTCGTGGGGTATAGCCTCTCCCCATTCCTCTGGAAAAAAGTTGCTCGGGGCCTTTCGGCCGGACGCGTGCAATCTGTGGCCGTGCGCATTATTGTCGAGCGGGAGCGCGAACGCGAGGCGTTTAAAGAACAAGAATACTACAGCATTGAGGCCCTTCTTCACCTCAAAGGGGCTCCGGAAGGGCAGGCCTCGGAGTTTAGCGCTCGGCTGCATGCCAAAGAGGGCAAAACGTTGGACAAGCTCGCCATCGGTTCAAAAGAAGCTGCCGATGCGATTGTCCAGGCGCTTGAAGCGGCTGAGTTCACGGTCGCCGACGTGGAAGAAAAAGAGACCAAGCGCAATCCGTTCCCGCCGTTTACCACCAGCACCCTCCAACAAACGGCCGGTGCACGGTTTGGTTTCCAGGCGCGGCGTACCATGTCCGTTGCGCAAAACCTCTATGAGCGCGGGTTCATCACCTATCATCGCACCGACTCGCTCAACCTAGCAGAAAGCGCCGTCACGGCCGCCCGTTCTTACCTGCAAGACGAGTTTGGCACAGACTACCTCCCCGAAAAACCTAAGCGCTACCGCACGAGCTCCAAGGGCGCCCAGGAGGCGCACGAAGCCATCCGCCCGGCCTTCGCCGAAGGCCAAAACCTGGCAAGCCGCCATCCCGATAACGTGAAGCTAGAGGGCCCGCAGAAAAAGCTCTACACGCTTATTTGGCAGCGCTTCATGGCCAGCCAGATGACCCCGGCCCGCTTTGCCGCCACCACGGTGGACATTGCCACGACCACCCCCTATGCCCTGCGCGCGACAGGTTCCATCTTACGCTTCGCCGGTTTTACGAAGGTCTATCCCGTCTCAATGAGCGAGAACGAGCTGCCGCCCCTTTCCAAAAACGACGCGCTGGAACAAAAGGGTATCACCGCCGAACAGCACTTTACCCAGCCGCCAGCGCGCTATTCAGAAGCCACGCTCATCAAAGAGCTGGAACGGCTTGGCATTGGCCGGCCTTCAACGTATGCATCTATTATTTCCACCATTCAAGATAGAAACTACGTACTGAAAGACGACAACAAACGCTTGCTCCCCTCCGACATGGGTAAGCTCGTCAACGACCTGCTCGTCGAGCACTTTAGCCGCATTGTCGACTACGCCTTCACTGCAAAAATGGAAGGCAACCTGGATGACGTTGCCGAGGGTGAGCGCGATTGGCACGAAGTAATGCGCGAGTTTTACGAGCCGTTCGAAAAGAACCTGGAAGAAAAAAGCGAGGAGCTTTCGCGCGCCGAAATCACCGGTATGCGCGAGCTCGGTGTGCACCCTGAAACCAAAGAGCCCATTTCGGTGCGCGTAGGACGCTACGGGCCATTCGTGCAAATGGGCGAGGCCGAAGACGACAAAAAACCCAAGTTCGCGCCGCTGCCCAAAGGCAAGGGCATGGACGAGGTCACGCTGGAAGACGCGCTGCAGTATCTCTCCCTGCCGCACGATGTGGGTACGGACGCAGACGGCAACACTATTACCGTCAATGTGGGGCCTTACGGACCCTACGTAAAGGTCCTCAAAACCTACTATAGTATCAAAGAGGACAACCCCTACACCCTCACAAAGGAACGCGCGCTTGAAATTATCGCCGCCAAGAAGGAAGAGGAGGAAAAGTCGGTTATCAAAGAGTTTGAGGGCACGAACATCATTGTGAAAGTGGGCCGGTACGGGCCCTACATTACCGACGGGGAGGTCAACGCCCGCATTCCTAAGGGCACCGAGCCGCAGGAGGTGACCAAGGAGATGGCGCAAGAGCTGATAGCCAAAGCTGCCGCGCGACCCAAACGCGGCAAGACGCGCCGTGCCCCAGCCAAGAAATAACGCAACCCATTGCGTTATTTCTTTAGTTATGTTTTAATATCGACAAGTCACTCAATCTGCGCTCAGACCATCGATCGGAGGGAGTATGAGCAACCGACGCACGACCAAGGGCAGAAGCAGAAAGCAGCGCACAAAGGGTAGGGCACGTCCACGGTGGGGATACGATGGGGCACCCTACTCGACATCACTCCGAGTATGCGTCCTCGTGGCCTACCTCTCCCGGATAGGAGCGGTGCGACTCGAGGACCCCCAGGTCGCCATGAGCACACACCTCCTCGTCAAGCAGACAGGACGTGAGCTCCAACGTGCTGCCCTTCTTCGCTAACCTGCCGGGCCGACCCCAATCTCAATC
>JBBDZE010000005.1:17358-51271 GCA_040900345.1 Candidatus Spechtbacterales bacterium
CCCCCACAAAAACCCCCCGTACAATGGTACGGGGCTTTTGTGTGGGCGGCTCTATTCGTCTACTTTTTCCAGCAGGTCTTCGAACAGTTGCTGTGCTTCCTTCGGGTTCTGCGTCGCTTTTTGCTGTAACAGCATGAGCTCCTGCTGGGTTATCTTACCCGTCATGAGGCCCTTTTGGACCTTCATCATCATGGTCTGCACGTCCGGGTCCTCGGCCATCTTTTTCATCATATCCTCTTGGCTCATGCCCTTCGCCTTCCACCAAAGCATTTTTCCTGCTTGTTTGAATTTTCCCATGTGTCGTTATTGCCCAAAAGGGCAAATGAATTTACGTATGTAGCCCGACTACGCGAGGGCGCAGGAGATACTGAGCACAATAGCGCGAATGCTCCCCTTGGCTGCAGTAACGTCATCCGCCGCTCTCCGTAGGAGGAGCCGGAGACCGTATTTGCTTATATTACTTCACGAAAAACTCCGCCCAACGCGGAGTTTTCATTCTACCCCATGCGGTCTACGTGAGCAACCGTTCTATCCAGTCGGTCAGATCTTTCTTGGAAGAAAACCCAATAGCCAGGCGCGCCTGGCGTCCTTCAGTTTTCACTTTCACGCGCGAAAGTTGGTGATGATTTTTGAAACGGTCAATGAGTTGGAGGAGGTCATTATCTACGATCGACTTGCCTCCTTCTAAACTGGTGGTGGCACCCGGTTCTCGAACAACTGCGCTTTTAGCGAGGAGCTCCCGCGCACGGGCCTCTGCCTGACGTACCGTGAATCGCTGCTGGACAATTTCATCGAAGAGTTTTCGCTCCGATGCGGGATCGTGGGTTAGCCGCAGCAATGGCCGGGTATGCCCTTCATTAATCTTCTCTTCCAACAACGCGTCCTTCAAGTATTCCGGCAAATTAAGAATGCGCATCATGTTGGCTACGTACGGTCGAGACTTACCCACTTGGCGGCCAATGTCTTGCACGGTCATGCCAAACTCATCGCGCAAACGCTTGTATGCCTCGGCCTCTTCAACCGGGCTAAGGTCATCACGCTGGAGGTTTTCAATGAGGGCCACCTCCAATTTTTGCGTGCTGTTGATGGCATGGCGAATAATGACGGGCACTTGGGGCAGCCGCACCATCTGCGCGGCGCGCAGGCGGCGCTCACCCGCAACGAGCTCGTATTCTACCAGCCGCCCTGTGGGAACCTCACGCTCTACTTTACTTACGATAAGCGGCTGCAAAATGCCATACACTTTAATGGAGTCAGCTAAACTTGCCAATTCGTCTTTTTTGAATTCACGCCGCGGCTGATACGGGTTGGGTTTTATCTTGTCGATATCAATCATAAAAACGCTGTCGCGAGTGGGCGCATCTTCACCGTAGGGATTTCGTTTTTGAGGAATAAGAGATTCGAGACCTTTCATACCAATTTTGTCTATGAGCGTAGCGAGTAGCTACAAAATTGAGTACCCTGAGGCCGCCGTAGGCGGCTCGAAGGGTTTACTTTGGTAACTCTTCGTCTACGAACAGAGTAACACTGCCACTGGGCTCGCTCTCCGAGCTCGCCAAGTGCCTACGTTATAGAAACCTACTTGTTCTCTGTATGACTTCTTTTGCCAAACGCTGGTAGGCAAGAGCGCCTACGGAATCGGGGCGGAATTGGTTGACGGTCTGGCCATAGCCGGGTGCCTCGGCCAACGCCACGTTACGCGGGATGACGGCATCAAATACATACCCGGGGAAATTGCGGCGTACTTCCTTCAGAACCGCGCGGCTCAACCGGTTGCGCTTGTCGTACATGGTACAGACCGCACCCAAAATGTTCACGTTCTTTCCTAAATTATTACGCACCATCTCTACCGTATGCAAGAGCTGTCCAAGACCTTCCAGCGCGTAATATTCACACTGTACGGGTATCATAACATGGTCCGCCGCGACGATACCATTCAAGGTAAGCAGGCCCAAACTCGGCGGGCAATCAATAAGAATATAGTCGTATTGTCCCTTCAGGCGCGTTACGACATCGTGCAAACGGTATTCACGATTTTTTACGCTCACGAGTTCAATAGTTGCCCCCGCCAAATCCTGCGAAGCGGGCAACACATCTAATGAAGGGACAGCTGTTTTTTGTACGATGTCTTCGGGCAAAATACCGCCTGCGAGCGTATGGTACACACTGGTCGTGACAGCAGCTCCGTTGCCAAGTGTTGAGGTCGCATTGGCTTGCGGATCCATATCCACCACCAACACGCGCTTGCCGGCCTGCGCCAAGTATACCGAAAGGTTCACCGCTGATGTGGTCTTTCCTGTCCCCCCTTTCTGATTAATAACCGTTATAACGTGTCCCATTCTGTGGGTATAATACCATAGAGCGTAGGCTGGGAGCGATATACGCGTATCTATACAGTGCTCCTGTTCTGTGGTAGAATCGGAAAGTTATCGGGCGAGTGCTGGAACGGTATACAGGATGGTCTCAAAAACCATTGGGCGCAAGCCCATGAGGGTTCAAATCCCTCCTCGCCCACTATATCTATGAACAGCCTTCCTATTGCTTCCTTCCAGGTCTCGCTTAAAGCGCTTCTTCGCGATGGCGATAAGGTCTTACTGCTCTTCGACAAGCGGCACGGTAAAGTTGATTTTCCTGGCGGACGCATCGATGAGACAGAGTCCAAAATATCCCTTATCGAGGTTCTGCAACGCGAACTGCGCGAGGAACTGGGTACCGACGTCCGCTACCAGCTAGGCCAGCCGCTCTTCCAGTTCAAGCGCTACTTCCCCGACACCAAAAACCGCGTGCTCGTAACGATTTATGATGCCAAGTACCTCGGCGGGAAAATCCAGCTTTCTGAGGAACATGCCTCCTACGAGTGGGTAAACCCAAACGAACGCCAGCCAGCGATAAAGCGCTTCTTCGGCAAAGAAGAATACGAGGCCTTCGCGCGTTATATCGCCAGCCGCTTCTCATAGCAAAGCACCCTGCACCTTGAAACAAGGTGCAGGGTGCTTTGCTGTTGACAAACAAGAAAAAATATAGTATTCTATAAACAGTCAGAGAAACCGTATATGCTGAAAGGATGCCCATGACAACGCAACCTCGCGCGGTTGTCGTTGAGGACGATCGATACCGCGCCAACGCTTACATTGCGGTTCTGGGAGGCGAGGGGTACGAGGTTGTTGCCGTACTGGCAAGCCTCGATGAGATTCGACAGAACGAAGAACTCTTTCGGGAGTTAGGTCTTGGAGACATCATCCTCCTGGATCGACGATTTCCCGGAGCCTCGTCTCCGCCTCCGGAGGCCGGAGACGAGGCCTTCGCCCTTTTCCAGAAGTGGACCGTGCAGGCGGCTATCCTCCGATGGTCTGCAGAACACGTTGAGGAGGGATGGGTCAAAAAGCCCAACAACTTTGCCGACATCAGAAGACTTGTGGCAAAGACCACCACCCAGCACGCCGACTCGTCACGGGGACGAGTCGGCGTGCACGTATATTCGTTCGTATATACGTCCTCCTTATTGCCCTAACGGGCTTTTTTGTTACCCGCCGTTATGCCGCAGGCGAGCGGGTGCGTGGAGCATGAACAAAAGCGCCAATGAGAAGACCGAGCCCAACAAGAACGCATATTGAATTTGGTCGGTAAATAGCGAAGCCACCCCAATCGCTACCAAGAGCATTCCTCCCGCCCCATTGAGCGAAATGGCGCGAATCAATACAAAGCGATCGCGGTTGAACCCCGCACCGCCAACCCAATTATAAAACAGGGCGCCAAAGGGGATATAGGCCATTGAGCGGGTAAACTCATTACTCAAGTGCACCAGGAACGCGTCCAGCGGCGTGCGCACCAACAGACGCAACGGCCACAGTACGGCCGTGGCTATCGCGCCCCACTTGAGCATGCGCTCGGGCCCGCGCACGTCGGTAATACGACCCACATACACCGCCACCACCATGCCGACCACGAGCGCAGCCGAAGTAATAAGCCCCAGCATTTCAAAGTTGATGGCAAGCAAAAACAAGAACAGCGGCCAGACGATTCGATACAACAATAGCTCACTCCCCTCACCGGCAAACGCAATAACAGACCTTCGATACTTGGGAGCTGCCACCTCTTCAAAGGGTGTTTCGTAGTGGTCGTGGTAGTGCTCCTGAATATCCTTTGAAAGAAACAGTGGAATAATTGAGGCAAAGAAGAGCGCCAACGCCATGATAAACAACGGCGTAAAACCCATAGTCGCAATGACCACGCCGCCGACAAGCGGTGCTACGCTTGAGGCGAGCGAGATAATGACGACCGCGTAGCTCGTTTGACGTCCGCGCTGCTTTTTGTCGGAAAACCTGGCAAAGTCGATGTGGAATGCGGGCCAATACAGTACCGAGTGCACTGCCATTAAGAACGGCAGTGCAAGGAGCCAAAGCCCTATCTGCTCAATGTTGAGCAATAAAATATAGTAGGCAATGATAAACGGCGTACTCGCCAACATCGCGTGCTTGACTCCAATGCGCGCCACGGCCTGCATGCCCCATGGAGAGAAGACAGCCACCAGCAAAGACGTCACGCCAAAAAAGAAGAACGTCTTGGCCAGCGACTCTCCGAAAACCTGGTAGAGATAAATGGGCTCAAAAATGAGCACAAGCCCTACCGCGATGTTACGAATCGTCGAAGAGACGTACAGCTCCGTGAGCTCGCGGCTGAACGAGTAGTGCAGGTGGTTTTGAATAAAACGCGTGTACTCTGCCATGGAGCCAACCGCCTATAAGGATTCTCCTGCTTTTAAAATAGTTGCCAGCTGGGCCGGGCTCGCCGCACTCATGCGCACAATAACGGCGCGCGGCCCCGAAATATCAATAACCGTTGAGGGCTGACGCCCCTCAAGGGGACCCGCGTCCACGCATAGGTCCGGCGCGGTGCCATGCTCTTTAAACTGCGCCATAATCTCTTCAACTGTTGTCGGCGCTTCCTTGCCGGAAATGTTGGCGGAGGAGGCAGTGATGGGCCCGCCAAATTCGTCCAGCACAGCTTGGCAAAACGTATCGTCGGGAATGCGCAGTCCTACTTTCTGCGTGGTGCCCGTCAACCGCAAAGACACTTTGTTGCGCTTAAAAAGCACAAACGTAAACGGGCCAGGCCAGAGCTTTTCCAGCATTGCCTCTTGGCGCCGATCAATAAAGGCCATCTCCTTGGCCATGGCAATATCACGCACAAACAGCGGCACGGGCTTGGTCGCAGGCCGCTGCTTTAATTTGAAAAACCGCTCAACTGCGCGCTCGTTCAGCGCGTCAACAGCGAGACCGTAAAGAGTGTCCGTGGGAAGGACCACCGCAAACCCGCGCTGCAGATATTGCACCGTCTGGCCCACGGATGCCGGTTCGTTCTTACTGATGCAGGACGCGTTCCCCATGGACAATTCGTTCCATTATGGAGCCAGCCGTCATCTCCGAATTGTGGCGCACGAGCGTGCGCTGGCCGTTCAGCGGATCGTTGGGGTTTTGCTCGTATGCGGTATGGTCCACCAGGTCGCCTTCTACGAATGTCTCCGTCCTCTTGCCGCGACCGTTGAGTACCGGTTGTTCATTAATGCCGAGTTCCTGGAGGGTCGCCTCATCAATCTTGCCCGTGTTGTAAAGGACGTAATCGAACACCGGCCCGTTAAATATCGTGTCGTAGTGGGCAAGGTAGTCGGCAAGTGAGTAGTTGGTGGAAAGCTGCCGTTCGTTGAGAAGGTTAGCTACGTATACTTTTTTGGCAGAGCTCCTGCGAATGTGGCCAGCCATATCGTTCACCAACAGCGCAGGGGTGATGCTCGCAAACGTGTTGCCCGGGCCGATAAGAATGTAATCGGCATTGGCAATGGCTTCCTTGGCCTTGGGGTTGACGGTGGCATCTTCCGGTAGCAGCTGCAGATGCTCAACTTTCTGCTCAAGCCCTTCCAGCGCCACGATTTCAGCCTCCCCCTCAAGCTTCGTGCCGTCTTTCATAGAGGCGACCAGGTTGGTCGGCTCCAGCGTTACCGGCACGACATGATGCTTGGCCTCCAACATTTCTTCGGCGGCGTCTACCGCCTGCTGCATATCTTTAAACTCCTGAAAAAGAATCGCCAAGAACAGGTTGCCAAACGCGTGGCCCGCCAAATTACCTCGTTCAAACCGTGTATTAAAATATGAGATCAACGGGCTGTGGCCTTCGTTCAGCGCCACCAAACATTGGCGCACATCCCCCGGAGGTGCCATGCCGGTCTCGGCGCGCAACACGCCCGAAGAGCCCCCAGTGTCTGCCGTGGTCACAATGGCCGTTAAGTTGACGGGGTATTCGCGCAGTCCGCGCAACAAAACCGAAGTTCCGGTTCCGCCGCCTATTACCACGATCTTGGTTATCTTGTTCGTATCCATGTCGTCTTTCCCCCTATTCTAACCTACTGCTTCTTGCACTGTTGGGCGGTTATCCACATGCCTTAGCGAATGCGACAACCCTCAAATATTATGCAAAAACAGCCCGAAATGCAACCCTTTGCAGCAAACTTTGACGCCCTCTCAACGTGATGAACTCCGGGAGGGGATCCCGGAGTTCATGGCCATTGCTGGAAACGTCCGGCTCAGATGAGCAGCGGACTCGGTTTGTGGCCTGGCCTGCCGTTGTAGTTGGCCTTGAGCATCTCCACCGTTGCGCGCTTGAAGAGGATCTTCCCTCGCCACACCTGGTGCGGGATGGGAACGATACCCCGCTTGGGCTTCCGGGTGATCCGTCGAAGGCTCTGAGGGTGGATGCCGATCTGTCGAGCCGCCTCGAGGAGGTCGAGGTAGTCGTCGAGCGGGGAGGAGCCATTGACCCCATTCCCATTCATTGAGTGAACAGCTGCGACCATTCGAGGCTTCCTTCCTTGGGCCCGAAGGCCCATTTTCCGCGCAACCTCTCTCCTGGCTAGGTTGCCATTAGTTCCAGCATACCACACGAGCAGTGTTAGACAACGATATTCACCAGTTTCTGGTGGATAACGATCACTTTCTTCGGTTCTTTGCCTTCCAGATGCCGCTGGACGTTCTCGTGGGCAAGGGCTTGTTGTTGCAGCTCCTCGTCGGCAATGTCGGCCGACACCTCAATCTGGGCGCGCAGTTTGCCGTTTACCTGTACCGGCACGGTGATGGTGTCGGTTTGTGTTTTGGCCTCATCATACTGGGGCCAGGGCTGTTCGTGGACCGCGCCCTCGTTGCCCAGCTGTTCCCACAACTCGGCGGCAATGAACGGCGCGTAGGGGGCCAGCAGCAAGACAAGCGCGTCCAGCTGTTCTTTCGTATGGGGTTCCTCGTACAACACGTTGACGTACTCCATAAAGGAAGCAACGGCCGTGTTGTAGCGCAGCTTGTCGGTGTCTTCGGTTATCTTCTTGACAGTGCGGTGCTGGGCCACCACGACAGCGTTGCTGGCTGTATCTTTTCCGCCTTCTTGACTCTTGATTCTTGCTTCTTGCTTCTGAACGAGTCCCCACACGCGTTTAAGGAACCGATGCGAGCCGGCAACACTGTTAGTGTTCCAAGGCTTAGTACCTTCCAGTGGGCCCATAAACATCTCGTACACACGCAGAGTGTCAGCGCCGTAGGCATCCACCACATCATCGGGGTTAATGACGTTTCCTTTTGACTTAGACATCTTAAAGTTGTCCTCGCCCAAAATAGTGCCCTGATGGCGAAGGGCGGCGAAGGGCTCGTTAAAATCAATGTAGCCCAGCTTGTTGAGGACCTTCGTAAAGAAGCGCGCGTATAGCAGGTGCAGGACCGTGTGTTCGGCACCGCCCATATACAGGTCCACTGGCATCCAGTACTTCATCGCCTTTTTGCTGGCGAACTCCTTTTCATTGTTGGGATCGGTAAAACGGAAGAAGTACCAGCTGGAATCCACAAACGTGTCCATGGTGTCCACTTCGGGCTTCCAACCCTTGCCGAAAATGTTCTCCGTGCGCTCGGCCAGTTCCTTGGACTGCCCAAGCGGCGAGGTGCCGTGGGGAGTAAACTCAACGTCAGTGGGCAAGGTCCAAGGTAGGTGCTCTTCAGGAATCGGATGTGGGATACCCTCCGGATCGTACACAATGGGAATGGGCGCACCCCAGTAGCGCTGGCGAGACACCAGCCAGTCGCGCAGGCGATAGGTGGTTTTAGTCTCACCGCCGACAAACTCGGTGATGGCCTTTTTTGCCTCGCCATTTGCCATGCCGTCAAATTGGCCGGAGTTTAGCATCACCCCTTCTTTATGGCTGACGAAAAACTGCCCATAAAAAGCATTTTCTCCAAGCCATGCCCAGACTGACTCGTCCGTGTCCTCATCGTCGTTAAACTGGTGGCCAAGCTTGCGGATTTTTCCGTCGTTTTCGCCGCTTAAAATTAACCGTTCTATCGCGCCATCTCTATGCTTGAAAATGAACACCGTCTCATCGCTAATATATTCGTTCCAAAAGCCCGGTTCCATTTTTTCAACAATCATTTTTTCGAACGCATCGGCATTCTTTTTGGGAAATGAGACCATAAGATATCCTTCCTCGGTAACACCCTCAACGGTGCCGCCAATGCCTTCAATATCTTTCTTGCTGATGTCCTTCTGCCCCATGATGTAACTCACAGCAAAATCAACTGTCGGAACGACAACGGGCATAATCGGCAAGTCGTACTTTTTCGCAAACTCGTAGTCGCGCTCGTCGTGGGCGGGGACGGCCATAATGGCGCCGGTCCCGTAATGGGCTAGCACGTAATCAGCAAGGTAGATAGGAATTTCTTCTTTGTTTGCGGGGTTTATGGCCGTGACACCCTCTAGCTTCACGCCGGTCTTGTCTTTGTCTTCGCCTGTGCGCTCAACATCGGTCTTGTTGCAGGCCGCCTCCACATAGGCGGCGACCTCGTTCCAGTTTTTTATGGTGTCTTTCAGCTCCTCAACCAGCTCGTGTTCGGGGGCAAGCACTATGTACGTTGCTCCAAACAGCGTGTCGGGGCGGGTTGTGAAGACACGAATAGAGGGAACAACCGCACGCAAAATGCTCGGCTCTTCTTTTGCACAAAAATGGTCTTCCCCAACATGCGCACGAACCACAGGAACATTAAGACCCTGCGCAAGACGCGCTGCCTGCTCGTCTGAAACCGCAGAGTCCTCATCCCCTTGAAGCACAGTTATAAACCCTGCGGCGTTTCGTATTTTCTCAAAGTTGAATATCCACTTAAATTTGTCTGCAAAAATCCTATCCTCATCCGCAAAATTAGGGTCAACAAACCCACCGGCAGTAACAAGTCCCGCGATACGAATATCCAACTTCTCTAATACTTTAAGAGCGACTACGGAGCCTAGGCTGTGGCCAAAAAGAATGGTGTTTTCATCAAACGTGCAGGTTTTTAGCACATGCCCCACCTGCCCTTCTTCGGTCGGCTCATTAGTATCGGGAAGTGTCGGCATTTGAACAGTATGTCCTTGCGCTTCAAGCTGCTCTTTGAGCCACGGGAAAAAATTGTCTTTCGGTGAGCCGGTAAAACCGTGGAGTAAAACGAAGTTAAATTTCTTCTTGATGCCAAACTCTATCTCAGCCCCTTCGCTACGGCCTATCCAGTTGCGCTGGTTGGCAACAGTGTAGTCGGGCCAGTCCACAGAGTCCAGGTCGTCGATAAGCTCTTCGGCAAAGTCCGTTATCTTGAAAAACCACTGCTCAAGATCTTTTTGCACCACTTTGGCGCCACTGCGCTCGGCCGTGCCGTCGGGCAGGACCTGCTCGTTGGCAAGCACCGTCTGGTCTACCGGGTCCCAGTTGACCTTGGCTTTCTTTTTGTAGGCCAGGCCGTTGTTGTACAGCAACAGAAAAAACCACTGCGTCCATTTATAGTAGTCGGGGTTGTGGGTGCCAATTTCGCGGCTCCAATCGTACGAGAGGCCCATGCGCTGAATTTGCCCACGGAACGTATCAATAGCTTTTGCGGTGGTCTCCTGCGGGGGCGTGCCGGTCTTGATGGCATAGTTTTCAGCCGGTAGGCCGAAGGCGTCCCAGCCCATGGGATGCAGGACGTTGTAGCCGCGCATGCGAAAATAACGACTATAAATATCCGTCGCTGTGTAAGGTTCCAAGTGTCCAACATGCAACCCGGAGCCAGAAGGGTACGGGAACATGTCCAGCACGTAGAGCTTTTTGTTCTTGTCGTCTCCGTTGGGCGCGTAGTGATCGTCGTCGCTCCATTTTGCACGCCACTTTTCTTCGATGTTCTTTGGATTGTAATCTTCCATGCCAATTTTACCCAAGAGTGCAGCCTAGCTGTCTCCCTTTGGGAGATCTCCCGTAGGGAGACAAAATTGAGCGCTCTGAGCCCGCCATGGGCGGGTCGAAGAGTTACGAATAACACTTGTCCTTCAAATAGTACTGAAAAGAAGCCCAATAGTAAAGGAAGCTGCACCCAAAAAGCACACATTTAAGCCCTCATGAGCGGCAAAATGGCCAAATCGTTACGCTTTTGCCATTTTGCCGCTCATGACCTAATTCAAAAAACCCTCCTACCCTTCCTTGCGCCTCCTTGCGCCTCCTCGTTCTTTCTAATAATTTCCACGGCCGTGGAAATTATTAGAAAGAACGACCCTTCCCTACTGCAAGTCGAACCCCTTCTTGTTTAAAAGAGTTCGGAGCTTAGAATCATTCTCTAGTGGACCAGTAAACTTCAGCACATATCTCTGCACGCCAAAGTACTCACATAGGACATCCACCTCTTTGCCGCAGGGATATGGATAGGCCCATACGCTCTGTTGAATTTGGAAGAAGCCCATTCGTTTTAGTTTGTCGCGCAAAACATCGCGGGCGTAGCGCTCATCTTCTGGAATGTCAAACATAACAAGCCGCCATTTCTTGTCCCACGTTCCACGCCGTGACAATACAAGACTGCCAACTTCATACCCGCGCAAAGCCCCTCGCCCCTTCTTCGTAAGATCCAGACGCCGCTCTGCCCCACTGCCAACTACCTTAACGTAGCCATGCTTGCGCAGGTTATAAAGACTGTCCCGTACCTTTTTCTCGCTTAAAAGCTGCTCGTCGTCAGGTGGCGTATTGATTTTCTTAAGAATATTGCGCGTTACTATCGCCGATCCCATAGGCGAAGAGCAGGCCACACCAAGAGCAATCACCCCGAGCACGGTTTTTTGGATAGAATTTCGATCCATACTTCGTAGTCCCATACTAGCATAATTTTCTAGTAACCTCCACGGCCGTGGAGGTTACTAGAAAATTATGCAAAGCTCGTTCTAGCCGGCGAGGCCGAAGTTGACGCGGAAGAGGGCTTGCGCGTTCTCAGTGGTTTGGCGTTCCACCTCTTCGGGCGAGATGTTTTTGAGCCTGGCGATTTCTGCGGCAATTAAGGGCAGGAAGGCCGGCTCATTGCGTTCCGGGTCACAGCCCGCCTTCTCCGCCTGCTGGCGGAGAAGGCGTGGCAAGGGCGGAGTGAGGTACGGGGCGTCGGTCTCCAAGACAATGCGCTCAAGCGGGCATGCCTTCACGGCCTCTTGCACAAAGTCCAACTTAAAGACCAATCCGTTTACGCCGATGCAGTAGCCCATGCTTAAAAACGCGTCCAATTGCTTGAGATCACCCGTGTAGGAATGCACCACGCCGGGACCGGCCACCTCTTTGGCCTGCCCGCCGAAGCCTTGCCTGCCCGCCGAAGCCTCAGCGCAGGCGGGGCGCAGGCGGGGCTGGCGGTGGTTTTTGAGAATGTCCAGCATGTCATCGTGCGCCACCCGGCAGTGCAAAATAGTGGGCAGGTCGTGATCGGCGGCCATATCAAGCTGGGCAATGAACGTGTCGGCCTGGCGCTGCATATACTCGGCGCGCTTTGCTTTGCTTTTGGGGCGCCGCCAATAATCCAATCCTATCTCGCCTATCGCGACCACCTTGTCGGATTGCAACAGCTGCTCGTATGCGTCGCGGTCAAACTCCTCTTTGCGCGTGACAAATTTTACCTGGTTTTCCACCTCGGCCTCATCCACCCGCACTTCTTCCAAATGAATGGGATGCAAGCCCACGGCCGCCCACAGCCAGGGATGGTTCCAGCGTTTCGCGTATTCAACCGCGCGGCGCGAAGTATCTATTTGGGAACCCGGCATTACGATAGCAACACCGGCCTCAAACGCGCGTTTAACGGTCGCATCGCCGTCGTCTTTAAACGAGTTAAATTGTACGTGCCCGTGGGTGTCAACAAACATAGCTAACCGAGACGCGGAAATAACCCTTCCGCCTTTTTGAGCTTGAATGTCAGCCTACCCCCTTCGCCTTCAATGCCCAGCCGGTCGGCTATTCTTGCGGCCGTGTCGGGAATGATAGGGCCAAGCATGTGGACGAGCCGTGCCAACATGGCGGCAACGTCTGTGATTTCGGCAATAAACTTCTCGTTGTCTTTTTTAGGCAGCTCCCAGAGCTTCACATCGCTGATGCGCTTGTCGGCGTATTTGATGAGGGTGTTGATATCGGTGATGGCTTCGTTGAACTTGAAAGCCTCCATGTTTTCCTCGTAGGCCGCTTCGTGTTGTTTGATTACCGCTTTGGTTTCTTTGCTGGGCTCAAGGGGAAGGCGCTTTGTAATATGCGTATCGCCTAGTGTCGTCACCCGGGCGACCAAGTTTCCCAACCCCAGGGCCAAGTCGCCGTTGTAGCGCGCCTCGAACTTCTCAATGGAAAAGTCTCCGTCCTTGGTGGCGGGAATCTCTGCCAATACATAGTAGCGCACCGCATCGGCGCCGTACTTTTCGACAAGCTCAAACGGGTCCACCACGTTACCCAAGCTCTTGGACATTTTTTTACCCTCCACGCTGACAAACCCATGCACCAAGAGGGCTTTGGGCAAAGGCAGGCCGGCCGAAAGCAGCATACCCGGCCAAATGGCCGCGTGGAATCGTAAAATATCTTTGCCAATAACATGCACGTCGGCGGGCCAGAACTTCTTCACATTGGCATCGTGCGTTGTGCCGTACCCGAGCGCCGTTAGGTAGTTGGGTAAGGCATCGGCCCAGACATACATGGTGTGGTCCTTGTCCCCCGGCACCGGCACGCCCCAGGAAAGGTCTTTGCTCGGCCGCGAGAAACTAACGTCCTCCAGCCCCATATCCAACAAGGAAAGAATTTCGTGCTCACGCTCTTTAGGAACGATTTTCAGCTCGCCACTTGTAATGGCTTTTTTTATCCCGTCCGTATACTTGGACAGCCGAAAAAAGTAATTCTCTTCGGCTATTTCTTCGGGGGTGGCTCCGTGAATTTCACAGATGCCGTCTTTGAGGTCTTTTTGTGTGACGAACGCTTCGTGTCCTACGCAATATAACCCTGTGTACTCCTTTTTATACAGGTCGCCATTTTTTTCGAGTATCTTCCAAAGTTTTTGGACGCCGGGCCAGTGGCGCTCTTGGTCGCTTGTGCGCACAAATACGTCCTGGGAGATGTTGAGCGCTTTGGTAAGCTCTTTAAACACCTCGCTGTTTTCGGCGGTATACTCGTGGGGCGTTTTGCCGGCTGCCTCCGCCGCGCGCGCGTTTTTGACGCCGTGCTCGTCTGTTCCAGTTGCAAAAAATACCTCTTTGTTATGGAGGCGCTGATAACGAGCCACGGCGTCTGCCTGGACTTTTTCGAGCGCGTGGCCGATGTGGGGTCTGCCATTAACATAATCAATGGCAGTCGTGATGTAAAAGGTTTTGTTGGGCATACCGAACTAAAAATAGCGCAAACGCCGCGCTATGCCAAGAGCATCGACCAACGCGTTAGTTGGCCTGGCGGACATCGCGCACCACTTCCCCCAAAATTCCCACCATCGGGATGGCCAGCACAATACCCCAGAAGCCAGCCAGTTCGGCACCGACGAGCACGGCGATAATGACCAAAATAGGATTGACCCCCACCACCCGCGACATAATACTGGGGATAATCACATTTTGTTCAATCTGCTGCAGTAATACATACAGGCCGACCGCCGCAAGCGCCAGCAGGGGCGAAACGAGCGAAATGAACAAGAACATCACAATGCCCACCGAAATGGGACCTATGAACGGTACTACCTCAAGAAGGCCGGCGAGTATTGAGATTGTCAAAATAAAAGGCACATGAGTTTCCGGACCCGTGATCGTGTCCAAAATGGTCAGAACAATGAACACGCTCACACCCATAAAGACCGCTAACACGAACTGCGCCTGCATCCAACGCCCCAGCCGCCGCTCGATGCGGCCCCATAAATCAGCGACGTACTCTTCGTGCTGCTTGGGTGTGAACATGCGCAAAAAGCGCTCCACGCCCTTATATTGCAGCGCCAGATAGAACGAAATAATCAAAACGAGGGCGAATGATACGACTCCGCCAAACAGCGAGAGGGCAAATCCCAGCGCGTCGCCCGGGCCAACAAAGGTCAGGCTGCTTTCAAAGTTGAGTAGTGCCTGGTCAAGCGCCGGTTTTAAAAACCCCGCGCCCTCAAAAAGGCCGCCACGCACGAAGTCGTTCAGAAATGTTTCATACTGAGCGGGAAGGTCTTGGGAAAGCGTACGGACCTCACCGTATAGTGTCGGGAGTGTGGCGTAGAAGAGGCCAAAGAATGCGCCGAACGCCAGCAAGTACATCGCCGGTACCGTCACGCCGCGAGGGATGCGGCGTTGTTCAAATCGGCGCAGCGTGGGCTCCAGCGCGGCCGCGACAACGATCGCGAAGAATATGCTGGCAAGAATTTTCCAGATGGCAAAAAAGAGTCCTACCAAAAGCACCACGGCCACAACGCGCAATATCGTGCTTGCGGAGATATCGATTGTAGTGATGGGGTTATTCATGCCCGTCGGGGCGTTCGAGCCTTACAGCTGAGAGAGTATCTTGTGAAGCTTCGCTTCATTCTTGTACGGACCGATAAGCGCCAAACGTACTTCTTCCTTTAAGAATATCTCATTTGCGACATTTTGAACATCGCGAGCCGTTACCGCGCGAATATTATCCAGATGCTCTTCGGGACTTTTTGCCTCGCCAAGCAACAACTCCTGTTCGCCCCAGTGGGCGGCGACCGCATCGGATTCTTCCAGGGCAATATAGGTATGCCCCTCAATGATATTTTTAGCTTTTTGAAGTTCGTCTTTATCAACCAGTTCCTCCTTGATGCGGTGAAGCTCCCCAATAATAACCTCGACCGCCTCCTCGAGCTTCGCGTTGGCAATGCCGCTTGCGACCCACGTGTGGCCATAGTCAGTGCCGCTTTGATTCGTCATGTTCACCTGGTAGGCCAGGGCACGCTTCTCGCGTACTTCCATGAAAAGACGCGAACTCATGCCGCTACCCAAAACGACCGCGAGCACGCTCAGGGCAAAACGGCGTTCGTCGCGCAAGCTCACCCCCCGAAAGCCAAGCGCCATATGGGTCTGATCGGTCGTGCGGTGCTCAAGCTCTACGAGGGGTGCCCCCACACTGGGATAGGTAACGGGACGCTTGGGCTCGGCCGCTCCTTGAGGTATATTGCTGAAATATTTTTTTGCGAGCGCCACGCCTTCCTCGTACTCTAAATTACCCGCGAACACGAGCACCATGTCTTCGACGCGATACTGTTTTTTAAAATAGGAAAGCACGTCATCGCGCGTAATGGCCGCGACACTCCCCACGCTTCCCCCTACATCACGCCCAGCGGGTTGGTCGCCGTAAATGGCATGTTCGAAATTCTCCACCACCTGGCGCTGGGGCGTATCGTAGTACATATGCAGTTCCTCCAGAATAACGCCCTTCTCGCGCTCAATCTCTGCCGGCGTAAAGAGGGGGTTATGAAGAAAATCAGACATCACGCCCAGCCCCACTCCCAGTTTGTCAGCGGCAACTTTGATATAAAAGCCGGTATATTCATCTGCCGTGAATGCATTATAATCGCCGCCAATGGAGTCGAGCAGCACGCTGATGGTGTACGGATCGGGATATTTTTTTGAACCTTTAAAAAACAGGTGCTCTAAATAATGCGAGAGTCCGCTCAGCTCTTTTGATTCATTGTGACCGCCCGTTTTCACGAAGAGAAGAGCGCTCACTGTTTTCGTTGTCGTAAAAGGAACCGTAATCACCCGCAGGCCCGTCTCAAGCCTGGTAAGTCTATGACCATTCATATGCGCCTATTCAATTGCCTTGAAGGATTCGCCGGCGAGAACTTTCTGCAAACGGAGTTGCAGTTCGCCGACAGGGACGCGCGTCTGTTCGAGAGTATCGCGATGCCGCATGGTGACCGTGTTGTCTTCCAACGTCTGATGGTCGATCGTCACGCAGAGGGGGGTTCCTATCTCGTCCTGGCGGCGATACCGCCGCCCGATAGCACCGCTTTCATCGTACTGTGCGGTCATGTGGGGCGCGATATCTTCGAAGATTTCGCGCGCCTCCTCCACCAATTGTTCATTGTTACGCAAAAGAGGGAACACCGCAACCTTGACGGGAGCCAACCAAAACGGAAACTTCATCACGGTGCGTTTTTCACCCTCCACTTCGTCTTCGTGGTAGGCTTCCAGGAGTGCCAGAAGCACCGAACGGTCCACACCAAAGGACGGTTCAATAACATGCGGTACAAATTTTTCACCGGTTTCGGGGTCGGTATAAGCGAGCTCCTGGCCCGAGTGTTTGGCGTGATTGGCGAGATCAAAATCGCCCCGGTAGGCCAAGCCGTATAGTTCCTTGCGGCCGAAAGGAAAGTCGTACTCTATGTCCACCGTCCGCTTTGAATAATGGGCGCGTTCCCCATCGGGAATCTCGACCTCGTGCACACGCTTGTTGGCAGCACCCAGGTCGGCTACCCATTGGCGCATCTGCTCAAGCCAGTGCTCGAAATACTGCTCCCACTCGTTCTCGCGCACAAAGTATTCAATTTCCATTTGCTCAAATTCGCGAGTGCGGAATATGAAGTTGCCGGGGGTAATTTCATTGCGAAATGCCTTGCCAATTTGAGCGATGCCAAACGGCACGCGCACGCGGTTGGTGTCAATAATGGTTTTAAAATTCACAAAAATTGCCTGGGCGGTTTCTGGGCGCAGATAGACCTTGTCGGCCGCGTCTTCTGCCGGGCCAAGGAATGTTTTGAGCATCATGTTGAAGCGCTTGGGTTCGGTCAGCTCATTGCCGTTTGGGCTTTTGATATTCAACCCAGCGAGCTTTGCTTTCATCTCATCAAAACTCATGCCAAACACATCAACGCCCTGTTCCTCGAGTAGATGGTCGAGCCGATAGCGCTCGTGCGTTTTTTTGTCCTCCACGAGCGGGTCGTTGAACTCCCCCACATGGCCGGAAGCTTCCCACACTTTGGGATTCATCAAAATGGCCGCATCAATACCCACGATGTCGGCGCGAGCCTGAACGAAGCGGCGCCACCACTCTTGCTTGACATTGTTCTTGAGTTCTACGCCCATGGGGCCGTAGTCCCACGCGTTAGCCAGACCGCCGTAAATTTCGGAGCCGGGGTAAATAAACCCCCTCCGTTTGGCGAGCGCTATAATATTGTCCATAGTGGTATCGGCCATAATTATTGCACCCGGCCTTCGCTTTCCGAAATGGTCGGATCGTCGGGAAGGGCTGTTGTTACAGAAGAAAATGTTTTTTCAAAAAAAGTATTCGTAGCAACATCCACACCCGTAAAGGAAGTACTGTCGAGAATGGGAATGGCTTGCCCGCGGTGTTCTTCGCGCGGCGTCACCCCGAGGCGAAATACTACGCTACGCTCATTGCCGGCGCTCATGTTCCCGATATCCCACTCTACGGTGTTGGTGGCTTCAATGAACCGGATATTTTGACCAACGGGACTGTAGGAACTAATCCAGGAAACGTAGTCGGGCACCTTGGCGCTCACGCGCGTCGTGCGCGTCGCCGATACGGAAGCCGGGATGCGCCATGAGACGCTATACGTGGTCTGTTCCCCCACGCGCGGCGGGATAGGCCCTTCATTGACAAAGACATTGGGCGCGTGCGTTACGGTTTGTTCAAGGACCGCATAGGCGGCTATTTGGATGCTCAGTTCGTTGTGCGAACGGACCTCTTCCCCGTTTCGCTGTGCGGTTGCCGAGGTTGCTATCGTAAAGGCCTGCCCCTGCTGGTTGGGATTACCACGTACCGTAAACGTGAGGATGACCGAACGCGTCTGTCCAAATGGAATGCTGGCGAAGGAAGGTGCGGTCGCGCTGCTCCAGACCACATTGCCCGCGGCCAGTTCGGCGATGGGCGTGTCGGGGCGGAGCGAGTCGGTGTCGATAAGGTCTACCGGCGTAATAGAGGCCGCCAAAACCAGTTGCTCCATGGTCTGCTCATCCCGGTTGGTCACTTCCATGGCAATACTCACCTCGCTGCCGCTTTGCACGACATTCACCGATGAGCCCACAATGCGCTGTTCAAGCAAGAGTGGCGACTCTGAAATATTCACCGTGCGCTCAAGGGTTCGAAGCGGAACAAACGAAAGGCCGCTTATCTTGCCAAGCTCAACCCGAAACGAAGCTTGGTCTACATCAACGTTGAGACGCCCTTTGAATGTAACGCGCACCTCCTGCCCACGACGTACGTTGCCAAGCTTCCAGACAGCATCGTGGTCAAACGCGGGCGACACCTGACTGAGCTCAAACCCTTCGGGGGCAATAAGGCGACCGTATAAAATAAAGCGGTCAAAATCAGAGTTGGGCCGCACAACAAGCGTGCCTTCAATTTCGTCTTGCTCGTAAACGACGCTCGGCATAGTGAGCTCCGTCTCCGCGTCCAGAGTACCGATGACAATTTCGTGCCGAGCCGAACTAATAAATCGTGCCTTGCTCCCGGCGGGCTGATAATCAAACCGTGCGAGAATCTCTTCCTGCGTTTCTGACCCTTGGGCCGTCAGACGTACCTCAATGCGCTCCCGGGCTCCCGCTTCCACCTCTCCAAAGTGGAACGTCTGGGCATTTTCTTCATTGGCGAACGAAAGGGCCGGCGGCAGATCCAGGATTAAGTCTCCTTTTTCAAGCGCAACGCTGGCATTATTGAAAACAGTAATAATGAAGGTATCCGAGTTGCCCGTTTCCATTTGCGAGGGGCCTTCAATGGCGACCGTCACGTCGTTCGCTGAAAAACCGCGCTGTCCCCACCATACAAACGCCGCCACGCCAATAAGCGCCACGAGTGCCAAGGGGGTTAGGTGCCAAAGTTTGATGCCGCGAGTGAGTCGTCTCATGAAGATGCCTGGTGGTTAGGCAGGAGTTACCTTAAGGCCAAAAAATGAAATGGGGCGTTCCAGCTTGCGCTGCAGAAGCGTTTGCAAATAGTGATCCAACTGCCGCTTGTTGGTAGCGTGCTCAATGCTCAAGTGAGGCGGCTTGATGCCCCATACATCGAGAAGCGATATGAGCCATATTTTCTCTTTGTGCCATAAAAGCGCGTTTTTGTCTTGTGCATTGCCACTGCTGGCCTCTTCGGCTTCGCGCAACACCTTTGTTAAAAGCTGCCACAACGCCTCGTCCGGCTGGTTATCGTAACAGACCGTATCGCACAATGCCAAGAAGGCGGCTACATATCCGGTGGCATAGAGATCCCGATTCGTGTGCGGATAATTTTCAATATCGGTAACGCCCGAGCAAATCGCCCCGCCGCGCCCCAATACAAATGATAGCCGCACCAA
Organism: Candidatus Spechtbacterales bacterium; assembly: GCA_040900345.1. Classification (GTDB taxonomy): domain Bacteria; phylum Patescibacteriota; class Minisyncoccia; order Spechtbacterales; family 2-12-FULL-38-22; genus JBBDZE01. The sequence continues at coordinate 36,948 of JBBDZE010000005.1, forward strand.
CGCAAAAGAATGCAGAAAATTCCCCTGCTTGGTGGTAATCTTTTTGGCTCCCTTCACTTTAATAGCTAGCTTCCCAAAATCCTTCGTGTAGCACGAAATAAGCTCGTCGGCCTCGCCGCTTGGGCGGGAAGAAAGAATAATGGCGTCGGTGGTGTACAAGGTGTTAGGTGTTAGGTTTTAGGTTGAGGAATGTTCTCAAGTCGCGGGCGGTCTTTTCGGTCAGGTCGTATTCGAACACCTCGCGAAGCGATACCCAGTCAAAATCTTCACCCTCGGATAGTTGCATCTGATCTTTTCCCAAGTCGCTTTCTACCACGAATACGTATCGATAGGTACCCATCTCTTCGTTCAAGTAGTCGCACAGCGGCTCGATGCGTTCGGGGGCAATCTCGATACCCAGTTCCTCACTCATTTCTCGCGCAAATGTTTGCTGCGGTGTTTCGCCCGGCTCGCTCGTGCCGCCGAAGAATGCCCACTGGTTCGGATGTATGTTCGTTTGCGCGTCTCGCTTGTGTAGCAATACTGAATCGGTCTTGGGATTGTAAAGAAATCCTCCGGCATAGAAAATCTTCTTCTGTGCGTTGTTGTTATCACTCATACTTAGGACGGTTTCTTACCGATGACCTGCAGCCATCGGGTTTTGCCAATAGGCGTGATGTCGAAGGATACCTCTTCAAACCCCGCTACGTGCATATAGTCTTTAATCTCATCGACAGTGTAGTAGCTAAAGAACCGCTCGTAGGAATAGCCGTAGTCGTCCTCGCGGCGCATCTCCTCCGCGGGCATCCCCGGCTGCTGCTCTTTAACGGCAACGTACACATACCCTCCCGGCTTCAGCTTTGTTGCTGTTTGCCGCAGAATATCCATGGCCTCGTTCTTATGCACATGCAGGAGCACCGCCTGCATGAAGATACCATCGAACATCCCGTCCAGCGCGTCGAGCTCCTTCACATCCAGCACGAGAAATGTCCCTCCGGGCACTTCGCGCTTGGCGATATCAACCATCTTCTCTGAAAAGTCGACGCCGGTAGCGTGAAAACCCTGTTCAACAAAAAGTTTGGTCTTTATGCCGGGGCCGCACCCCACATCCAATACGTTGCCTCCGGGCGGCAATAACGAGGTGAACTTCCGGGCACCCTCGAATGACCAGTCGTCATCCTTGTGGTCCTGGTACCAATCCTCCGCGATATGGTTGTAGGTTTTTTTGAGGTCCATGGTGCTAAAGTTCCTTCTCAAGCGTCACGGTACAATCTGCGAAGCCAGCCTTTCGATAAATCCCGAGTGCTTGTTCGTTTCGAGCATAGGCAGTAACAGAAAGGTGGCCAACGCTTTGCTCCTTGCACCAGCCGATAAAATCTTCAACTAGTTTCTTCCCCACGCCCTTGCCCCGAAAGCTTTCTTCGACAAACATATTTTCTAGTTCGGCATAACTTCCTTCCACTCGGTATAAGGCACGCTTGGCAATACCCCCACAAAGATAGCCAATAACATCGTCCTGCGCAACAGCGACTTCCACGAATCCGTCATCGCCATCAATACGATCGCTCAAATATTTCCTTCCTTCTGAATACGTCCATTCCAGACTAAGGCTTTCGTCGTACTCTACTTGCTCTTTTTTAAACAACGCAAAGTTCAGTTTCAAAATATCTTCCAAGTCCTTGGCAATCGCTTTTCTGGTTAAAAAATTCTTTTCCATATGCTATTGCCCGTGACATTCCTTATATTGCGCGCTTGCCCCGCACGGGCACAGCGGGTTTACGGCGGCTAAACTGTGCAAGGGCAGAAACAGCGGATCGGGGAATTCTCCGGGCGCGCACCACCGCACGTCGGAACATTTTTCGGGTTCGCATACGCGCGCCTCGCCGCCCGTTGCCCGTGCTGCCGTAAAGACCGTGACATAATGCTTGTTGGTGTCGGCAAACACATCGTTGGTCACGGCCGCCACACGCAGATTGTCAATTTCAAGCCCCGCCTCTTCCCGCGTCTCGCGGCGAGAGCATTCTTCAAACGTCTCGCCGTGCTCCAGCTTGCCTCCCGGCAGTCCCCACGTCTCCCCTCCGTGCGCGCCTTTTCGTTTTAAAAACAATATCCTGTTTTTGTCATCAAAAACGAATACCCCGAGGCCGACCTTCACTGACTCTGGCAAATCCTGTTCCATGGCATTTAAAAGCTTCTTATCGAAACTCCGTCAGGCCTTTTTGAAGGCAAGTTTTATCTCGTTCTTGCCATTGAGTTTGAGCGTGGCGAATGCATCGTAGGCACTCTCATTGGTGATGCTTCCCTCGCGCACTTGCTTGGCATTGACGTCGCGGGCGATATCTTGTTCGTAAGCAGTAAAGTTTCCGCGCAGAGCCTTGGGCAATGAATACTCCACGATTACTTTATCGTTGGGCTTGAGGCCAAATGACTTTCGCATGTCCTGAATGCGGCGCACGATGTCGCGCACTTGGCCCTCGCGCTCCAGCTCCCTACTTACTTCGATATTAAGGGCCAACGTGCCAGTGGGCGTATCAGCGGTAACCCAGCCGCTTTTCGTATATACGGTCGTATATACGTCCGTATATACGACTTCTTTCACATTCAGCTCTTCCTGCAAAATGACGGCGAGTTCTTTGGAGAGTTTTTCGGGTACGACCAGAGTGGCAAGCGGCTGGCGCACCTTCTGCCCTGCGCTTGCACGCAAGCGCAGGGCCACTTCAGCCCAGGCACGCACATTGGCCATATCGGCAAGCGTCTTCTGCTCACGCTTGAGGAGTTTAGCCTCTTTGGGATAATCTTCCCAATGGACACTCTTCTTTTCGGTTGCGTTCACCGCCTGCCAAACGGCCTCGGCGATAAACGGCGTGAAGGGCGCTGCCAGCTTGGCGAGTTCGCTCAGCGTGAAAGCCAGACTTCCAGCGGCTTCCTTCTTTTCTTGGGCGCTGGCGGGGCGCTGCAGCCGGGCGCGCGAGCGGCGCACGTACCAGTTGGAAACATCCTGCATGACGAACGCGTCGAGCAGGCGCGCGGCCTCCACGATGTGATACTCGTCCATAAAGATCTGCACCTCAGCCGCGACCTCTTTGAGGCGAGCGGCCATCCATGCGTCGAGTACATGCTTGCTGGTGATGGCTTTGGGTGCTTTCACCGTAGGCGCGTAGGTCTGCAGGAATACCAGTGAGTTCCACAACGTGGCCACAAACTTACGCTGGCGTTCGGCAACGTCGCGCTCGGCAAAACGCTTCACGTCGCCCGGGCCATTAACCGTAAAGAAATACCAGCGCACTGCGTCCATGCCATAGGTGTCGGCCAAATGGAAAGGGTCCACGATGTTGCCCTTGCTCTTGGACATTTTCTTGCCGTGCTCGTCCAGCACGTGGCCCAGCGAGACGGCCGTGCGGTACGGTGGTGCTTTTTTAGCAAACCCCGTGAGGGCCGATACGGCCAGCAGCGTGTAGAACCAGCCACGCGTCTGGTCGATAGCCTCTACAATGTAGTCGGCCGGGTAGGCTGTGCCGCTTTCTATTTCCTGCTTGTTTTCAAATGGATAGTGGGCCTGGGCAAACGGCATAGCGCCCGAATCAAACCACACGTCCACGACGTACTCGTCGCGCTTCATCGTGCCGTTATCGCACTTTTTACAGGCAAAGGTGATCGCGTCCACGTAGGGACGGTGCAGATCCACCTCGCCGTCTGCGTTGTACGGAAAATGGCCGTAGGCAAACGGGATCACCTCGCCGTTCTTGGGGAAGAGCTTGGCGCGCTGGTCGGACGCCTCCTGGTTGGTAAGCCCAAGAGCCACGCTGCGCAGCAGCCAGGTCGGGTCGCCGTGGGTAACGATAAGGACGCGCTTGCCGGGATATTTTTTCTCTAAGGCGGCCATGCCTTCGCGCAGACGGGCCCTAATGGCGGCCGCGCTTTCGCCCTTGGCGGGGGCAGCGGCAAAATCAACGTCGCTGTTTCGGTACAGCCGGTCGTACTCGCGCGTTGAACGGCCTTCAAGAACGCCGGCGTTGTTTTCGGTAAAGTGCGTGTCTTCGTGCACGGGCACGTCAAGCTCCTCGGCCAGCACGGAGGCGGTCTCTTTGGTGCGCAGTATGGGCGAGGTCACGATAACATCCACGCCGCCTTGTTTGGCAATTTTCTTGGCGGCCGCATGCACCTGCTTTTTGCCGCGCTCGGTAAGATTGTGTTTGTCGGTAACCTTGCCGGACAGCACATGCTTGGTGTTACTCTCGGCCTCGCCGTGGCGCATCACCACAAACGTGGTGGCGCTTTGGGTGGTAGCGGCCAAATCCTGGCGCGAGCCAACGGCCTGCACGCGGCCGCATGAGGCATTGTCGCAACGCCACACGGGCAGGGGCGTGCCCCAGTAGCGCGAGCGCGAAAACCCCCAATCCTTTACCTCGCGCAGCCATTCGCCAAAGCGGCCTTCTTTGATATAGTCGGGTACCCACGTTATTTTTTTGTTAGCGGCAATAAGGTCATTCTTGAGTGCGCTCATCTTCATGAACCACGAGTGCATCGCGTAGTACAAGAGCGCATTGCCGCAACGCCAGCAGAACGGATACGTGTGCTTGTAGGACTGCTGCTTATACAGCGCGCCCTCTTTTTTGAGCCAGTCGATGATGCTGGCATCGGTTTGCAGGTCTTTGACGCGCTTGCCCTTCCATTGCGGCACGCGCTTATTGAATGTGCCGTCCTCGTCAACCGTGTGGACGCGAGGCAGGTTATATTTTTCGGCTACCGCGTAGTCATCCTCGCCATACATGGGCGCCATGTGCACGAGGCCCGTCCCTTCCTCGGTGGTGACAAAATCGCCAAGCACGACCTGGTACTTTTCGCCCTCTTCATTCTTGAGCGAATCAAAGATGGGCTCGTAGGTGAGAAGTTCTAAATCCTTTCCCTTGAAACTTCCGAACTCACTATGCGGTCCATCCATAACCTCGTCTCTGCGGTCGCGGGCAACAATATAAACATCTCCCTCCTTGGAAGGAGGGTAATCCCCCCCTTCCTCAGTAACCCACTCCTCTTGGGTTCCCACCGCCACGTAGTCAATCTTGGGGTTAACGGCTACCGCAACATTCCCGGGAAGCGTCCACGGCGTTGTCGTCCAAACAAGAAGGTATGTATTTTCCTTTGGAAGGTGATGCTTCGCAAGGAAATCGTCCGAAGTAATTCGGTATTTTACCGTAACGGTCTCGTCGACAATGTTGGCATACCCTTGGGCCACTTCATGGGAGGACAAGCTCGTGCCGCACCGCGGGCAATAGGGCATGACGCGATGGCCCTCGTACAGCAGGTCCTTCTTCCATGCCTCGGCAATAATCCACCACAGTGTTTCCATGTAGGCGGGCTCATACGTGATGTAGGGGTTGTCCATGTCAATCCAAAACCCCATGCGCTGGGTCAGGCGCTCCCACTCCTGCTTAAACTGCCAGACGGACTGTTTGCACTTCTCATTGAACTTGGCGATGCCGTAACGCTCGATATCGTCTTTGCTGGTAAAGCCAAGTTCTTTTTCTACCTGAATTTCTACCGGCAAGCCGTGGGTGTCCCAGCCGGCTCTTCGTTCAACCCGAAAGCCGCGCATAGTTTTGTAGCGGCAAACAACGTCTTTAAACGAACGGGCCTCCACGTGATGCAGGCCGGGTTTGCCGTTGGCCGTCGGCGGGCCTTCGTAAAACGTAAAAATGCGGCTCTTGGGCCGCTTGGTCACACTCTTTTCAAAGGCTCTGCTCTGGCGCCAGTTTTTTAGTATTTTCTCCTCTAGCGAAGGAAAATCCATACCCCTCAACGTACCACCAGAGAGGCCTTTAATCAAGGTAAAAACGGTGCGGCCCACATGGCAATATCCAGTTGCTTATTACAGCTTCTCCGGTGCGGAAATGCCCAAAAGCTCCAGACACTGCTTGAGCACCATGCCCGTGACCACGGCTAAGGCAAGGCGGGCCTGCTGGACATGCGTATCCTCTACGTTCACTTTGAAGTCGCGGTAAAACTGGTTGAACTGCGTCGCTAGCTGATGCGTATACGTGGTGAGGTGGTGCATTTGGTAGTCGGCTGCGATATCTCCCACAATGTCAGAGAAGCGGCTCACCTCGCGTGCCAAGGCCAGCTCCCCTTCACTGGAAAGCACAGCGAGCGCTTTGGGTGTAGTCGCTACTTTGGCCCGCCCGCCACGGCTGCCGCCCCCGCCCGACTTCGCCTGCGAGCGAACTCGCTGGCGGGTGGGTGGCATGTCGGACGTGGCCCCCTCAGCTTTTTCCAAGATGCTGCAGATGCGCGCATAGGTGTACTGGATATAAAAGACAGGATTTTTCTGCGAGTGCTGGCGGGCAAGCTCCAAGTCAAACTCCATCTGACTATCCAAGGATTTGGTCAGATAAAAGTAGCGGGCCGAATCCACGCCAACAACATCCAAGAGGTCGTTCATGGTAACAATGTTTCCCTTGCGCTTCGAGAGACGCTCGCCGCCTTTGAGGCGCACGAGCTGGGCGATAAGAATGTCCAGCTTGTCCACGCCAAAAAGATGCATGGCGGCCTTCATGCGGCGCACATGGCCCTGATGGTCGGCGCCCCAGATATCAACAAGAGAATCGGCGCGCTTTGCCTTGTTGCGGTGGTAAGCAATGTCGGCCATAAAGTAGGTATTCTCGCCGTTTGAGCGCACGAGCACCTGGTCTTGCGTGTCGCCGTAGGCGGTAGTTTTCAACCACACCGCTCCTTCCTTTTCGTAGACCGCGTGCTTAGTCTTTTTGAGGGCATCAAATGTTTTGGCGACTTCGTCGTTGCGGTAGAGGTCCTCTTCTTCTTTCCACACGTCAAAACTGATGCGGGCTTTCTTGGCCAAAAAACGCTCAATATCTTTCTGAATTTTGCCCGCCAAAAAATAGCCGGCAGCCGCTTCGGTCTTTTTGGTGGCCAGCTGCTTTTCGTATTTTGTAAGGAGCGCGTCTAGGTAAGCGCTCTTGTACGAGGTGCCGCGGCCCAAGGCCGTCTTGCCAAGCTCCTTGATTTGGGCGCTTTGACGCGCGTTATTGATGTAGTACTCGCGCGTGACGTTATGGCCGGCGTAGGCGAGCACGCGGGCCAGCGCGTCGCCGTAAAAGGCCGTGCGGGCGTGCCCCACGTGCAGCTCGCCGGTTGGGTTGACCGACAAAAACTCTAGGTTGAGCTTCTTGCCCTTCCCCACATTGGGTGCCAGTGTGTCCGGCTCGCGCACGGTCTTAGCCAGCAGTTTGTGTAAATATTCGGGCGCGAAATAAAAATTGATGAACCCGGGCGGCGCTACTTTGATATCCGAGAACACGCTGACAAGCTTTGCGTCCTTGGCAAGTTCGTCGGCCAGCACCTTGGCCACCGTCTTTGGCTTTTTGCCTGTCAGGGCGGCTATTTTCATGGCGACCGAGGTGGCGTAGTCGCCCCCCAGCCCACGGGGCGGGCGCTCAATGGAAAAATCGCCCACCGTGGCTTTAGGGAGCGATCCGTTTTTCTGCGCGGCCGTGATGGCGCTTTTGATTGCTGTTTTCAGCGTGTTGCGAGCTGCCATATATCTATATAGGTTTATACCCCGTTTTTTGGCCTCAACACAAGCTTTTTATTGTATTTACGGCTAATTGTCGTTATACTTTGTGCCCAATGCCTTTAATGCGGGGTATACTGAACATATGGCCGATTACGCCAGAAACAAACGCGCATATTTTGATTACGACATACTCGAGGAATACGAGGCGGGCATTCAGTTGTTTGGGTATGAGGTAAAGTCCGTTCGGGCCGGACGGGCCAGCTTGGCCGGATCGTTTGTATTAATTAGAGGCGAGGAGGCCTTTTTGACCAATGTGCAAATTCCAGCCTACCAGCCGGGCAACGCCCCGGCCAGCTATGACCCTTTACGAACGCGCCGTCTTTTGCTACACAAGAAAGAACTGAAGGAACTGACGGGCAGGGCCCAGGTAAAGGGCTTGACGTTAGTGCCCTTGAGGTTGTATAATAAGAACGGCAAAATCAAGCTCATGTTTGGTTTGGCCAAAGGAAAACGCAAGTACGACAAGCGCGAGACCGTTAAAAAACGAGATATCGAACGCGAAGTCGGCCGCCGCGTAAAGTAGCCCACGCTAAAAACGGGGGTGCACGCATCGATGAGCTCTTTTCACTGATAGTTGCAAGCAAGTGGCGCAGTCACTTTCAAAACTGCAAAAACTACAAGTGCAAACTTGTCCAGCAAGGTAGCAAGCGCGTTTCGCGCCCCTGTTGCCGAGCTTGCCTACGCTTAATTTAATAAGCTTGTAGGCCATCGCGCCAGTGACTCCTGATGGCTGTCCCGCGGTGTCATATTATCAGGATAGTCGCAGCTGTTGTTCCACGACTGCGGCGAAACACTTGGAACTCGGGTTGGGAATATTTTGGTCATTTCAAGTTCCCTGCCTTAATCCGCCAGCTGGCGGACGTAAATGACCTACGCTTGTAGAGAGTATTGGTGAAAAAGTTTAGACGGGAGTTCAATCTCCCCACCTCCACTTCTACGCCCTTCGCTAACGCTCCGGGCTTCGAAGTGCACAGCACTCTATTCGTTAATCTATTTCTAAAACCCACTTTGAGAAAAGCACGCAAGCGCGGCAGACGGCCGCAACAAGTTTTTATCCCCCGAGCGCGCGCCAATGAAGGCATACGCGTTGAGGAAGTCCGCTTAATTGGGCCTGAAGGTGAAAACCTCGGCATTGTTCCAACGCCCCAAGCCCTCGCTAAAGCGCGTGAGGCTGGGTTGGATTTGGTAGAAATTTCCGCCAAAGCAGTGCCTCCCGTGGCGCGCATCATGGAACACGGCAAGTTTTTATACGAGCAAGAGAAAAGAGAGCGCAACGCCGCTAAGACCCAAAAGACCGCCAACGTCACGAAGGGTGTTCGCATTTCGATGCGCACGTCGGGTAACGATCTGCTGTTCAAAGCCCAAACAGTGGACAAGTTCATGAAAAAAGGCTATAAAGTGAAGGTTGAATTATTCATGCGCGGACGCGAGAAAGGGCTGCGCGACCTCGCCAGGAAACGCGCTGAAGAGTTTTTGACGCTCATTGAAGGCCCCTACACGCTGGACCAACAGCCGGCGTTCCATCCGCGTGGCATGAATTTTATGGTTTCCCCCGCCAAGCAAGCTCCTGTTGCAGCTGAACAAAAACAGGAAGTAGAGAGTCCCCCGCAGGAATAGTAAGCGCAACCCTTCGAACCGCCTATCGGCGGTCTCAGGGTACTCAATTTTGTAGCTATTCGCTACACTCATAGACAAAATTGGTATGGCCAAGCAAAAGCTTAAAACACGAAAGTCCGTAACCAAACGCTTCAAGGTAACCGCTACCGGTAAATTGTTGCACCGCCGCCCCTTCCAAGGGCACTTTAACGCGAAAGATTCCGGCAAGCAGCGCCGCCAAAAGCGCCGTATGCACGAAGTTGCCAAACCGGAAGTGAAAATCCTAAAGAAGTTGATGCCATATGCATAAGCTGACAGATGTTAGGTTCTAGGTGCTAGGTCCCAGGTTGCGCTCCGAGGAGCCTCCTAAAACCTAACACCTATAACCTAAAACCTGTTTGTGAATGTAGTGAACAAACCATTATGCCTAGAGTAAAACGAGGAACACTTCGCACCAAAAAGCGCCGTAAGGTGCTCGAGCACACCAAGGGCTTTAAGTGGCGTCGCAAAAATGTATACCGCATTGCCGTGGACGCCATGCGTCATGCGTTGGCCAAAAACTATATTGGTCGCAAGAACCGCAAACGCGACAAGCGCGCCCTGTGGCAGACCAAGATTAACGCCGCGGCTCGCATTAATGGCATGAGCTACAGCGTTTTCATGCACGCGTTAAAAGAAAAAAACGTTGAGCTGGACCGCAAAGTACTCGCTGATATGGCCGAAAACAACCCTGAAACATTCGCCAAGATAGTTGAAGCCGTAAAATAGCTTCCCAACAAAAAGCCCTCCGACTCGAGTCGGAGGGCTTTTTGTTAGAGCGTAGCTTTGGTTTGCTTCTTTGAAGCAGTTTTTTTCTTTGGTGCCTGCTTGTTTCCAGCGCTCTTGGGCTTGTCAGACGAGGCCGCCTTGGGTGTCGCTTTCTTTTCGTCGGCCATAGCCTTTTCTACTCGTTTCTCGTTCGCCGTGTTGTCGGGAGAAACATGCGTAAACTTCGCGTAGAGTTTTTCAATGCGTTCGGCGCGATCCTCGCTATCTAAAAACTCGCGGCGAATGCGAGCTTTTTCTCGTCGGATGTGTTTTCGCGCGCCTGCTGGTAGTGATATATATTCAGCGTTCATGGGCGTTGGTCAAATTTGCAACACCCATAAGCATACCGAAACAACGCCTTCTTGGCAAGGCGCTCCTAGGGATGCAGTTTCTCGAGCTCTTCCCGCACGACCGCGCGGTCGTCCCAAGGAATTTTTGCTCCTCGCTCGTCGGAGTGATAGGGCTCGGCTCCCTTGCCCGTAATAAGTACTACGTCTCCGGGATGAGCTGCCTTGAGCGCTTCGCGGATGGCCGCCCGGCGATTCTCAATTTTACGAACTTTTGCCTGCTCGCCCACGCCCTCGGCAATGGCATCAATAATATCACCCGCCTTCTCTCCGTGTGTGTCTTCGGTGGTAAGGATAACCTCATCGCAAAAGCGCCCGGCTACCCTCCCCATGCTTGGGCGTTTCCAGTGGTCACGACTTCCGCCAGCTGACCCCAGCGCGCAAATGAGTTTCCTTCCTTCCTCGCCGATGCGGTATTCATTGCGTACCAACTCATATACCTGCTCAAGCGCATCGGGCGTATGCGCTAAATCTACAATGGCGCTGAACGGCTCACGGACTATAACCTCCATGCGGCCGGCAATCTGTTTGAGATGTTTGAGCGCCATGGCGGCACGTGCCACGGGTACGCCGTAGGCATGGGTAAGGGTGATGGCTGCCAGCGCATTGTAAATATTGAACATCCCCACAAGCGGCATTATGACGCGCGTTGGTTTCTCCGCACCCGGCAGTTTTACCGTAAAGGCTGACTGCTCTTTGCCCAACGAAACATCCGTGGCCGTAACGAGCTGGTCTGGTGTAAACTGCGCTTTTTTGCCTTCCGCATGATAGCCCAGAACGCGCGCACCGGTAGCTCGGGCAAAGTGCGGGGCATTCTCGTCGTCAACGTTAATGACGGCGACAGAGCGCGCGCGCTTAAACAGCTCCTCTTTCGCCGCGCGGTATCTCTCAAATGAGCCGTGACTCTCCACATGTTCGGGGGCTAGGTTCGTAAATACCGCTGCGTCAAAAGTAATGGCGCGATGACGCTGCTGCTTAATTCCTTCGCTTGTTATCTCCAGTACGGCGTACTGGCAACCGGCTTTGACGGCATCGTGAAGAAGCGCATGGACGGTGAGGCGGCCGGGCATGGTCATTTTCGTTTTATTGGCCCACTCCCGCTTGCCCACCTTAAACCGCAGTGAAGAGAGCGAGGCCACGGTATACCCGGCCTCTTCTAAAATATGCGTAATGAGGTGCGTGGTGGTCGTTTTGCCATTCGTACCCGTCACGCCGATGACCTTGAGCTTGGTGGAGGGGGCGCCATAGCGAACGCGGCCAAGCGCGGGCCACAGTGCGTAGTAGCCTTTGAGGAGAGGTGCAGGAACAAGACGTTTGAGGAGATCCTTCATAGGTTAGTGCTTACGCAGTTGCTGCCGCTTATCATAGAACCAATACGGCACTTTTTTGAAGGGATAGTCGTAGGAACCGATATAGCGCACGTGGGTACCGCCAAAGTTGCGCTTGAAACGCGTCACACCCGGCCAACGCTCCTCGTCAATACCCCACTGGTCGCATTCGGTGAACCCTCGTTCTTTCAACATTGTAATGATATGCCACCGCATGGCATAGGGGCCGCGAAATTCTCGCAGCGCGTGGTGCGAGGCGCTATGCAAAAACGTGCCTCGTCCTTCATGTGCCATAAGGATGGTTCCGTTCAGCACCGTATCGCCATGGTACGAAAAATAAAGCTCCGCGCCGGGCGTTTTAGCCAACTCTTGGTAGTAGTGTTTACTGTTCACTGAAAACTCGTCGCGCTCGGCCGTTTTGGTGAGGAGTTCCCAGAACAGGTCGACGCCCGCGGCCAGATCGTGTTCGCGCCGCACCTCAACCCCGCTCTTTTCGGCTGCCCGTATATTATAGCGGCTTTTTTTATTCATGCCGGCCAACAGCTCCGCTTCTGTTTTTGTTAGGTCCAGCACCAGGGTCTGCTGGGGCTGCAAGCTTTTCCTTGCTGTACGAAAGCCCGCTTCAATCATACGACGACGAACGCGTTCATCGTCGGTAAGAGGTTCGCACTTTACGAATATTGAGCCCTCTTGCTTGGCGACACGCGTGACCTCGTCCCACATATCTAAAATATGATATGAGGGACTATAGAGATACTGCATGCCGAAGGGAATGGCCAGCTTAACCACATAGACGTCATCGGAAAACCTAAACACCGTGCGCCCCACCCTGCGCTGGAAGTCCTGCCATGCAGCTGTTCGTAAAAAGCATGGGCCGGTTTCAATACCCTCTTTCGTAGCGGCTATCATGAAGCATTCGAACTTAATACTTTGAGCGCCGCGCGCACGCGTTCCTCGGGTGTGGCAATTTCTTGGGGCAATTCCTTCAGGGCCCGCTGCGCCTGCGCGCGCGAGTACCCCAGCGTTTCAAGCGCCTCTACGACATCCGTTTGAGCGGCTAAACTACCGCCTCCACCACTCCACTCTTCGCTGAATTTATCCTGCAGTTCCGCGATGATTTTTTGCGCGGTGCGATTGCCAATGCCCGAGACGCGCGTCAGCACCGAGGGGTCGCCATCGGCTATGGCCCGTTGCAATATATCAAGAGCGGCGGCATTTAAAATACCCAGCGCGGCTTTGGGGCCTATACCCGAAATGCCGATAAGCACTCGAAACATGCTCAACTCTTTTCGGTCACTAAAGCCGTAGAGCTCAGCGGCGTTTTCGCGCAAATAGTAGTGCGTGTAAAGCGTAATCTCTTTGCCGCTCGCCATGGCCAGCGCAACGAGCTCGCGCTCTACGAGAAACACCTCATACCCAACACCGCCCACGTTGACGATAACCGAGCGCTCAAGCGACTCTTGAACCGTGCCTTTCAAATACGCGATCATAGCGCGCTTCTAGCGTATAGTTTTTATCACATGTTGCCAAGAAGAACTCGGGCCCGCGTACGTGCGGGCCCGGTCAGCCAGGTGCAATCTTCTCTCTGCGTTGTTGGCTAGGCAACCAGCACTTCCATACCGGCCGTCTGTCGCGTGCTTGCTACCTTCCCCAGTAGCATGACCCCCAGAAGTGGGCAGATGGTCTTTTCGGGCTGCGGTATACACGCTCCCCGCACACAGAGCAGGAAAGCCTGGACCTCCTCCAGAAGCTGTTCCGTGCTGTCTGCCCGGAACCCGAACTGCAGCAGCCCTACTGGGCTGCTAAGACACTCATGCTGGCATGGATGCTCGGCCCCGCGCTGGGGGCGCCCTAGGACGAAACACTCGCAGCGCGTACAGAGACGCCCTTCAAATATCGCAAACATGCGCCCCGCCTTTAATGAGCTCCTCGTGTTCTTGCTCTCTCCTCCCGACGCATTGTATGTGTCCCTTTTAGTATACCATCCCGATCATGCTAAAATCGCTTGCAAAAGGGGAAAAGATTGCGTATATTTACGACAAGGCGGTCCGTGCCATCTCCGACCGTCGGCTCTCCCCATCCAAATCGCTCCTACCTATTGACAAATATTTCGTTTCGGTATATATTCGCATGTTCCCATGAACATCCGTGTATTCGCACGATCTTCGTACGTATACACGGGCGCTCATGGATGAGCCTCGACCCAGTAGAGAAGTTCAAGGACAAGGAGGAATCCGCCCTTGCAGTAGTTAGACCGCTCCTTGATAAAGGAAAAGCAAATTGGCCTCGTTGTGAACGAGGCCATCGAAACGACTCCTATATCAGGGAAATTGTTTCGAAGTCACAAAGGTAGGTTTCTCGTCGCCCTCCCTTGCACAACCTTACGTGCTAAAATTCAAAGACGAACGCTCCTATCAGGAAGAAGGTCCCCATGAGCTTCGCCACCTGGCACACGGCCCCTCGCGGGTCGCCGATGACCGTTTCGAACAACAAGATGCTGTCCCACGGCGCCACCCACGCCGGCGACCAGGACGTCCGCGAGATCTAGGCCCCGCGTGGCTGACACTCGCGAGTGAAGCTGTAGGGCTCCGACCAGCCGGCATGTCCGACTGGCCGCGGCCCCGTTCCCCCTGCCCGCCGCGACCCCGCGGGCACGGCCACCCCACCCCCCCCCCGCCG
>JBBDZE010000006.1:0-8771 GCA_040900345.1 Candidatus Spechtbacterales bacterium
CGTGGAGTCGCCGTTCTCTCCTCTTTACCTTTGTAGAGGTGAGAGAACGCAGCAAAAACCGCCCACAAGGCGGTTTTTGCTTACCTTTCTTCTCTCTCTTCCCTGCACAGTACGGGCAAAGGGCTTCGCTAGTACCCGGTTCCTCCTGAGGCATACTTTGGAAGAAGCTCGCGGAGCCGCGCCGGCTTGGTCTTCGCCTTTGGCGAAGCGGCGCGGCGAGCGGCAGCGGGCGCTTGTCGCTGGAACAAGCGAACCGCGGTTCTTGAAAAGTATGCGTCAGGAGGAACAATCAACGATGATGCTTCTGCACGTACAAATAAATATCCTCTAATGCCTTCACCGCGTCCCCCATTGAGATGTTGTTTTGCTTATACCGCACGTCGGACACATCACCCGCCGCCCAAATGCCCTCGCGGCTCGTGCGCTGGGTATATGGGTTGGCTTTGATTTCACCCATTTCATTACGTTCCACGAGGTCTTTGATGAACTCGCTGTTGGGCAGTGAACCGATTTCTACGAACACGCCCCCCACCTTCTGCTCGTGCTCTTGTCCGTCACTGGTCGCATAGACAACACTCTCCACAAACGCACTGCCTTTTATCTCTTTCACCTCCACGCCGGTCAACGCCTTCATCTTTTCGCTCTTGAGCACTTTTTCTATGGTAAGCTCGTCTGCCTTGAATGCCTCGCCGCGTTCCAGCAACGTAACGCTTGTGGCGTATTCTAACAGTTGCTGAGCGCTTTCAAAGCCGGCGTTGCCGCCGCCTATAACTGCCACATCCTTGTCACCAAACAGCGGCGCATCGCACGAGGCGCAATAGGAAATGCCTTTGTTATCAAACTCTTCCGCACCCGGCACCTTGAGCTTGCGCCGCCTCGAGCCACTCGTGACCAGTACGGTACGCGTTTTGAAAGCCTGTCCTTTCTCGGTTTTCACTACAAAAGACTCTTCCCGGGCCTCAACGGCAACCACACGATCTGGCTCCACAATATCCAGCACCTCGTTGGCATACGCTGCCACGTGCTTCTTGAGTTGCTCGGCAATGCCCGGGCCCGAAATGTGCGGCGTGCCAATCCAGTTTTGAACGTCGGGGGATACCGTGGACTGCCCGCCCCATTCATCGGTAACGAGGACGCTCTTGAGCCGCTTGCGGGCTGCGTACACGGCAGCGGCCGCCCCGGCGGGCCCACCGCCAATAATTACTACATCATACATGAATCTACAAATTAACTTTTAGTGGTCGAGGAACTATTGTTCGAGCCAAGTTTTCCCATAACTTTAAACGCGAGAAGCTCCGCAAGTGACTGCAGTAGAATGATACCGCCAAACAGCACAACGAACAAATCCGCCGTGCGAAATACCAAACTAAATGCGATGCCAAAATCCGGACCAAACCCGGCAACCGAAAAGAGCGCCGCCTGCGCAACTTCCTGCGTCCCCAACGCCCCAGGTACCGGAATAAGGTAGCCCAAATAGGTAGCGCCCATAACCAGCACCGCCCCAAGGACAGCAATGCCCTTGCCAAGCGCGAACAAGATTGCCGCGTTGCGCGCAATATAGACCAGCTGCCCCACAAGCGAAAGGGCAAACACCCCCCATAACGCCCGCGACGTGGGATTGAGGAATGTAATCATCTCTTCTTCAAAATGACGGATGAATACGCCCAGTTTTGTTGTTTCAAGCGAAAAAGCGCGCAGAAGGGGCGTAAGAAAATTGGCGTTTCGAAACGCCTGGATATACACCACAAAAACAAACGCCGATAAGGTTATAAACAGCCCTATAGCCAATGTGATGATCCGCGTCATCTGCGGTAGTCCCGTCAGCCATAACATCAGGAGGGCGCTCGTTACCACCACAAAAAAGACCGACGTTACGTAAATAAGCTGGTCGACGATCACACTTGCCGAACCCTTCGGAAGCGGCACATTGTAACGAGTCTTTAATAAGTAGGCCCGCACCCCTTCACCACCTAAAAATACGACGGGGCTCAAATAGCTAAAAGCATTGCCGGCCGCCCACAAAGGTACCAGCCGCCAGAATGGAATGCTCACTCCTTGTTCATGCAAAATAATATGCCACCGCCACGTGCTTATGAGCACATGCACGACTGTCAGCAACAGAATGGGGGCAAGGATTGGCGCATCAAACCCTGCGAGTACGACCACTACGCTGTTCCAGCCGACGACACGAATAGCGCTCAACGCCAAAAACACGCCGATTGCAAATAAAAGAAGCGTCACAAGGATTCGCTTCATCCTTTACCCTTTCTGCGCTGACCTCAATATCGGCCAGCAACACAAAGTATCATTTTTCTTATTGAGTAATGTACCGCCGTACATGTATTCGTTCCCTTCTCAACGAGATAGGCACAAAAAGGATGCTGGATTCATACTACATCAGAAGGGAGACGTTTGCGCACCGCAAAAATCTCCCGTTTGCCTTTTCCAAATATGCTAATTGTACCATATCCGCCGTCGTAACCCGGCTCTATCGCTGCCCGGCCATTGCGCATACGCGCGGCGATGGCGTTCCCGTGCGCCACATCCAGGTGTTTTGATGTAGCGCGTGAGTACTGCGAATGAATGCGGGGGTCGCCGATGATACTCATAGTTTCAGCACAGGAGTCCGCGCGTAGGCATAGAGCATGCCCAGTACGAGCCAAAAAAGGAGCGCGCCCTGTTGCAGCGTCCAAAAGAAGTGGTCGCTGAGAGAGATAACAACGAGCATGCCAAACGCGCTCGCCAGGAAGAGGGCCACGAGGCGCCGCTCTCCCGACAAGCGCATGCCATAGGCCGCAGCCGCGCCGAGTCGCGCCACTATGAAAAGCACCAGGGCCATTGCCGCCACGCCCAGCTCCACAGCGACCAACAAGAACACGTTATGCGCCGGCTGGTACATCCACCCGGGAAGACCCGCATAGAGCTGCCCATAGACGAGCGTAAAGTTTCCCGCGCCCACACCCCAGGGTTGTTCATACACCAATCCGCGCGCCACCTCGCTATAGAGCAACCGCTCCTGCACGGCGGCCTGGGCCAATCCACCACTTTCAAACACTCGCCCATGCAGCTCGGGGAACCACAGCGCCAATAAAAGAAGGTTGACGGCCGCGAATACGAACAGTGCCAAACCCAAATGTCGAGGGCAAAAGCCTTTTGCCGCGAGCGAGGCTAGGCCCGAAAACCAAATAAACGCGGCGAGCGCGTAGCCAAGATAGGCTTCGCGGGAAAACGTTGCCATAAATGCAAAGGATAGTACTGAAAAGGCTGCCGTAAAGACTGCGAGCCGTGCGGGCGTACGCCGGCGCGCCAACGCATACCAGAGCATGCTGCATAACAGTGCGATACCAAGATAGGCAGCCAGCACGTTGGGGCTGGGAAACGTCCCGTATGCGCGCAAAAACCGCCCAGTGGAAACAACAACCTCGGCAACGCCCGGCATGGCTACGGCAAGCGGGCTTTCCCCCAACAGCCCCAACCCCACCGAGGCATGCCGATAAAACTGCGCGAGCCCAATACCTGCCTGCACAAGCGCTCCGCCTACAAACACCGCGACAACGGTACGCAACGAATAGTTGGGCAGGGTGCGCCCCACATACATAAAAAAAACGAGGTACTCAGCGAGCTTTATGGTACGGAATGCCGCGACGGGAACGTCAGCCGCCCACAGCAACGACAGGGTGCTGATGCCAAGAAGAGCGAGTCCTCCCAGCGCAATGGGGTCAATGGTAATGCTTCGCCTCTTGGCCCACCATCGCCATGCCCAGGCGCCCAGCACGAGCGCTATGAGAACATCGGTCGCGTAGACATACCCGCTCAACCATTCGCTTGCAAAACGCTCCGGTTCAAATAAAAGAACCCTCGTCTGAAGCGGGAGGGCCACCAGGAGCGCGTAAAATACCAACCGCTCGAATCGTCCGCTCATACCCATATGAATTCATACCGCGCGTGCGCACTCTTTCTGTGCGTCGAGTCCGCACCGGCCATTACATCCAGCGCACGCGAACGCGAATGGGTGACTCTTTTTCCGAAAGCATGCTCTTCATTTCTGTAGCTTTGTACGCGCGGTGGACTTGCTTGGCAAGGTTCAGCGCAAGCTGGTTTTCGCTGGTCCGAATGGTGAGCGTGCCACCCGCGGTTTCTTGCGAAAGAATGCGGTCCAGCGGATCGCGCTCATAGGCGCGGCCGCTGACGCGTTCCAACAAGCCCATCACGTCGTCGCGTTCGTGCCGGGGAATATTTTCAAGCACGACCTCTCCTTCGAACAAGTGGTCGCGGCGCATGCGGTCAGCCGGACATATTTCAAACCGAAGTTGTTTTTCATTCTGTAGCCGGTCATAGTTGGCGAGCGAGTGATGCCAGCTTTTGTCATAGTATACTGCGTTGCAGTCGGGGCACATCACGAGATCCTTCTTGCCGGGCCCAAACTCCTGCTCGTCTTTTTTGGGTCGCGGTAGTTTACCGCGAAAATTTCCATAAAAAGGGATGCGTAGCATGTTTTCAGTATACCCCGTTAGAAATTATGCAGCAATCGCGGGACACTTTTCATACGAACGGGCTCTGCAAGCAAATGATTACTCCACGCCTCACAGAAAAATTTAAGGATTTTTCTGCCCGGAATTTCTAACGAGGTATATCAAGCTCTTAAAATATGGCCAGCATTGCCAATTGATAGAGGCCCCCCAGCAGCAACCCGACGATGAGGACCGCGTAGACCACCTTGGGCAAGCGCAGTGCAAATTTCGTTTTGGCATGCTTAAGATGTCGCACACGGGTATGCAGCAGCACGATGGTCGTGCCGTCTACCGCGCCAAATACCGCGCCAGCTACGGCGATAGCATCGATGAAATTCCTCATCCCCAACACGATAAACATCAGCGGCACCCCCATGGTTACCAGCAGAGCCGCCAGTTCGTTCATGCGCCAGTCGTAGACAAGCGTCTCTTTCAAATTTATGGCAAACAACAAGAACGAGGTAACAATCGCGACTAGCCCGACAGCCGCACCCACGTATACGAGGTTGTCGCCGACAAACGCCCGCAAGCCGGAAATGGCGTCGGGGCTCGTGGCTTCCCCGCTTACGCCAACGACGGCCAAGGCAAACACCAGCGTAATAAGTGCGGGAACCAATGTGCCCACAACAATTGCGACAGGAAAGAGGCGCCCGCGGTTGATAATGGCGCTACTCACCTCGGGAATAGCGGGGATACCTATCAGCGCAAACAGTATCACGCCATAAGGTACCAGCATTTTCCCCCACGAAGCCGTCTGCAAATTGACTGGCTCAATGTGCGGAGCGGCCACTGCCGCTATAGCGCCAAGCATTACGATAAGCGCAGCCGTCAGGAGAATGTCCACGCGTGCAATGGCCCGCAACCCCGCCGCCACTCCAAGCGTCATGACAGCCCAAAAAATAACGACCCAGCCAAATGAGCCCCCAAATATATCCCCGAATAAAATATGCAAAAAGTCCGCGGCCACGAGTATATATGCTATGAGTGCGGCAAATCCGCCCATGACAATTGAGGTGGTCGAAAACACCTTCGCCTTACGCCCAAAGAACGTATTCGCATATCCGGCCAGGCGGAAATGCTCGCCGGTGCGTTCCACTATTTCCCCGTACATGAGGTGCAACAACAGTACCCCCACCGCAACCACACCAAACAGTACCACGCTTGGCGCCACTCCCGCCACGGAAAAGACATACGGTACACCAAAAATGCCGACCCCAATGATAGAGCCGGCCAATAACGCCCCTGCGCGCAGTACCGTAGAGCTTCCTAATGCTTTCATTGCTATTTTTCAGCCGCCCGCGCGTTGTTGGCAGCGATCTGGTCCGTGGGTAGCTCAATCACCTTTTCTTTTTTCACGAGTTCAAGCACCTTCTCTACGAGGCGCTTGGGATCGGTATCATAAACAATTTTCCCCGACCCGCGGTAAAGTTTGCCCACCAGGCCACGCACCTCGTCGGCAGTACCACCCGTCCCCTCCAACACGCCGATAGGCTTTCGGTCTTCGAAGGCTATGGTAAATTCGTTCAGCGTACCCATGCGGCCGCAGACAAAAAAGACCGCATCGGAGGCGCGCGTCAGCAAGAGGTTGCGGCCCGAATAGTCAAAGCCGGTATAGATGATGACATCAAAATACTCCGTCGGTAATTTGTAGGTTTTGATGTGCTCTATTTCGGAAACCGCCGGCGACATGCCAATAGAAATGCCACCCTCTTCTTTGGCTCCTTTGGCCGCCCAAAAGGGCGTCCCGGTAGTGGCGCCCGTCACTATTATGCCATTGTGCCGCACAATTTCACGGCCAAGTTCCTCGGCTTTCTCAACCGCGTCGGGTGCGCAGTGCCCGGTTTCAGCGGCGCCAGATACACAGAGCTTATAGTACTTCATGCCATTTTTGCCTGCGAGAGCAAGCTTCCTTACTATGTATTATATTATATCGCAGCTCGAGCAGCTCGCAAAACTGAGCATCCCGCCTCTTCTAGAAGGGGCGGGATAGCGCTCCTCCGCGCCGTTCGCCAAGTTCCTACTCTACAATTCCACCGCATCGCCCAACCGAGGAACCACAGTATTAACTGCCATGGTATCGCGCAGCTTGACCGCAAGCGCGTTGGCCGCCTGCTCCTCGCCTTGAACGCAAAAAACACGCTTCATGCCGCCGCCATCGCGGATAACGCGCACCCATTCCAGCAGAGTGTTTTGGTCCGCGTGGGCTGAATAACCGCCAATGGCACGGATTTCGGCGCGAACCGGCACCGTATCGCCCATAATGCTTACCTCTTGCTCGCCCTCCAAAATACGCCGCCCCAGCGTCCCCTCGGCCTGATAGCCAATGAATAGCAGCATACTCTTTGGATCGGGCAGGTAATGCTTTTCGTGGTGCAAAATGCGCCCCCCCGTGGACATGCCCGAACCGGCAATAATGAGTTTGGGAGCAGGCACCTCATTAATCGCCTTGGACTCTTCCGTGCGCATGGTGAGTTTCAGGCGCGGAAAATCAAATAACTTGTCCCCCGCGGCGATTAGGCTTAACGCGCTCTCATTAAAAAAACTGGTGTGTTTGCGGTATACCTCGGTCGCCTTAATGGCGAGAGGACTGTCCAAAAAGATAGGTGTTTCGGGAATACGCTTATTCTCCACGAGCTCATTGAGCTCAAATAAAATCTCCTGGGTCCGCTCCAGCGCGAACGACGGAATCATGAGAACGCCGCCTCGCGTTACGGTGTCCTCAATGGCGTTTTCGAGCAAACTTTTGCGCACCGCTTTGTCCTCGTGCAGACGATCGCCGTACGTGCTTTCGGTAATAACGTAGTCGGCGTCGCGGATGTAGGCAAAATGGTCTAAAAGCGGCGTGGGCGGGTTACCAAGGTCACCGGAAAACACCAGCTTTGTCTTGTCGTTACCCTCCTGAATGAATATCTCCACAATGGCCGACCCCAAAATATGCCCCGCATCCATAAATCGCACAGCAATATCTTCCGTAACGGTAGTAACGCCGCCATAGACAACCGGCTCAAAGGCGTTTTCGGTCGTGGTCACGTCTTTTTTGGAGTAGAGAGCCCCGAGCTCCGGCCCGCATTGGTCTTCCACGATCTCCTGGCTGTCGTCCAGCATGAGTGCGGCCAATTCCGCCGTCGGGGCTGTGGCAAATATCTTCCCCCGAAAACCCTCTTTGATGAGCTTGGGTAGGCGGCCTGTGTGGTCGATATGGGCGTGCGTCACGAACACCGCATCTATCTTCGACGCGTCGTAGGCAAACGGTTTATAGTTAGCATCATCGCAGTGCTTGCCGCCCTGGATCATGCCGCAGTCCACCAGCACTTTGGACTTTTTGGTTTCAATGAGATAGTTGGCGCCCGTTACGGAGAGGGCGCCGCCATGAAATGTCAGTCGGGGCATAGGTTCTATTGTATCATACGAGTACCCTACGATTTATTTGTTACCCTTCGACTCCGCACTTCGACTCGCTTACGCTCGTTTACCGTGAGCATAGTCGAACGGCTCAGTGTAAACAAGCGGAGATGAAGGACCCTGAGCGATTCTGCCGAAGACATAAGGGTCGAAGGGCCTCTTCATAATTCCCTGGGCGCTCCGCTCAGGGTACACAATCTTCCTGCCTCGCTCCGCTCGGGCACAATTGGTACAATATCACCATGGATATTCTTACCGTATCAATTCCTGCCGCCATGTGGGTGGGACTTGCCGCGTTTATGGTGGCCGCGCTTGTTGAACTTTCCATGCGCGGCCGCGCCATCCGCGCTCAACAACACGCAAAAGCGCTCCCCTCCCGCATCGATAAAGGACTGGCGCGTTTACGCGCCGAGCGACCCGAGCGCATTACGAACGATTGGTGGGAGCACGAACTGCGCGTAAGCGATTCCACCGCGGCACGCGACCTCAATAAGCTGGTGGAGCTGGGTATTCTTCAAAAAATTGGGCGCGGGCGCGGTGTCCACTACCGCCGGGTACACCAAAGAACGGGTCAAACACTTTGACCCGATTACAAAAGAACGGGTCATCATGATGACCCTTCGGTACACTCAGGGCAAGGCCGATGACGTTGAACGAAAGTAGGCAATGGGCATTGTCGGAGTACTTGTGGTGAGCCTGTCGAACCAATGACCCGTTCTTTTGGTGGGGTATTGTTCGCATTCACGCGTCACTCAATCACCTCCCCCTCAGTGTAGTAGTTGAGCTCCTTTTCATTAATGGTGAATATCTGGTTCCAGCCATAGCCAAGCTCTTCGAATCTCTGAGGGGTCATGTTGA
>JBBDZE010000007.1:0-8563 GCA_040900345.1 Candidatus Spechtbacterales bacterium
TACGTCAAAGACGGTCCTCCACGACGAGGACCTTTTCCTGCAAGCTTTTTAGTTGCGTGAGTGCTTCTTGCATGGGCTGTATTATGCCGCATTTTACAGGGGAACTCAATAAGAAGCATATTGACGCTTAACCTCGATACCTATAGATTAGAAGCAGCCTGAAGCCACGCGATTAGCAGAAAGAGAGCAACATGCTCTACGAAACAATCATCGGGCCAGCTCTTTTCAAGATGTCCGAGGACCCAGAGGTTCCTCACAAACTGTCCATTCGTGCCCTCCAGACAGCATCCCGGATTGATCCGCTTCTGCAGCTAATGGAGCAGCGTTTTGGGGTGAACGACACGTCACTCCGCCGCACTGTCTGGGATATCAACTTCCCCAACCCTCTCGGCCTCGCGGCCGGGTTCGACAAGGACGGTCGAGCAATCCTCGGCCTCCAAGCGTTGGGGTTCGGCTACCTTGAGATCGGGACCGTCGTTCCGCTCCTTCAGCCGGGACGGGAAGGCCAACGCATCTGGCGCTATCCAAAAGTGAATGCCCTCGGGAATGCCATGGGGTTCCCGAGCGAGGGAAAGGACAAGGTCTACCGAACCGTCGCGCCCTTGCGAGCGGCAGGAAGGATCGAGATTCCGGTCGGCATGAACATCGGGCCAAACAAGGAGACGGTTGACAGCGGGAACCTGGAACGTGTCATCGCGGATTACCTTGCCTGCCTGGAAACACTGGCTGAGCTGGCTGACTACATCGTCGTAAATGTCAGCTCTCCCAACACGCCGGGCTTGCGAGAACTCCAGAATCCGGTAACGCTGGGCAAGATCATCCGTGTTCTACGGGAAGCCCTCGATCGCCTGATCCGCATCCTGGGCCGCTCCATCCCCCTCGTGGTGAAGTTCTCGCCTGATGAGGAGGAAAAGGATCTGGAGCGGATGGTGCGAGCCTGCGAGGCCGCCGGCGTTGATGGCTTCTGTGCCACGAATACAACGCTCAGCCGAGATGGCGTGCCAGCGATCGCGGCCGAACGCCCCGGTGGTATAAGTGGGGAACCGCTCTTCGAGCGTGCTCTGCGCGTGGTTTCGCACATTTGTTCGCTTACCGACCTGCCCGTCATTGGTGTAGGCGGTATCTCGAGCACGCAGCGCGCCAGGCGCATGATGACCGACGAGTACCAGGCCCCTCGTGCGCGTCTTATCCAGGGGCTCACGGGCTTCGCCTATGTAGGCCCTTCGTACGCCAAGAACATCAACAAGGGACTGATCGCTTCCGTGGCGTGATGTCTCGCCAGCAAACAAGCACGGGGCGGTCCATCTGGACCGCCCCGTTTGAATTTTTGAGCCACCTCGGAGAGTCGAACTCCGGACCTCTGCTTTACGAAAGCATTGCTCTACCAACTGAGCTAAGGTGGCGTGACGACAATAGCATACCATGAAAAATGGGGGAATAAAATACCTAAAGGCCATGGTACAATGACAGCGATCATGACCGACACGAAATTTCGCTGGCCGATTATTGTCCTGCTTTTGATTATCGCGCTCGCCGCGTTTTTGCGCTTGTATGCACTGTCCGACGTGCCGCCCGGCATCTATCCGGATGAGGCGATGAACGCCAACGACGCCATTGATACGATGGTTTCGGGCGAATACCGCGTCTTCTACCCCGAAAACAACGGGCGCGAGGGCCTGCATATTTGGCTCAACGCGCTGGTATTCCAATATTTGGGCATTAGCATCTTCTCATTTAAACTGGTCTATGCGCTGGCCGGTATTCTGACAATCCCCGGCATATATTTCCTGACCCGCGAATTCTTCAAGTTTGCCTCGCAAAGCCGCCGCCCGCATACGAACGTACGCTTTTCATATCTTGCCCAGGAGTTGGCCGCGCTTTTTGCCGCGGGTCTCGTGGCTACGAGCTTTTGGCACATCAACTTTTCGCGCATTGGTTTTCGCGCCATTTTCACGCCGCTTCTGCTTACCTGGGCCACGTACTACACCATGCACGGCCTGCGCACAAAGAACCTGTTCTCCATTGTGGCCTCGGCGGTGCTATGGGGCTTGGGCTACTACACCTATATTGCCTTTCGCGTCTCGCTGGTCATTCCGCTCTTTTTAATTGGCGCGACCTTCCTTATCTACCTTTGGTATCACCCTCCTTCGTTCGCCCCCTGGCGAACTTCCTCCTTCGCCAAGGCTTCGGTGGACAGGTCGGACGGGCGCAGCCGCCCAGAAACACTCGGGGCATGGTTAAAGAAAACGTTGATTACCGATGGCTGGTGGAAATGGAAAGTATGGGCACTCGTCTTGCTGGCTACGCTTGCCCCGCTGATATGGACATTCTACCGCTTCCCACAGTATCTTTCGTCGCGTTCAAGCGGCATTTCCACGCTGGCCTCCGACAACCCCATCGGCCAAACCCTATTGAGCTTGGGCGCGCACCTGCAGATGTTCTTTTACATGGGGGACTGCAATCCGCGCCACAACTTCCCCTGCGAGCCGCAAATGCTCCTGCCGGTGGCAGCGCTCTTCGTGCTGGGGCTTGCGTATATGGTCTGGATAACCTACGAAGGCGTTCGCTATCGCAACTGGTACCTGCCCGTGGCTACGCTTACCTTCATCGGCTGGTTCTTGGCGCTACTGTCGCCCGGCTTTTTAACGAACGAAGGCCTCCCCCACGCTCTGCGCGTAGTTGGCGTCATTCCGGTCGTTTATATCATTGCGGCCTTTGGCCTCCTCTTCATTATTCGCATCGCCTTCCCCCATCGCCACCACCGCGCCGCCACCTGGCCGTTTGGCATTGGCGTGGCACTCGTGGCCATCTTGCTGCTAGCCTCCTTCCAGTTCACGCACTACTTTCATGAGTGGCGCGACCATCCCGATGTAATTCGCTCCTTCAACGCACACGATGTTGCCATTGGCGAGTACTTCAATTCTTTGCCCGACGATACCCATCGCTACTTTATTATGGATGCCGACTGGGGCGTCCCCGCGCCAGCCGAAATTTTGGCGGAGAACAACAAGGACGGGACCATTCCCATCTCATCCCAAACGGTGTTATTTATCCAGCGCACCGAGAACCTGCCCGTGAAAAACACGACCTACCTCACGATGGACCAACTGCCGCTGCAGCCCCCAAGCCCCAGCGTATTCGTTCCCCTGCGCACCGACGACGAAGAACTGAAGGAACGCCTGCGCGCGCTCTATCCACTCGGAATCGAAGAGCAACGAGGCAGTGTGTATATCTACCGCGTCCCATAACACAACAGGCCCGCCAAGGGCCTGTTGTGTTATGAAAACTTAAACTTACTCAGTGAAGCGGAAGGTAGAGTGGATCCTGTCTTTATCGATATGCTCTCCCTTAAAACTGAATTGGATGAACCGGTTTTGAGCCGGATCGCGTACCAAGAGAATCTCCTCTACGCTCTCTTCTCCGAAGCAGACGCCTAAGAGAATCTCCTCTACGTTGCTGAATGCTGCTTCGGCTGCGGCATAGCCGTTTATGGTCGAACTCTCAATGGTATATTCGCAGGGGCTATGATGAAGCTCTCGCTCAAGCACTTGCCGCGGCGAAGCCTTTGCATAGACATCGATGTTATCAATGACCTGCATGCTCACGACGTTCTCTCCGCGGGTCAGCGTTGCCAGCTTGATATAAAAGTCTCTTTCGGCATCTTGTTCTGCGAACGTATACGCTGAGGGAAACTCAAACTCGAACCCGTAGGTTTCACTTCGGTAGACATTCCAATGATAGACCTCCCAATCCGTGTTGCCAGCCACTCGGGTTGGCTCTTTGAAGGACTGGTGCAGGAGATACCAACCGCCGACGCCAACGAGTGCCACAATGACTATTATAATGAAAGTCTTATTCTCCATGTATTTATCGTATCACGAAAATGAACGGGTGAAGGCCTGTCTGCCCGCCATCGCTCGACTGAGCGGGATACGAGAATCGCCTCTCATTCAGCAGAATGACCTACTGGGTCCGTGCTGCTGCACCTCGAAACCTTCGCCTCCTCTTCGGAGGCTACGACCCTCGTCTTAACCTTGCCTGCCCGCCATCGCTCGACTGAGCGGGATACGAGAATCGAACTCGCGTCTCTTGCTTGGGAAGCAAGCGTACTACCATTGTACTAATCCCGCCTACGTTCGCTTCGCGAACTTCGGCGGGCCTGCCCGCTAAGTCGCAATGCTACTTATTCAAAGTACTCCACCCAACCACCCGAAAACTGTTTGGAGAAGCCCCTTGTTGGAGGATTCCTCTTCGGCAGCCACCGGAGCGGCCGTCTCTTCATTTTCCGCGGCGGCGGATTGTTCAGCCTCTTCAGCCGGAAGAATAATTACAACATGCTCGCCTTCTTTTTTCAAGTTGAGGCGCTCGCGAGCTTCTTTCTCAATGCGCGTATCGTCGCCCAGGCTTTCTAGATCGGCTTGCGTCTCTTCGTTTTGTTCCTGAACGGCGGCGAGGCGTTCCTCAAGCACGGATATCTCTTTGCCCACCTCGCCGGCGCGCATCACTTGGCGCACCACGCCAAAGAGCAGTAGTGTCCCAAGCACCAACAAAAGCAACGCGGTAAATGGAGAAGCAAGAAGACGCTTCATATCCTTTGCATTATAGCGTCTTAAGCGCTATATTAGAAATGATTAAACGCCTCCCGGGCTATAGTAGAAACACGTATGAACCTTCAGAAAAATCCAAAACTTGCTCTCGCGCTAAAAATATCGTTCGTTGCCTTTGTTGCAGTCAGCATGGTGGCGGCTTTAGTGACGCCGCTGTTTCTCTAGCACTGTTGTACCTTATTTCCACGGCCGTGGAAATAAGGTACAGAACTCTACCTCCTAGCGGAAGAGCTTCATGAGCACATCTGGCTCGAGATTGACGCGCCCCATAGACTTGAGGCGCTTTTTTCCTTTCTTTTGCTTTTCCAGCAATTTCATCTTGCGGGTCACGTCCCCGCCGTAGAGGTTACCCGTTACGTGCTTGCGCATGGCCGAGCGCGTCTCACGCGCGACAATGCTTCCCCCCACCATGGCCTGAATGGCCACGGCGAACTGCTCAGCCGGAATGGTGTCGCGAATCTTTTCCGCCAGCCGGCGCCCTTCGCGCTCGGCGTTGGCCCGTGGTACCAAACGGCTAAGCGCCTCCACCTTGTCCCCCGCTAGCAGGATATCCAGTTTTACAATGTCCTCAGGCCGATAGCCAACCACCTCGTAGAGCATTGAGCCAAAACCCGACGTAACACTTTTTAGGTTGTCATAAAAGTCGGAAATAATATCGGCGAGCGGCACCTCGTAATGAATGCTCACGCGGTCGCTTCCCAAATACTCGGTATCTTTGTAGGCGCCGCGCAGGTTTTTCAATAAGCTCATGGCGTTATTCATATAGCCGGGCGGTACAAGAATTGCCACATGGGCCCAGGGCTCTTCCGTAAGCTGAATTTGGCCCGGATCGGGAAATTGCGCGGGGCCGGTTATTGTCCTGGTCTCGCCCGAAGTGAGCGTTACGTGGTAGGCCACCGATGGCGCAGTGACAACCAGCTCCAGGTTGTATTCACGGCGCAACCGTTCCAGAATAATCTCCATGTGCAGCATGCCAAGAAAGCCTATTTTCATGCCGCGGCCAAGCGCGTCGGATGATTCCGGTTCAAAGTGGAGCGAAGCGTCGCTGAGCTTGAGTTTGGCGAGCGCGTCCGCAAAATCATTATAGTCGTGCTCGGACTCGGGAAATATCGTTGAAAATACCACCGATTGCGGCTGGCGATAGCCGGCGATAGCCTCACTCGCGCGTAGAGGCTCTTCGTTGTGGGTGATGGTGTCGCCAATGCGCGCTACTTCAATATCTTTGACACCCCCTACGACATAACCAATGCTACCGGCGGGGAGTTCTCCCGTGGAGACGAACTGGGGTGAGAAGACGCCCACGTCCTTGGCTTCGGATGCCGTCCCCGAAACCATGAACATAATGCGGTCTCGCACGGTCAGCGTGCCATCCATCACTCGAATGTAGGAAATAACGCCGCGATAATCGTCATAGGTTGAGTCAAAAATGAGCGCGCGCAAATGGGCTGTCGGGTCACCGGAAGGGGCCGGCACACGGCGAATGACTTCCTGCAAAAGCGCTTCAACCCCCTCGCCGGTCTTGGCCGAAATGCGGTGAATCACATCGGGTTCGGAGCCGAGCGATATCAAAAGGTCGATGATTTCGGCCTCTACCTCGTCGGGGCGGGCTTGGGGCAAATCTACCTTATTAATGGCCGGAATAATGGTGAGGCCTTGCTCCACGGCAATGGTCAGGTGCGCGACCGTCTGGGCCTGCACGCCGGAAGTCGCGTCCACCAGTAAAATGCCGCCTTCCACCGCGGCCAAGGCGCGCGATACCTCATACGAAAAGTCCACGTGGCCGGGAGTATCGATAAGGTTGAGCGTATAGTTCGCGCCCCCCATGTCATATTTCATGGTGACCGGCTGCATTTTAATGGTAATGCCGCGCTCGCGCTCCAACTCCATGGAATCCAGGTACTGTTCCTGCATTTTTCTCGCTTCCACGCTATGGGTCAATTCCAAGAACCGGTCCGCCAATGTGGATTTCCCGTGATCAATATGGGCAAAAATGACGAAGTTTCTGGTGTTAGACATCTTGGCTTGCCACTTGTCCCGCCCCTTTTGCGAAGCAAACAGGTGCGGGATGGTCGATATGGGCAAAAATGACGAAGTTTCGTGTGGCGTTGGCCATACCTATCTACTGTACGGTAAAAGCTCCATTCGTGAAAGAAGCGGCTCTATTTTACGCGAGAAAACGGGTCATGTAAATGACCCGTTTTTCAGAATCGGGTCAAACACTTTGACCCGATTAGCAAAGAACGGGTCATCATGATGACCCGTTCTTTTTGCCTCTGTGCTTAAGCCTACGATATAGGCAGGCCTTCAGTGTAGTACTCCAGCTCCTGCTCATTGATGATGAATATCTGGTTCCAGTCATAGCCAAGCTCTTCGAATCTTTGGGGGGTCATGTTGAGGTGGCGTTTGGTGGGAATGGTGTTGACAAGCTCAATATGATAGACCCTGGGGTCGTTGGCTTCCTTGTACAGGGAGGATTGGGAGAGGGAGTCCAGGGTTTGTTGGGAGACGGTCTGGATGTTCTCCCAGTCCAAGTGGCCATACATGGGGAATATGTCGGGATTGAGAAGATGGCGTAGGTAGCCGTGGGTATTGAGTATATAGACTCTGATGTTTCCTGCTATGCGCAGGAGGCCTCCTTGCGGTATGGAGGTGCCTGAGGTGTCGGTGGGTGTGGTGGTGGTTGGAGGTTGGATTGGTGCCGGGGGTGCTGGCTCGGTTGGTTCTTCTGGGGTTTCAGGCTCGGCTGGTTCCTCCGGCTCCTCAGGCTCTTGCTCTTGTGTCAGGGTAGCTGCTGAGGTTCTGGGATAGAAGAGGCTGGTGTAGATGTTGCCGTTGGTATCTCTGGTTCTGATGAGATAGTGGTAGGTGGTGGAGGGGATGAGGTTTGAATCGGTATATGATTGGGTTTGAGAAGGAGAGCCTGATAACGTGGCGATGCGGTTTTGATCGTTTGGGGTGAAGTCCTGGGTTTGTGAGCGGTATATGAGAAGGGATGAGAGGTCGGAGTCTGAAGGGTTTTGCCAGGTAAGGGTGATGGAGGTGGTTGAGGTTGGGGTTCCCGTGAGGTTGGTGACGGGACCGGGGGAGGTGGTGTCTGATGAGGCTGGGATGCCGGCACTGGTAACGGTCTGGGTATTGGCGTTGGTGAGATTTGATGTTGGGCCGTCGTGGTCTGAGGCGAAGAATATGCCCTTGTCTCCTGTGTTGAATGAGCCGTTTGAGTTTGAGTCAGTTTTGGCGGGAACTTGGAATATGAGGGTATTGCCTACGGTGGCTGCTGTGTCGAGGTTGACGGTGAGGAAGACTCTTGTTGCTGATGTGATTTGAGTATTGGTGTCACACTCGTAGTTTGAGGTTCCTGCGTTGAAAGAGCAGTCAGCATCTAAGAGGGTGTCGGTTGATGAACTGAATATGCCGTCTCCATTGTCTTGATAGAGCTTTACGGTAGCAATGTCGGTTGAGTTTACAGCAGTTCCTGTGTTCTTTGACGTGAGGGCGTCGAGGAGGTCTGCGTTGTAGAGGTTGGAGTCGTCGGTGTCAAAGTACAGGTCTTCTCCGGAGTCCCAGGTGCCGTTGGCGTTGGTGTCGGAGAAGGTGATGCGGGAGGTTGAGGAGACGAGGGAGGTGGTGGCGGAGGAGTCGCTTCCGAGGACGATGGTGCGGGTGCCGGCGGAGCAGGTGACGTTGCCGCAGTGGACAACCTTGAGGTCGAAGTTGGTGACGTCCCGGTAGCTAATGACGGGAAGGTTGTCTGTGCCTATGACAATGGAGGTGGAACGGCCGACATCACCGGTTGAGTCCACGGTGGTTAAGGTATTGCCGGAAGAGCAGGTGACGTTGCCGCAGTGGACAACCTTGAGGTCGAGGTTGGTGCCGTCCTGGTAGCTGATAACGGGGAAAGTGTCCGTGCCTATGGCAATGGAGGTGTACTCGCCGACATTGCCGGTTGAGTCCAC
>JBBDZE010000008.1:0-45933 GCA_040900345.1 Candidatus Spechtbacterales bacterium
GCGTCGGTTGCGGCAGCAGCTCTACTCCCGCCACTGGGAGCTGGAGGCGGTGTGGGGCTACCAGAGGCGGGTGCTTCCGGAGCATTTTGACTACGATTTCTGGAACCCTGGAGTCGTTGAGCTGCAGGAGAGGGAGGCGGCGTAGCGGGGCCGCGGGCTGGTGGCGGTGTCGGGCCGCCAGGCGGCGCTGCAGGTCCGCGCGGAGGTCGAGCGGGCCCGGGAGGAGGGGTGCTGCCCCCACCGCTCGGTGGCGGCGTTCCACCCCCACCTCCAGGAGGCGTCCCACCGCTCGGCGGTGGCGTACCGGGGCCGGGACGACCTCCTGCCCCAGCGGCGGCTCCCGCAGCGGCAGCTCCCGCGGCCGCCGCGCCAGCGGCTGCCCTTGCGGCGCTGCCTGTGCCCGGCCCGCCTCCGGTGCCAGCGCTACCATTACCAAGGAAGCTTCCATTCGGCATGCGCGCGTTGAGGTGCGGGTCATTCTCAATGGCAGCGGCCATCTTCTCGAGGCGTTCGATCTTAGTATTCTTGAGTGCTTGCAAGCGGGAAGGTTTGTCGTTGGTTTTGTAGAGATTGTCGATGGCTTGTTGCATGCTGGTGTCCAACGCGAGCAAGTCTTCTTTACGCTGCGTCATGCGGCGCAGTTTGCTTTCAGAGAGATTATCGTTGCCCAAAATACCCTTGGCAACGTTGATGTCTCCTCGCGCGGTGGTGGAAAGTTTATCAAGGGCCGCAGAGTCCATTTCGGCAACCCGCTCAATGATCCGGTTTTCGTCCTCGCCCAGGACAGCACGGTCATGAGGGTTTGCGGCGAGCCAGTTGTCGCCTGAACCGGGACGGCCCTTTGAAGCGTTAAGGTAGCGCTCCACAACATCTTTGTTGATTGTGCCCTCCCGGCGCGCCTCGTCGGCTTTGCGTGGGTTGCGTTGCGAGAGCACATCCATGGCCGCGGTAAGTCGGTCACCGTTGCGCTCGGCGCGTACATTGCGAACAAGCTGGTCGTCGGTGAGCTTTTCATACCCTGGCTGAAACTGGCGCCAGGAAGCTCGCTGCTGGTTCGCGTATCCTTGCATGCCGCGCCCAGCACCTTGCATGATAGAGCTTCCAGCGCCTAGGGTAGCAGCGTTAAGGAGCCTTCTGGTGTTCCAGCGATTTCGCATAACCGGGTTATCGACGAGGCGATTGCCCGCTCGCTCGGCAACGCCGCTGGTCGCTCGTCCCGCCTTGCGCTTCACAGCGCTGGCGGGCTCGCGCACAAATCGTCGGTTGGCCCACTTGGTCGTTCCTTGCTGTATTCTTTGGCCTTGCTTTACGATAAGACCGGAACCCATAGCGCTTATGGAAAAGGCCACGAACATGCCGGCGACCATGGTGCCCAAGCCCATGCCCATAAGGGTCACCTGGCAAAATTGGTTGTTACCCACGATGTCATTGGTTATATCGTTGTGCTCACCCTGGCTGCCGGTGCCCACGCCAGTAGGAGCGGGAGGGAGGGGACTGGTGCAAAGGCCCGAGTTGCCGGCAAACACAATGCCAAGGAATAAAAAGAGCCCGACGGGAATGGGCAGAAGGGCCCACTGGAAGAACTGGTGTGACCACTTGAAAAAGTACTCCCGCGTGGCGGGCAAGATGTAGGCGGCAAAGGCAAGGGGCGAAAAAATGACCAACAACTGCAAGGCGAGAACGCGCACGACCATAAGCGCACTGATAAGCAGTAAGATAAGCGCGGTTACCAAGTTGAATATGATGGATACTAACAGGCGCACGGACTGCCCCGCGACCTCTTTGAGGTTTTGTTCAAGCGCGAAGTCCGAGCTGCTCATGAACGGGTTGACGCTCTCATTGCTAAAGAGCGCCGTCCCGCCGGCTGCTTCATCGAAGAATATTTTGGTGAGAATGTTGGAAATGTCAATGACCAGCGCTGTAAGGAATGGCGAGAAATTAATAAGGAGCGCGATGACCACGAACCACACGAGGAGTCTGGCGTTGAGAGCGGCTCCGCGCACCTTTAAGTTCAGCATGGTGCCAATGGCGATGGCGATAAGGATGATAATGAAGAGGCCATTGGTAATGTCGCGGATAATCTCCCACCCAACAGCAACGCCCGATGTCTCCGCGGCCGTTATGGGCGTGTAGCTGGCGCTCAAGACAAAGGACATGGTTATTTGCATGACGGTTGCGGCCAGGAAGACCACGGCGATGGATATCCAGTTGATGATCCAAAGCGCGCCACCGAGGAATATTGAGAGCAAGCCCGCCCCCGCTGCCCTCGCAAAGTCATCGTGAAACCACGCGTCGGCCGGCACGGGCAGAAAGGCGACCACGATCACCAAAGTACCAAAAACGCCCAGCGCGAGCGGTTTAAAAAATGGTTTCGGCTGGGCCAGCAAAAGCAGCTTATGCGGAAGTTCTCGCATTAGCTGTATTATAGCACCTAACAGGAATGCGAAGCCGTCAATTGTTCCACAGTAAAAGCAAACAAGAAAGGACGTGTATACTTGCCACATTTTCCACACGTGTGGGAAATGTGGTAGGGAGGGGGCTCGCAAGGTAGCCCAAAGGGCGGCTGTTAAGAGTGGTCGCGTTTAGGCAAGGCCGCCAGGAGAGCACGCCACTCCTCTACCGAGAGAGTCTCGGCCCGTCGGGAAGGGTCAATGTGGGCCGCCGCAAAAGCATCGGTGAGTTCTTGCTTGTCACCAAAGTGCGCGTTGGCAATGTTACCCAAAAGTTGTTTGCGGCGAGCGGAGAACCCGGCGCGGGCAAGCGCAAAAAAGCGCTTTTCGTCCAGCGCGGGCGTCGCGATATCACGCACGACGAGGAGGGATGAGTCCACCTCGGGTGCCGGCCAAAACGACGAGGCGGGAATAGTGCGCTCAATAGCCGGCGTGCCATAGAGCTGCACGGAAACAGAGAGCATCGTAGCGTGCGGCGGCTCGGCTATAATCTTTTGAGCGACCTCTTTTTGAATAATAACGGCAATGGCGCTTGGTTTTGCTTCGGTTGTCTCCAAAAAGGTGCGAAAAAGCCGTGCGGTCAGGTAGTACGGCGGGGCGCCTAGGAGCGCGTAACCGGTAACGGGTAACGCGTAACGGGAGGGATTAAATTTGAGAATATCGTCTTGGACTATTTCAACGTTCTGGCTGGCGGCGAATTTTTTGCCTAGGAATTCTGCAAGAGCCGGATCTTTTTCCACCGCGATAACGTCCGCACCCGCTTCGGCCAGTGCGGCGGTAATCACGCCCGTGCCGGGTCCGACCTCAAGCACCGTGTCGCCTTGCTGAATGTCGGCGGCTTTAAGCAGCGCGGTAAGCGCGCCTTCATCAATAAGAAAATGTTGCCCGAGCACCTTGTTGGGACGAGCCCCTAAGGTTGCAAGGTCGCTTTGAATGGATACTTTCAGTGACATAGGCGGCAGTTACCATTCAAGGACGTCTTCATCCCAGGCGGTGTCCGATTCGCGTATCTGTTGGAGCGGTTCAAATGATAGGTGCTCTTGGGGTAACTCGAAAAGAAAGTTGGAGGGCGGGTTTGACTGTGTGGAGCCCCATAGCATCCGGTGGCGCGCAAACAACATATACAACTTCTCTTTGGCCCGGGTAATGCCTACATAGCAGAGGCGGCGTTCTTCCTCCAGCTCGCGCGCCGAGCTCATACTGCTGGCGTGAGGCAAAATACCCTCTTCGCAGCCGGCCATAAACACCACCGGAAACTCAAGGCCTTTTGCCATGTGCAGGGTCATCAAGTGTACGAGGTCGTTCTCGTAGCGGATGTTGTCGGTCTCCTGCATGAGGGTGACGTCTTCCAGGAATTTCGCGAGAGCCTCATTCAGCGCGAGCGTGTCATATTCTTGCGTTACCGACTGCAACTCAAGAACGTTTTGCCAGCGCTCCTCACCCTTATCGGTGCCGTCGCGCAAGAGTTTTTCGGTGCTGGTCTTGTTGATGATGAAGGTAAGCAGTTCTAAGAGCGTGCCGGCCCCTTGCGCATAGCGGTCGGATATCTCATTGACCATGGCGCGTACCACATCTTCCTTTTTGCGGGCCGGTTTGGCTATAAGGCGTTCGCGCAGCGTGCCGGCGCGGAGTTTGGCGAGGCGATCAAACGCCGGAAAGTCGTGGGGGTTGTGCAAAAGGCGCAGCCACGCAATAGCATCTTTTACCTCCGCACGCTCATAGAACTTTGTGCCACCGACAATTTTATAGGGAACGCCCGCCCGTAAGAAGGTCTCTTCCAGAGCGCGCGATTGGGCGTTGGTACGATACAGCACCACCATATCGCGCAAGTGCAGTTTGCGCTCTTCAACGAGGTGGTGCATGGTAGCCAGAATGAATTCCCCTTCCTCGCGCTCGTTGAGTACTTCCTGAATGGCGATTGGTTCGCCTTCGGTGTTGTGGGTCCAGAGGTTTTTGGGGTAACCCTCGTCGTTGTTGGCAATAAGCGCCGAGGCGGCCTCAACGATGCGCTTGCTTGAGCGGTAGTTTTGTTCCAGCTTGATGACCTTGGCGGCGGGCCAGTCGCGTTCAAAGTTGAGAATATTCTCAAAATTGGCATTACGCCACGAGTAAATGGCCTGGGCATCGTCCCCCACCACGCAAATGTTGCCCGATCCTTGGGCCAGCAGCATCACCAGCGTGTACTGGGCGGTGTTGGTGTCCTGGTACTCATCAACGAGAATATAGCGAAATCTTCGCTGTAGCTTCGTACGGACCGCCTCGTTGGTCTTGAGCAGCAGCACGGTTTGCATAATGAGATCGTCAAAGTCAAAGGCGTTGGCCTCGGCGAGCGCCGTTTGGTAGCGTTCATAGACGCGGGCGGCCTCGCGTTCCAGATAGGTACCAGCCTGAGCAACGAACATCTCGGGGAGGAGCAGCTCATCCTTGGCGCCAGAGATAATGGCGGCAATTTTGTTGGGCGTAATCTGCTTGGGGTCAATTCCCAGCTCTTTCATGGCTTGTTTGAGCACCGTTTGCTGGTCGCTGGCGTCAAATATCGTAAATTGGGGCGAATAGCCTATGAGCGCGGCGTGCTCGCGTAATAGGCGCACGCATACCGAGTGGAACGTGCCCATGGTGGGCATCTGGCTGGGCGGACCTGTCGGTGAAGCGTCGGTTTGGGCGAGAAGCTGGGCCACGCGCTCCTTCATCTCCCCCGCCGCTTTGTTGGTGAACGTTACGGCAAGGATAGAGCGGGGCGAAATGCCCCGCGAAATAAGGTAGGCAATGCGGTGGGTGAGGGTGCGGGTTTTGCCCGAGCCCGGGCCGGCTAAAATCAAAAGCGGGCCGTCAATGGTTTGAGCGGCATCGCGCTGCTGTTGGTTGAGCGAAGCGAGAATATCCACAGATTAATGTAGGACTTATCAATAGGTAATCAACAATTCATACACAGGACCTTTCAAAATAACGCGTATACTGCCTTGTTGCGTAAGCTTCCCGTTAGAAGTCGCGAGGGCACGCAGCGTGCCTCTACTTCTAACCCTGGTGACCCCGCGCCTCTTTGTGAACCCATCTCGCCCTGCTTCTTTTGTGATACCTTAGGGGTCAAAAATACTTCCGCCCTCAGGAAACTATCGTACATGGCCGATGGCAACGTCAGTTCACAAAAGGCGCGGGGTTGACACAGGGGGCGCGCGGTGATAAACTGCCCCTTGTATTGTAGAGCTGAATTCCTGCGAGCGCAGTATAGCGCATCTGCAGGAAACAGTGCAACGTAACGTGGATTGTCGCAGCGCAGATCTTAGATTCAGCGGGCACACAAGACAAGACTTATTCACGAGACCCCACAAGACCCTGCCTCGTTACCCGGTCCTTCCGGCGCGAAGGCAGGTGAAATAATTCAGCGAACCGGCAAGAGAATTTCTCGTATATTCCGCACACAACGCGGCAAAACTCCTGATATGCATGCAATAAGCATAGGAGCTGCCGTTTTTATTTTGTCCGGTATCCTCATTGCCAACGCTGCCTATCCCCCGGTATTTGAACGAAATGCAGTCGCGGCGAGCGAAACCGCGAGCTCGGTTGAGCATTCACAGCTCTTTGCCGATGCCCGTAGCGTTTTGGGAGAACCGGGACGCGGCGGAGTCGAAGAGGACGTTCCTGTCATTGCCCCGCAGGACACGGCACTGCTGAGCCCCGGGATGCTCCCTTCGGGCGGTTCCTACCCGACGGAAGATTCGGAGCGCAACGAAGTTACCACCTACACTGTACAAGAAGGCGATACCCTGAGCGCTATTGCAGCGCGCCACAATCTCAGCACCAACACGCTGTTGTGGTCAAATGACCTGGGATCAGCCGACCTTATCCGACCCGGCGATGAGTTGACCATATTACCGGTAGACGGCTTGCTGCACGAGGTGCGCTCTGGCGATACGCTCAGCACTATTGCGAAGAGATATAAGGCCTCGGCAGACGATATTATTCGCTACAACCAAATTGAAGTTGACACCATAATCATCGGCCAGCACTTGATTATTGCCGGTGGCGTTGAGCCTCCTCCCGCGCCCAAGTCCCGCACGGTTGCCTCCTCGGGGCGAGCGGCAAGCAACTCCCTACCCAATATTTCGGGGTACTTTATCCGCCCCACTGCAGGCTATCGCAGCCAAGGTATTCACAGTAACAATGCGGTGGACATTGCTAACGCTTGCGGCACGCCCGTTTACGCGGCGGCCTCCGGCACCGTACAGGCGGCCTCTAACGGCGGCCGCTGGAACGGTGGGTATGGCAATTTTGTAACCATTGTTCATCCCAACGGTGTTACCACACTTTACGCCCACATGACGCGCGGCGTTGTCTCTTCCGGCCAGCAAGTAAGCCAAGGGCACGCGATTGGATATATGGGGACGACGGGGCGCTCAACTGGCTGCCATCTGCACTGGGAGGTGCGCGGCGCGCGCAACCCGCTGGGGTAAACAACTTCGAGCTTTGAGAACCAAAAGACGGCCCTCGGGCCGTCTTTTGGTTGCAGAAAAGAAAGGAATGCACGGCAGACAAGTCCTTCGCAAACGGGCCCTTCATGCGAAATGGGCGTTAAAAAGAACGTATGTAAGCCAAAATAAATGGCCAAACGGCCACATGGTACCATGTGGCCGTTTGGCCGTTCGGCAAGCTCAAAGCTAATAGCCACCGCTTCCAGCGGGGCCCCGTCACCGCTTTCTTCGGGACCCCGCCAGCGGCGGTGGCCAAAGGCGGTGGCTCACAGCTCGAAGTTACGACAGCTCTCGTTCTCTGCGGGCAAACTGGAGGGCTGAGGCGATATGCTTCCAGGTAATGACCTCATCCCCCGCTAGGTCAGCGATAGTACGGGCTACTTTCAGCGAAGAGTGATAGGCGCGGGCCGACAGGCGGTATTTTTCAACCGCCATCCCCAGCAAGGCGGACGTTTTTTCATCAATGGCACAGTAGCGCTTAATCTGCGGGAGCGACATTTCGCTGTTCGCGACAATACCCGAGCGGGCAAAACGCTCTTCCTGGCGCTTGCGAGCGACGGTTACGCGCGCCTGCACTCGCGATGAGGATTCGCCGCGGGTGGTGCCCGAAATCTTGGCGTAGGGCTGGCGTGGCACGGTAACGTGCAAATCAATGCGGTCGGCGATAGGCCCGGATAGCTTGCGTTGGTACTTCACGATACTGGTTGGCGAGCAGGAGCATTCTCGGGTCTCATCGCCAAAATAGCCGCAGGGACAAGGGTTGGCCGCGGCAATGAGGATGGACTGGGCCGGGTACTGGACGCTCCCGGCCGCGCGGGCCACGGTAATGGTTCCCTCTTCAAGCGGTTGGCGCAGGCTCTCAAGAACGTCGCGATGAAACTCGGGAAATTCGTCCAAGAACAGAACGCCGCGATGGGCGCGCGTGACCTCCCCGGGTTTGAGGCCGTTGCCCCCGCCCAAAAGAGCAGCCTCTGATGAGGCGTGATGGGGCGAGCGAAAAGGGCGCGTGCTCACGAGTGGGCTGCGCGCGGTGAGATCGCCGCATACGCTGGCGATTTTGGTGGCTTCAAGCGCCTCGGTATAGGAGAGTGGGGGCAAAATGCCCGCAGCAGCCCGTGCTAAAAGGGTCTTACCCGAGCCCGGCGGGCCCTGCATGAGTACATTGTGGCCGCCCGCGGCGGCTATTTCTAAAGCATACTTTGCGTGTTCCTGGCCCTGGATATCGGCAAAATCAACCTTGGGCTTGGCAGTTGCGCCCTGGGCGGGTTTGGGGCGAGTGGGTATAAGTTTGTGGCGTCCCTCAAGATGGTCGAGCAGTTCACGCATGGTGCGCGGGGCAAAGACCGCAACACCACGCACCAGCGCGGCCTCATAGCGATTGGCGTAGGGAATGATTACGCTGGAAAAGCCAGCTTCGCGCGCGTGTAGCGCCAGCAAAAGAGCGCCCGTTATGGGGCGTAGCTCGCCGTTGAGGGCAAGTTCTCCGGCGCATAAGGTGGAGGAGAGGTCGGCGCGCAACTGGTCGGAGTCCGCTAAAAAACCAAGGGCCATCGGCAAGTCATACCAGCCGCCTTCTTTGCGCACGTCGGCGGGGGCCAGGTTGATGATGACGCGCTTAGAAAAGGTTCTGGGCGGCTTGCACGCACTGTTTTTGAGCGCTGACGAAACGCGTTCTTTGGCCTCGTCCACGGCTTTGTCGGGAAGGCCGACAATACGAAACGAGTGGAGGCCGACGCTCACGTCGGCCTCCACGGACACGGTTTGAGTTGTCATCCCCTGCCGAGCGGCAGAGTATACCAAGGAGGGCATTGCCATTCTTGCCCGGAAGGGCAAATGAGTGATAACGAGTGCAGCCCGAGCGGCTGCCTACCGGTAGGCAGGGCTGTCTCCCTTTGGGAGATCTCCCGTAGGGAAACAAGAATGAGCATCCTGAGCGAAGCGAAGGAGCTCCTTCGCTTTTTTCAAGCTTGATTCTATATGGTAAAGAGAGGACTACGCAGTCTTGCGGCGTCCGGCGCTATTTGAGCAATCCATGCACAGCTGCGTTTCCGGCATAGCATCAAGGCGCTTGAGCGGGATGTCCTTGGCGCAGTTGCCACACGCACCGTAGGTGCCTTCGTTCATGCGAGTCAGAGCGGCGGTAATGGCCTTGAGGCTTACTTCAAGGGATTGCTCCACGGGGAGGCGGTTTACATATTCTTCCACCTCGTCAGAGGCCTCTTCAAGATTGAACACGGTATCAAAAATGGGGTAGGTGCTGTCCCAGTCCCCCTTGGGTTTGTCGTCCCGTTTCGCAATGCTAGAAAGTTCGGTCTCGATGCGCCCTTTGCGTTCTTCAAGCATGGCGCGCAGTTTATCAAGCTCTTGTTGAAGTAGTGTCATAGGTGTAGGTCTTGTTCTTTCATTGTCTGCCTATTGTACGTCATGTGGGAAGAAACCTCAACCCGACAGTAGCAGTTCAATCGTTTGGTGAGTCTGGCACATCAAGCACTGCGCGCGGCTACCCCGAGAGCTTCTTTTTCGGTACGGCGGTTCAACCTCGCTTTGGGCACATGGGGCTCGCTAGAAAAGACAATGCCCCACCAGGGCACAGGCGGGGCATGGTGCGGAAACGAGTAAAAAACGGCGTAACCAGTTCGCGACGGGCCTCTAGACCCAAGTGGCGTTGCCTGGTCGAGGTAATCGTCGCGAACTGGTAGGATCCTCCCGTCCGCAAGGCGGTGGATACATAAGATCAGATCAGTATACGGGGTGGCTCCCTCGGCAGAACAATCGTGCGGGAACGTCAGCTACCTATAGACTGAAACGACCTGAAAGAACTCAAGTATAGTTTCGAACATTCGGACATTCGTGTCAACAGGGGTACCTGTGGAAAAGTCCGAATGATGTCCGAATGATGTCCTAATGCGTATAGCGAGTTGAGAGTGCTTTAAACCGTTGCTCCGTAAGAAGTACGCGCGGATAGTAGAAAATAAGGTTGGACGTGGTTAGGGTAAGCGGCCCGAGCTGCTCGGGGTAGCGCTCATGTCTGTTGGAGGTAATTTTGCGAACCTGGAGAGTATAGCAGAGCTGTTCAAGGATGCGGTGGCCCCGGGTGAGGCCAAGCAGGGCTTCAAGCGCGCCGCGGGCAGCCAATAACAAGCGCCTGGGGCGCAGGGCGTAGCGATGGCCGGTTGGGTGCGAGGAGTTCCAAACGGGAATGGCGAGGCTTGAGACGACCCGATGAACACGGTTGGGACCAAGCGGCGCGTTGCTGATGGCGTAGTGGTTGAAACAAAGGCGATTTTGCACCGTGTTCCCATAGCGGCGGCGTCCAAGAAGATGTGAAACCACTGTGACAAGCATACGCACGGTCCACAAATGGCCGGGCCGTGCCTCAATAAGGATGTCAATGTCGCTTTTGGGGTGCGCGTTGCCAATACTTACCGAACCGGTTACGTATACGGCCTGGAGAAACGGAATGTAGGCTAAAAAGCCGGCGATTCTTGAAAAGCGTTTCCACTTGAGCGCGGCTTCCTTCGCCCCTTGTTCGCGCACAGCAAAAAGGCGCTCCCTCTCCTGGAGACACCAAAAACCGTTGTTGTGAGCCACAATACCCTGCTGTCTAAGGACACCGAGCGTTCCAGAAAGGTCTGCAAGCGTCGCGGATGCGCGGTGGTGTGTAAAAAGATAGCGCCGAAGCTCAACGAGCGTCAGAGGGCTCTTGCCGAAGGTATCGTAGTAGGCGAGCGTTTCGACGATTGCCTGCTCCTGGGGCGTAAGAGAACGTTCCATGCCTCTATAATGCGATGGAAAGGGCTACTTTGTCGAGGAAGCTAAAGAGAGCTTCTCTGGATGTGGCGACCACGAGGTAGTTATCGAATGAGGAGAAATCAAGGGCCGCGAATGCTGTGGGATAGTTTTTGTAGGAGACCGGAATGCTTCGCACGCCATTTCCCGTATAGGTGGCAGACTGGAATGTAGCGGTTTCCAGTTCACCTGCACCGCTTAGAATAAGGGTTTTGAACTGTTCTTCAGCGCTTGCCTGCCATTGAGGAATAAATCCGGCCAGCTGGTTATCCTGGCCTGGTTTTGCCGTGAAGGCCATGCCAAAGCGGGCCGTGTCGCAGGAAGGAACGCTAAGAGTGTTGACGCAGGCTCCCCGTTCTTCGAGAGTTGGGGCATAAAGATACGGCATAAAGCGATCTTCCAGGGCCATTAATGAGGCCTCGGGTATCGCGATACTCATGGTTTGGAGAAATTCGCGGGCTCCCACATAGCGCGCGCTTCCTCCCGTAAGCGTGGGGTTGATGCGAATGGGCGTGTAGACTATGGCGCCCGGGCTGTAGGATTTTAGGGATTTGGTTCTGAGCGCATCAATAAGGTCCTCTTGA
The DNA here is from genome assembly GCA_040900345.1 of Candidatus Spechtbacterales bacterium. GTDB lineage: Bacteria > Patescibacteriota > Minisyncoccia > Spechtbacterales > 2-12-FULL-38-22 > JBBDZE01. The sequence continues at coordinate 11,293 of JBBDZE010000008.1, forward strand.
GTAAGATTGGCCAAAACAATCTCATCGGTTTGGTCGGGCGTACCAAGAGGAGCCGGTTGTTGGAGGGTCTGGTTACCAGGAGGGGTCGAGTCTTCCGGCCCGCTATCTCTGGCCACCAAGAAATAGTAGGCAGCGGCTCCGGAGACCACAGCAAAGAGTACCGCAATGGCCGCTACCAAGATAGTGGAGCGTCGGTCTTGGCTTTTGGGCTCTTCTCCCGGGATGCCGAGGTCTTCCATAGGTTCTGGATGAGGAAGCGGCTCGTCGGGCTTTGCCGTTGGTTTGACGGGCTCTTCGAGTGGTTCGTCGAATGTAATCCCAAGAATTTCTTCAGGGCTCTCTCCCGCTGGTTTTTGGGACGAGGAAGGTAGGTTGGGCATAGAGGTTGCGGAGAGCGCTTCGGGTTCGTCCTCGGTCAGGGGAAGGTTGGGCGGCGGCGCCCCTCGGCCGTTCGCTGATGCTGTCGGAGCGTCGTTGTCGTCGCGGACGGGGGGTTTGCTCGGCACATCAGGGAGCGTTCGTACTACGCTCTCGGTGTGGCGTGGCTGAGGAGTGTCGAGGGGAGCTTTTTGCGTGGGCGCACGAGCCGGTTCTTCAAGCGGTAGAAGCTCATCGAGCTCTTGGTCGCTGAGAGGTGCTTTGGCGGGTAGTTTTTGGGAGCTTGGGGCGGGGGGAACGCTTTGGGGCATCGGTTTTTGTGGCGCGGGCGTTGAAAAGCGTAAGTTTGGTTCGCCAGAGGCGGGAGGGACCGGTTTTTGCGGCGTTTGGGCGGGGTTGGAGGCTGAAAGCTTGTCGTTAGACATGACGGATTTCATCTCGGCCATCGGCTTGTTGGGCGCGGGTGGGAGGCCGGGCGCTTTTTTATCTTGCGGCCCAAAAGAGGCGCCGTTCATGCGGGCTGTCTCAAGGTCATCGGCCATCGTGCGAATCGTGCCCGCAATAGTAGTGTTTTCGTTTGCCATAATTTTGTTCGCAAGCGAACAAAAGGTATTAGTCACCGCATCTTGCGGGGGCCCACCAAAATCGGTGGGCTATGGGGGCTAGGTTTAGGGCACTTACAATCACCGGTACAACCTAAACACCTAGAACCTAACACTTGCGTGCTCGTATTGTAGCATGTTCGCAGCATAAGTTTTTATCCACACAACACAATAGCGCCTCCGTGAAGAGGCGCTATTGTGTGGGAATGAATACTTTCCTACGAACGTCCCTGGGAGGGTTCGCCCTTGGGCAGGGTGGAAGATGCCTGTTTGGCAGAAGCGGCGATCTTTCCTTGCTCGTCAATGCGAATGACTTTGACATCGAGCCAGTCGTCTACATTGACGATATCGTGGACATCCTTCACGAACGTATCGGATAACTCCGAAACGTGCACTAGGGCTTCCTGGCCGGGGACAAGCTCAACGAATGCCCCAAATTCAGCGATTTTTGTAACTTTTGCGTGAAATTGCTCCCCCAGTTCAATCTCGCGGGTAAGGTTATAAGCCCATTCTGCGGCGCGCTCTACGTTAGCCGCGTTGGTGCCGGAGATAAAGACGCGGCCGTCATCCTCAACGTTAATCTCCGTTTCGGTCTCGGCCATAATCTCTTTGATGGTACTGCCGCCGCTGCCAATGAGGCGTCCAATACGCGCCGGCTTTATTTGAATCATCTTAATGAGGGGTGCGTAGGGAGAAAGGCCTTCTCGTGGCTGGGCAATGGCGCCTTCAAGCACCTGGAGAATTTCTTGGCGGGCCGTTTTTGCCTGCGCAAAGGCCTTTTCGAGCAGTTCCAAGCTAACCCCATTTATTTTAACGTCCATTTGCATGGCAGTAACACCTTGGCTGGTACCGGCTACCTTGAGGTCCATGTCGCCATGGTGGTCTTCTGGCCCCTGAATATCCGTTAAAATACGGTAGTCAGCGCCGTCAGAGGTCGACATCAGGCCCATGGCAATGCCAGCAATGTGGCGCTTTATCGGGACGCCGGCATCCATTAAGGCAAGCGATGAGGCGCATACCGAACCCATAGAGGAGGAGCCGTTGGATGAAAGAACCTCGGAAACCAGGCGGGTCACGTAGGGAAAGTCGTTCTCATCAGGAAGGAGCGGGTGTAAGGCCTTTTCGGCCAACGCGCCATGTCCTAATTCGCGCCGTCCGGGACCGCGGAAGAATCCTGTCTCGCCCGTGGAAAAGGGCGGGAAGTTGTAGTGGTGCATGAAGCGCTTTCGATACTCCCCTTCCATATCGTCGTGAATCTCTTCGTCTCCGGGAACGCCGAGCGTGGTGGCGGTGAGTACGTGGGTCAATCCCCGCATAAATAGGCCCGATCCGTGGGCTCTAGGCAACAGACTGACCTGCGCGGAAAGGGGTCGAATCTCGTCCATGGCGCGGCCGTCCACACGCTTGTTCTCCTTCAAAGCGCCTTCGTGAACAATCTCGTCGCCCAGTTCATCCAAGTATCCCCAGAGTGGGGAAATGTCCGAGTCGGAGTGCTGCTCTTGCAATTCGGACATTATGGTGTCCTTAAGTGCCGATACAATTTCCACGTGGTCGTGGCGAACGCTGAGCAGGGCCTCTTTCATCTCCGCGTACGCACGCTGGCGTACGTTGGCTTTAAGCTCGTCTGTCAAATCGTTTACCGCAACATTTTGCTTCTCCTTGCCAATCTCCTTGCGAATGGTCTCTTGCAATTTGGAAAGCTCTTCCACATAGCGGGCCCCAAAGGTAAGGGCCTCCATAATCTCTTGCTCGGGGCGCTCTTTGGCGTCCACCTCTATCATGTTGATATTGCCGTGCGCGCCGGCAAGGGTTACGTTCAAGGAAGCCTCTTCCTGCTGCGCGTTGGACGGGTTGAGAACCAGCTCGTCCCCTATCTTGGCGACGCGCACGGCACCGATGGGTCCACCCCATGGGATGTCCGAAATATGTAACGCGGTTGAGGCGGCAATGAACGAAATAATGTCCGGCGTGTTGTGCGGATCGTAGGAAAGTACGCTATTGACCACCTGCACCTCGCGGCGCATCTTTTGGTTAAAGAGCGGGCGCAGGGTTCGGTCTACCATGCGGGCTCTCAGGGTCGCGTCGGTGCTGGGTTTGGCTTCGCGCTTATAGAAGCGGCCGCCACCCAAAATGCCTGCGGCGTAGTATTTTTCGCTGTACTCGACGGTCAATGGGAAATAACCCAGAGAAACGTCTTTGTTCCCCATAGTAACAGCCGACAAAACGACGGTATCGCCGTAACGGGCAATGACCGAGGCATTTGCTTGCTCGGCCCAGGGGAGGAATTCGAGCGTGAGCTTTCGCCCCCCAAGCTCAAACGAGTATTCTTTTTTCTCCATAACGTATGACGAGAGGTCGCACCACCTTTAGGGCGGGGAGGGTGCTAAGACAAGAGAGAACATCGGCCAAACCGCTACTCTCTTTTGCCTTCTACCCTACCTTCCGTGCTATCCTCGCGTAGTGATTAAATAACGTATTTTACTTACTGGTTGCACTGGCGGCGTCGCCCGATGCCGGTTGTTTTCTGGGGCGGGAAACACGTCGCTGCAAAAGGAAGCGTTTTGGGTTGTCGGACAAATCCAGAAAGTCGTCCGCCGCCTCTTTCAAGCGGGAAGAAGCACTGGAACCAAATGCCATGACCTCGGTTTGTGTCCCCTGGTTCTTCAGGTATTCTACCAATGGAATGAAGTCCCCATCGCCGCTCATAAGGATGATGACGTCAACCCGATTGGCAAGGCGGATGCCATCAACAGCAATACCTACGTCCCAATCCGCTTTTTTGAGACCTCCGTAAAAGATTTGAAGGTCCTTTACTCGAATTTCAATACCCATGGTGTGAAGAATGTCGAAAAACTGCTTTTCTTCTTCACTTTCCGTGCGCACCACGTAGGCAAACGCTCGTACGAGTTGGCGATCCCCCACGGCGTAGTCGAGAATCTCTTTGAAATTTACCCGGCGCTGGTGCAGGTGTTTGGCCGAATGATAGAGATTTTGGACATCAATAAGGACGGCAACGCGTTGTGCTGGATGTTTGATAACGGGCATGAAAAAAAGCCTAGGATTAGGACTTAAGACCGACCTTCTTGATGAGAGAGTTATAGCGCTTTGAGCTCTCTCGAGAGAGAAAGGTGAGTAGCGTTTTGCGCTTGGAGACCATCTTAAGAAGTCCGCGACGAGAGTGATTGTCCTTGGGGTGGGATTTGAGGTGTCTTACGAGCTGTTTAATTTCCTCGGTGAGGACGGCTATCTGGACTTCCGCAGAACCGGTGTCGCTTTCGTGGAGCTTGTACTTTTCAATAATCTTTTGTTTGTCTTGCGTTTCCAACATGATTGTAGAGCGAAAAAATAATACTCGTACGGTGTTCGGAGCGCATGCTGACGAAGCACCCACGCGCCGCCGAAAGAAGTACCTCAAGCGTAGCACACATCGGAGAAGTTGGCAATCCCGTACATGTGTAGCGTGATAGGGTCCAGGGCCAAATAAAACTTCAATGTAAGGCGGCCTTAGAGTTCTTTTGAAGATACTACCAATACAGACCCCGCAAAGGAGGTCTGCATTGAGCATTGTGCCCCCAGGAGGACTCCGCTTCGCTAGAACCTGTCGTCCGTCGGGCGACGGACTCGTTGAAATCTCCCGCCTGCCAGCGCCTGATGCCGCTAGGCAATGGCGGGCAGGTGCGGTTTCAACGCTTCGCTGCTTCCACCGCGGGGAACCGCGGTTCCCCGGCCCCCTCCGCAGGTTCGAATCCTCCTAAAGATACTACCAATACAGACCCCGCAAAGGAGGTCTGTATTGAGCATTGTGCCCCCAGGAGGACTCGAACCTCCAACCAATTGTCCCGCAGCCATTCGGCTTTGCCGAAGGTGCGGGATTGCGATTTGTAACCAAATCAAGATTTGGACAAATCGGGAACTTAAGAGGCAACTGCGGCATTTACCCCGCACTAAAATTGCCAAGAGTGTGCCCCCAGGAGGACTCGAACCTCCAACCAATTGCTTAAGAGGCAACTGCTCTACCGTTGAGCTATAGGGGCCTGATCAACTACCGCTGATCGTAATGCGCCACCAACTCCCAAACCCTACCCATTCGGCAACATCAAGGGCGGTGAGAAATGTATTGACGAGGAGCCAGGCGATGAGAACGATGCCGTAGCCGATGAAGGCGTTTACAAGGTACTGCCTCCCGCGGTTAAAGCGACTAGGGTTCCCCATCGAAACGATCATCATGAATCCACCAGCGGCCGTCATGAGGACGACCAAAATTGGCGCGAGGGTGAATATAGCAAAGTCCAATATGTTGTGCAAGAGCTGGAAAAAGTGAACGAACGTGCAGGGGTTTCCGCGATTTCCACAGTCCGGGACGAGGCCTTCCTCAGAGTAGTTGCGATCGTTCGGGCCCGGTACGGCCGCCTCGCACTTGTTTTGAGCGTTGCAGAACTCCCCTGCCCCACAGACGGTACTGGTGGTGTTGCCGGGCGGACATAGCGCCTTGCAGGTGTTTTCCCCATTTTGTACAACGCAGCGGTGGGTGGCATCGGGGCAGTCAATAGGGCCTGCCGTAGGGTCTAATGGGTCAATCTCGCAGGGTACAGCCCGGGCGGAAGGGGCTATGCCAAACCCAAAAAGGGCCACAGCCAGAAGGAGCATCAGAAAGCCGGGAACGATGAAGAGCGAGATGTACTTCATTGCTGGTATGATAGCACAGAATGGCTGAAAGATTCTTTCCCGTAGCCCGGAGGCCTGCTTGCCCTGTCTGCGTGCGATCACGCACAGGCAGGCGGTAGGCGGACAGGTTGCTCTTGGAAAAATTTGGTGTGCGCCCGGAGGCCCTAAAGGATTGCTGTTTGTTCCCAATCACTTCGTTCTTGGACAAACAGGGAAGATTCGCCTCTCGGCCTGCTGGCCTCGAAACCTTCGCCTCCTCTTCGGAGGCTGCGGCCCGCGGTTCGAACATTCATTTCGATTCACGCATACAAACACGAGGACACGCAAGGCGCCCTCGTGTTTGTATTTGTGCGCCCGGAGGGACTCGAACCCCCAACCCCTTGGTCCGAAGCCAAGTACTCTATCCATTGAGCTACGGGCGCTCTCCTTCGCTTTGATTATCATCAAAGCTACGGAAGAGCGAGCATTTCGAAAAATACGATGCTTGCCCTTCCGAAGCTCAAATGCCATTTGAGCGTAGGAGAGAGCTACGGGCGCATGGTGCCCTCGACAGGAGTCGAACCCGTATTGCAAGCTCCGGAAGCTTGTGTTCTATCCATTGAACTACGAGGGCGACGATTCCATTGGACAGACCAACTATACCACGGCCCGAAGGCATTTTCAATGCTATACTCGTTGAAAATGGCCGCAAATTGGGCTATAATTGAGCCGTACCGTAAAGATTTCGTTGTGAAACTAGACATCCCAACTGAAGTACTCGAAATTCTTAAAGCACTGCAAGGAGCCGGTTTTGACGCGTTCGTGGTGGGCGGGTCGGTGCGCGATTTACTTATGGGGAAAGAGCCCAAGGACTGGGACGTTGCCACTTCTGCCAAGCCGGAAGCGATTCAAGAACTGTTCCCCGACAGCTTCTACACAAATGAGTTTGGGACCGTGGGGGTCAAGACCGGGAGCGAGGACGAGCACCGTGCCATTGTGGAAATAACGACCTTCCGCACGGAAGAGAGCTATTCGGACAAACGCCATCCCGACAAGGTTTCCTTCACCACTTCGCTCGACGAGGACCTCGCGCGCCGCGATTTCACGGTAAACGCCATGGCGCTGGCCGCCGATGGCAGTGTTCGCGACCCGTTTGAAGGACAGGCAGATCTTGAAAAGAAGGTGCTCCGGGCTGTCGGTACCGCCAACGAGCGTTTTAACGAAGACGCCTTGCGCCTCATGCGCGCCGTGCGATTTGCCACCGTGCTGGGGTTTGCTCTTGAAGAGCGCACGTACGAGGCGCTCAAGAAGAACGCCAGGCTCATTGATGCTATTGCCAACGAGCGCATCCGCGATGAGCTCATAAAGATTTTGGAAAGCGAGCGCGCCCATGAGGGAGTTGAGCTTCTGCGCGAGGCGGGGCTTTTAGAGCGCATTCTGCCCGAGGTGACCGCCGGGGTGGACGTGACCCAGAACAAGCATCATATTTACTCGGTGTACGAGCATAACCTGCGCTCGCTGCAGTGGGCTGCTGAGAATGATTATGCGCTTGTCGTGCGCATTGCCGCCTTGTTACACGATGTGGGTAAGCCCCAAACCAAACGGGGAGAAGGACCCAGCGCGACGTTTTACGGGCACGATGTCGTGGGCGCGCGTATTGCCAGGAAGGCGTTGGAACGCCTGCATTTTCCGCGTGAAACCGTGGAAAAGGTGGCGATGCTTATCCGCTACCACATGTTCTATTATGATATTGGCGAGGTAACCGAGCGCTCGGTGCGCCGGCTCTTGGCCAACGTGGGTAAGGAGAATATGGACGACCTTGTCAAAGTGCGCATTTGCGATAGAATGGGCTCCGGCGTTCCCAAGCCCGAGCCATACCGTTTGCGTCACTTCCAATATATGGTGGAGAAGGTGCAGAACGATCCCATTTCGGTCGGCATGCTCAAGGTGCGGGGCGATGACATTATGGCCGAATTGGACATTGAGCCAGGACCGAAGGTAGGGCAAGTTCTGGCCGTTCTGCTTGAAGACGTGTTGGACGAGCCTGAGCGCAACACGAAGGAATATTTGCTGAAGCGGGCAGACGAGCTGGGCAAACTGTCCGACAAAGAGCTAGCCGCCATGCGTCAGGAGGCCAAAAAGAAACAGCAAGAGGTAGAGGAGCGTGAGCAAGGGAAAATCAAAAAGCGTTACTACGTAGAGTAAGTTCGGGCTGTCGTATAGTGGTATTATGCACGATTCGGGTTCGTGCGATCCGGGTTCGATTCCCGGCAGCCCGACCAAGCGAAGGCGCGGGAGGTACTGAGCAGAGCGCTGCGAATGTGCCGACACTTCGACTCGCTTGTGCTCGTTTACCGTGAGCGTAGTCGAACGGCTCAGCGTGAACCATGAGAGGATTTCTAGATTTTATTCGAGAGCAAGGAGTTGTCGGCTTAGCCGTCGGGTTTGTGTTGGGCGGGTCGGTTTCCGGGGTGGTCAACTCGCTCGTGAGCAACATTATCAATCCGCTTGTGGGTATAGTTTTGCCCAATGCCGAAAGCCTGCAAGGAGCGTCGCTCCAGGTGAAGGGTTCAACGGTTGGCTGGGGCGCGTTCGTCAGTGTTTTAATCGACTTTCTAATCATTGCCCTGGTGGTGTATGCGGCAGTGAAGCTGCTGCGCGTAGAGAAATTAGACAAGAAGAAAGAGAAGAAGTAGTTAAGGTACCCGGCTTCTCCTAGGGAGGGCGCCGGATGACGTTACTGCAGCCCTGCCTACCGGCAGGCAGGCAATCGGGCTGCGTTCATAAAATTCACTTGCCCTCTCGGGCAGTAAAGACATATGCCGGCAGCGAACGAAGTTTCAAAAGACGATATCGTGATGCTCAATGGCGCCCCGCATAAGGTGTTGGAGCTGCAGCATCGCAAAATGGCGCGCCAAGGGGCTACGGTGGCTATGAAGTTCAAGAATCTCACGAGCGGCTCTACCGTCACGCGCAGTTTTAATGCATCGGAGCGTCTGGAAGATGCCGACGTAGAAAAGCGCCCGTTTCTGTTCTTGTATGAACATCGTGGCGAGTACTGTTTCGTGCCGTCGCACAATCGCAGCCAGCGGGTTTTGCTTTCGCGCGAGGATATCGGCGAAGAGAAGGCCAAGTTTCTCAAGCCAAACACCGAAGTTATCGCGGAGGTCTTTGATGAGAAAATCCTCGCCATTGAGCTGCCTATTAAGGTAGAATACGAGGTGCGAGAAGCTCCGCCGAGCATTAAGGGCGATACGGCCGCCGGCGGCACCAAGCAAGTCAAGCTGGAGACGGGAGCGGTCATTGCTACCCCGTTGTTCATTAACGCCGGCGACGTGGTGCGCGTAAATACCGTTAAAGGCGAGTACGTAGAGCGGGTGGAGAAGGGGAAGTAGTCCGCCCGCGGGCCGGGGTCCTGGCCGGGGGCCTCGGCGCGACTTCCGTTCTCCGCCAGCCGGCGGACCACACAATTTTCGCGGGCGCTTAGCTCAGTTGGTTAGAGCGCAGCATTCACATTGCTGAGGTCACAGGTTCGAATCCTGTAGCGCCCACTACTTCGCTCCGCTTGTGCGGAGCTTCGAAGTGCGCAGCACAAGATGGCTGTGCCCTCCGTAGCCTTGGCGAAGGAGGGGCCTGTAGTTCACCTGGTAGAACACCGCATTCGCATTGCGGAGGTAGGCGGTTCGAGTCCGCCCAGGTCCACCATTTTTCAAAACGAGCAAGATAACGCCCGTCACTATCGAAGCAATACGCGCCTTCATGCTTATAACCGGCTGGCCCACCCTTTTTGTGGTGAGCGTTTTTCTTGTGGCAAAGTCGTTGCGGTTTTACCGAATGGCGGGCGGGAAAGTATGGGGCAAGCTGGTGCTCATCATGGTGCTGGGTTGGATGCTCAGCATGTACAGCCTGGGAATCCTCGCCACGATATACATGCTGGATGATGTACGCGCAATAGGGGTTGTTCTGCCGTTCTTTGTTATTTGGGTGGTCATGCTCGCGCTCATGTCCTGGACGATCCGTCGGTGGGGACGAGAGGCGCTCGTCCTGGCCGGGGCATACGGGGTGATGGAGAAAGCGGTCCGGGAGCGGACGCGCGAATTGAACAAAACAACCCAGGCACTCATAAAGCGCGACGAGGAACTGATCGCGGCCAACCAACGACTTCGTCAGCTGGATGAGCTCAAATCGCAGTTCGTTGCGGTTGCAGCCCACCAGTTGCGCACCCCCCTTACGGAAATTCGATGGACCTTCAATGCGCTCGTTCATGAGGAGAAGGGTACGCTCAATGCCGAGCAAAAAAAGATAACGAGCCAAGCGCACCGTTCGACTCTTTACCTGATTGACCTGGTGAGCAACCTTCTAGATGTGTCGCGCATGGAGGAGGGGATGTTCGGGTTTGTGAAAAAAGAACAGCTGCTGGTACCGGTTGTTGAAAAAGTGTGTGCGTCCTTTGCGAGAGCTGCGGAGCGTAAAAAAATACATTTTGAAACGAATTTTTCCGCAGGGGTGGATGCTACATGTGCGTTTGACGCAGACAAGATGGCGATTGCAATTAGCAATGTAGTGGATAATGCTATTAAATATACTCCCGAAGGTGGGTCGGTAACGGTCTCGGTGGGTAAAGAGAATGATCGCGCGACTATTACCGTGGCCGATACGGGAATTGGCCTGCCAGCCCAGCAGGCTCCACAGCTTTTTTCTAAATTTTTTCGCGCAAAAAACGCGCAGCGCTATCAAACAAGTGGAACGGGCCTTGGCTTGTATTTAACGAAGAATATTATAGAACATCACGGGGGAACCATAACGTTCACCTCTCAAGAAAACAAAGGAAGCACGTTCACTATTTCACTGCCGTTAGTCCACGTTAAGCAATAGGCGGCGCGATATGCGCCCAAGCATCTTTTCAAGTCCTCACATATCGTCGCGAAGAGCAAAGGGGCTGTTCTCTAATCAATACCTTTGCATCACTTCGAGGGGTGTGTGGTAGTTGAGCCCCATGTGCGGCCTCTCCTCGTTGTAGTAGGGCAGGTACTCCTTCAGTGCCTGCTGCAGTGCCCCCGGTGTTCGTGGCCGCACGCTCGCCAGGCACTCCTCCTGCACCGTCCGGATGAACCGCTCCACGTAGGCGTTGTCGGTGGGTGTGCGTACCCGGGGGTATGCCGATGCGTGATACCCCGTGCCGTACACTGCGTGGTGAACCACTTGGAAAATTCACTCCCGTGGTCAGTCTGCAGCGTTGCAAACCCAAAGGGAGCATCTGCCTGCGCCCGCGCAACCACCTCGGCACTGGCCCGGCTGTTCACCCGCCGCACCGCCGAGGCGTACGCCCACCGGGAGTAGACGTCGATGAGCGCGTAGGCAGACAGACGGTCATCCCCGGGCGGGCCATCGAGCATGGCATCGAGCTCCACCAACGCTCCGGGCCGCTGTACCAAGGGCTTGGAAGGATACTGATGCCACTTCTTCCAGCGGGAATACTTGCTGCAGCCGGCACGCTTGAGGACCCTCTTCACACTCGACAAACTCACCACAACCCCTTCCTGATGAAGCCGCCAGTGGAGCTTCTGAGCTGCTTCCTCGTGTTCCAGACGAAAAGGAGTGTCTCACAGCAATACCTTTTGTGAGCGCGTGCAAAAACGTGAGAGAGGGAGAGCAGGAAAGATCGAACGCGCGCATGTTTTGGGGCCTATTCCTGTGATATGATGGGCTTCATATGTCTCGGAAGACAGAAGTTGAAAGGAATGAGGGCGACGACACCATTGCGGAGGAGTGGGGTTGGAAGCTGGGCATTACGGAGAAGAAAGCATTTGCAGGGGTAGTATGGATGCTCCCGCTCGCCTCGGGTTTTTTGCTCGCCCTTCTCTACTACGCAGCAGCCCCTGCCATACTGCTCTTTGTAGCACTCGTACCCCTCTTCCTTTTTTTGGATCGGTGCCGCACGTGGGAAAGTCCCCTTTGGGGAGGATTTTTAGCGGCCTGCCCCTTTTACCTTGCCAACCTTCTTTTTCTTCTTGAGGTGCGATGGTTTGGGTTTCTCAGCTCGGAAGCGCTTTTCATGCAGGCGCTGTACGGAGTTGCGGCGATAGCAGGAGGACTACTGGGCGCCCTTTTTGCGCTCACAGCCTATTTCTTGTGGCGGCGGCATTGGACGATGCTATTTGTTATTCCTGCCTTGTGGATTCTTTTTCAAGAGGTCTTGGTGCGGTGGGTGCAGTTTGATTTGACCTGGAGCTATTTAGGGTATCTTACCGAAACGATTACTCCCGTGCGACAGCTTGCGGCGCTCTCGGGTGTTGTGGGACTCGACTTTTTAATTATATGGGGCAACATTGCCGTTGTACTGACAATCCTGGCTTTTCAATCTGATCGGCAAAGGGTAACGCACTTCTTCACTAAAATTGCGCCAGTAATCGTGCTTACGCTCGCGGGTGCAGGACTGCTATTTTGGAGCTATTCGAGGAGCGCGGCAGGGCTACGAGAGGGAGAGGCGATCACCGTCACCGTGATGAATACCGAACACGGGGCGCCGGTAAAGAGCTTCTATGACGAACCTTATCAAGGGTTGTTGAAAGAGGCTCTCGGCGAGAGCCCTGACATTATTCTCTTTCCCGAAAGCATCTTTGAAGTGCAGCATGGTGATTCCGAAACCTCCCCGGAGGCCCTGAGCAGGCAGTTAAGCGATATTGCAGGAAATGACTTTGACGGCGCCATCCTTTTTGGCGGCTACCGCTCGGAGCTTGACGGAACGCTCTATAACTCTTTCTTTTTGTGGGAGGGCGGGTCTATAACGGATATATATGATAAGCGCTATCTCGTTCCTTTTGCGGAGTATCGGCCGCGCTACCTTGAGCGTTTTTCCCCCCAGACCATTACCATGTATACGCCGGGCTCAAATGAAAGAGTGCTGCAGGGCGCAAGCTCACCTCCCATGGGAGTGACCATCTGTCAGGAAGTCATTTACCCAGAATCAAGCAGGGAAGCCGTGCGGCAGGGTGCCGAACTGCTCGTAAGCGGCGCGAACGATGGCTTTGTGGACCAGGTTGCGCTTTTACAAAAAGTTGCTCCTACGGACGTTCCGTGGCTCTATCTTCTCGAACATAGAATTGCGCGGTTTCGTGCCATAGAAGGAGGAAGATATCTCGTGCGCTCTACCAAGATAGGAACGGCTAGCATCATCGCTCCCGACGGGAGCGATGTAGTCCGACTTACCTCGGGGGAAAGCTCGTTGGAAACGAGGGATGTTATATTGCGGGAGGGGTTTACGCCTTTCGTACGCTTTGGGTCCGCTCCCCTTATGGTTTTTTCAACCGTGATTGTTGGCTTTGCATTATCACGAGAGGGCAAGAGCCGCATGCGGCTTTGGTCTCAAAAAAAATAAGAAGATTTCGGTAGCGTATGCATACTCCTTTTGGGCGCATACAATTTAGTACCAAGAGTGCAGCTATTACGCTGTGTAGTGAGGTGTTGCTCGTAGGAGTGCTTTTGGGGGTGCTTATCGGGATGAATAATGCGGGCGGGGGTATGCATGAGGGTGATCAAAAAAGCGGACAGTACGGTACTATTCACGCGTCGAAAATGACGATCGAAGCGGAAAGAATACCCTTGCTGACTCCACACGAGCACGTAGTGGGGGACTCTCTGTATAACCCCTCGCATCACCAACTTGTTTCTTCCGACGTGATCGTGGTGCCAGAAGATATATGGGTTACGGGGGTATCATTTTCGCTTACCAATGCGGATGCTGCCACGTTGCATCATGCTATCCTGCATCGCCTGGATCGTTCTGATCCAGTATGCCCAAACTACGCAGCCGCAAGCGTTTTTGTATTCGGCGCTGATGGGGCCCTCCGTCAGATATCCTTCACCGATCCGTATGCGCTTTTTTTGCCCAAAGACACACCACTCCTTCTACAGGTAATGTTGCACAACCCCTTGCCGCCGTACGGGCCAGGAAAGGAGTATACCAATGTGCGTCCGATGATGACGCTTGACGTCGAGCCGGCTACGGAAGCCAACAATAAGGTACCAGTTGAAAGCTATCGTCTGCACGTAAGTGATACGCCCTGTAACGTAACGTCTGCAAGCGGCGAGGTATTTTCGGTTCCGCCCCGCACGGAGCATTTTATAAAAAAGGGTGAAGAAGTGAACGGCATGAACTCTGCGAAGGTCGTTTTCCCCGCGGACGGCACCATTATCGGAATGGGGGCGCACCTCCATGCATGGGAAGGCGGAGAGCAGGTGGACGTCTCTGTAAATGGTAACCTCCTCGAAACACTTGCATCGGAAAAAATGAGCGATGCTCCTTGGTCGTGGAAGACTGCTTATCGATACCCGGCAACGATACCGGTGAGGAAAGGGGATGTGCTATCACTCACGGCTACCTATTCCAATCCGGGGCCACTATCTATTGAGGGGGCGATGGGCATGCTCAGCGTTTTCTTTGCAGCCCGCAGCACCCCCTAACGCGACAATGCACACCCTATCGAGAAAGACATGTATGCGCTATGCAGGGCTTATCGCCGTGCTGCTTTTTGTCGTTACCGGGGTTGCCGTGGTATTGGCGAAGGCGAATTTACAAGGGAGCGCTGATGACGAGGGTCTTGCAAGAGCGCTTCCCCAGCAGATCGTATTAGAGGCCGAAACGGTCCCTGCTCTCTACCCGCATGAACATTCGCTTGAAAACTCAGTATTCGATGAGGAGCACGGTATTTGGAAATTTTCTCCTACCGAGACGTTGGAGCAGGATGTTTGGGTTACAAAATTTGAGCTGGTGCTAGAAAACGCGCCCATGACGAGCCTGCATCATGCGGGCATTACGAACCTCAATGAGCCCAATCAAGTCTGCCCCAATTCGCCGCATGAAGTGTATCGGCATGAAATTTTCTCCACGACGCCCGATATGGCAGAGGCGCCCGTGGAATTTCCTGAAGGGTACGGTCTTTTTTTGCCAAAAGGGAGCCGCCTTGTGTTGGTAACCATGCTGCACAATCCGCTTCCGCCCTACGGGCCCGGAGAGGTGTATACGGAGGTGGCCGCAAAGGTAGTGCTTAATGTAGAGCCGGCTTCAACGGCCAGCATGCGTCCCGTTGAGTACTATCGTTTGCACATTGACGACGTTGCTTGTCCGGGGGCTGTCTACCAGGAAGTCTTTACGGTGCCAGCGGGCGCACAAGGATTTGTGAAAAGGGGAACAGAGCGGGATGGTATGCATCCTGCGCGCGTGGAACTTTCAAGAAGCGGAGAGCTGATATATGCGACAGCCCATCTCCATCCTTGGGAGGGAGGAGAAAAACTTGACGTTTTGGTAAAGGATAAAAATGTTGCAACATTTAGGCCTCGGCAACTATCAAACGAGGCGTGGTCGTGGATAATTCCGCACCAAAAAAGCGGACTGCCGCGCGTAAGGGCGGGGGATACCCTGTCTATTGAGGCTACCTACAGCAATCCTTATGGGGGAGATATTTCTGGGGCAATGGGCATGTTCGTCTTTTACTTCGCCCCCGATCCTTAGAGCGGTGAGCCAATTTTGGTAGAATAGTGTCGTAAGAATCCCGCTTCATGAGAACCGGTCGTTGACGCCACGGTTTTGACGGATGCGATACGTTCACAAACTGTTAGCACATCGGCTGCCTGTAACCTTTTTTAACTTCTGTAAACCATGATGTATACGCTATAGTTTAAGCAATTCTAACCACTACATACCTCGGGTGCATTGTGGTCGTGACGGTAGGCTTTCTGGTCACTCCTCTAGCTCCTGTGGTTCCGCAAACAGATGAGAGTAGGCATCCTCATTACCGGCATTGCGCTTAGTTTGGTAGCATCCCTTACCTATTATGGTTCTGGTTTTCAACCAGGGGCGTTGCTGCTTTGGCTGAGCGCTCTTTTCCTATGCGCTGCTTTCTTTTACCTCCACGACGGGAGTACCTTCAGACTTAACATGAGAAAATCTGACGTGCTGGCACTCAGTTTGTTGGTGTTATTGTTTGCCCCTCTTTATTTTGTTCGCCTCTACACGATACCTTTTCAGATCAACACGGACGAAGTTACCATCATGTACTTCCAAAGACTAAACGTTGCCAACCCCGACATATTTGGCATCAGTAACTACCTCGATTTTCCGTCTCTTATTTTTATCGCAACCGGCTGGATGCAAGAGCTTCTCGGGGGAGTCGGTCTTTTCCATGCAAGAATAGTCCATGCCGGGTTTGGCATAACCATCATTGTTCTGGCGTATGTCTTTTTCAGACAATTCTTTCCTGTTTTTTGGGCCGCGTTTGCTGCGGTTGTTTTGGGTGCAAACCATGCCCTTCTCGCTATAAGTCGCATGGCCATGAGGGACAATTCGGGCTTGCTGGTTGGGCTGGCGTCCTTGGCCTTTCTGTATTACGGGTATTTCCACAAGCGCACGTTGCATACATTTGTGGGAGGAGGTCTTGCGGGGCTGTGCTTTTATGTGTACTTCCCCGCACGGGCAGTTCTTTTTATATGGCTTGCGTACTTAGTAAGCTTCGGGATGTTGCTTCTGTTGCGCCGGCGGAATATCCAATGGGTTTTCCAGGCAGGAGCGGTTGCGGTTTTAGGCTTTTTCATTGTTTCTGGGCTCCTCCATATAGCTGAATTAAAAAACACAACTGACTCCGGGGAAGATTTTTATCGCGAACGATTTCTTGTATTTGAAGAAGGAAGAATACAGCAGCAATACTGGGTCAACGCCCCGACCATTGCTGAGGGCGTAATGGTGAATATCAAAAATGGGCTAACAACGTTCAATAACAACGTGTCCGATCAGAGCTTTATTTATCCTAATGCTAATCACGGCTTTGTTGACCCTCTCAGCGGAGTGTTGCTCTGGATTGGCATTGGAATAATTTTGGTAAAAGCGTACCGTAACCGAGGATTTAAACAGGAAGATCTGTTTATGTTAATCGGATTTTTTTCGTTATATATATCGTATGCTTTCATCATCAATAAAAGCCCCAACTATACACGGCTCCTGATTATCCTCCCGTTTGTTAGTTTCTTTATTACGCAGGCGGCAAAAATTGTTTCTGAAAAAAGCAGCGAACTTTTGGGCACACTTTCGCTTTCCCGGCGCGTCAGTAGCATCAGCCTGGGCGTGCTTCTAGCCATAACAATTGTTTCTTTGAATGTACTGATTTTCGGTGATTTTGCCAGGAAAGGGTTGGCTGAAGGCAATGATGTCGGAGGTACGGCTCGATATATAGAAGCACGAAAAGATGCCCCAGGACATCAGTTTGTTTTGGTAGCCGACCAAACATATCCTTACTACTCCTGGGGAGAAAAATTCCAATGGGAAGATTGGCTGGGGTTTTTTGTCGGCGAAAACCAATCATACGCGGTGCTTGATTCTGAAAGTTTTATTGAGAAACTGCCGGATTCAAACGCCACCATTTTTATGAATGAGCTTGTATGGCTCAACTATAAACGCTCCTTAAAGGAAAAATATAAAGAAATGAAACTGCATAATATAAAAACCGACGGAAGCCTGATAGCCATAGAGGTGTGATGTGCTCTTGGCCGAAAGAGAGGATTGGGGCTTGCCAGGCAAAAAAGATAGAGCTCAGTTAGCGAGAGCCTTCCCTGAAACCTTTCGCCTTCGCCCCGCCTGCGCCGTGGCTTCGGCGGGCGGGCAAGGCTTCGATGGACGCGGTGCGGTCTCCCGCTGTGCCCGCCATAGCTTTAGCGACGGCGGGCCCCGCAGGCTGATGGTTTGCTGGACGTGTCCCGCATGGAAGACGGGACCTTTGGATTTGCAGCAAAAGACCAGGCTCGCGTGCCGGTTGTTGAGAAAGTCTGTGCCTCATTCGAGCAGGCTGCCAAGCGCAAGAAGATATGGTTTTCCGTTGACACTCCTCCTGAAGAGGATATTGTTACGTTTGATGCCGATAAGAGACCGTTGCAATTGAAAACGTAGGGGACAATGCGGTTAAGTACACCCCAGAAGGCGGTTCGGTGACGGTCTCGGTAAAACAAGAGAACGACCGGGCGATTATCACGGTTGCCGACACGGGGATCGGCGTGTCGGCGCAGCAGCAGACCTACGTGTTCTCCAAATTTTTTCGAACAGAAAACGCACAGCGGCTCGAACCAAATGGGACGGGCCTCGGGCTGTACCTTACCAAAAACATTGTCGAGCACCACGGAGGAGTCGTTTCGTTTTTGAGCAAAGAAAACAAAGGAAGCGTGTTTGTTATCGCGCTCCTTCTTACCACGTCTCAGCTGGTAGGCTGAGGGCACAGATCGATTCCCCTTGGGTCCGTGCTATTATGCTTTATATGAAGCTGAGCGGATCCAGACGCATCCTTACTGCCGGGGTCATTCTTTTGTGTGTTCTTGACGGATTGTTGTTTGTCGTTTTGCAACGTCTCGATAGCTCACAAGCTTCTGACGTTTCCGGTCCGCTCTACAAGACGCTTACCGTCGAACAGTTGAAGGTGTTGGCCCCCGACCCCTTTGTCTACCTGCACAACAATCTTGAAGAAATCGTACTGTATCAGGATGCGGACGGCGCTTTGCACTTAACGAGAGAAGCTTTCCGGCAAGGAATGATCGATCGATTTGGCTGCCACACGCTTGCTCACGAAATCGGCCATCACGCAGCTTCAGAGGGGCATTTTGAGCACATTGAGCTTCACATCTCTGATGCCAATATTAACTTTTGCGGAGGAGGTTTTATGCACGGGGTTGAAGGAGGACTTGCCGAATCGGGCCATCCGGGGTTTCGCGAAGATCTCTACTACTTCTGTACGCTTGCGCTTCCCGTGGCCACCACCTATGCTGCGTGCTATCACGGGGCGGGGCACGCATTTGTTGATCGTTCTCAAGACTTCCCTGAAGCGCTTCAGCTCTGTGATACCCTTATTACGGACGAGCGCATTACCGCAACAGCTTGCTATCAGGGCGTTTTTAGTGAGCATATAGAAAGGATGCAAAGGGAAGGTGTCGAGAATAGCGAGTTGCTTGGATTCTGCGCTTCAATACGCCAAGCACTCCAAAATATCTGCGCACTAGAGCTGAATGGCCTGAACATTACCCCAGCATCGACGAATGCAGTAGTTGAAGAAACATTGAAGATTTGCGTGTACAACGACTACCCTGCAACGGTTAAGACGGGATGTTTGGAGAGCGTTTCTTGGGCTGCTGCAGATAGAGATGTATGGCAACGAGGAAAGATTGTGCTCCTGCCTGTTATTTTCAATTTTCCTCAGGAGTTTCGGCGAGTATACATAGTGGCAACGACAAATAGGATGAAGGAGCACCTTAAGGACGGGACGGTAAATACGAATAGTTCGTTTTGTCAGGCATTTCCATCTCAGGACGATCAGCAGTTTTGCCGAGAGCGCATACTCACAAAAGACAACAGGGCTTTTACACACACCGCATTCCCATAATACGGCAGAGGAGGGTTCTTTGAGAAGTACGCACATTTCTTTGATTCGAGCATGGGGGCAGTAAGGAGGGTTGTTACAGAGAGGTGAAGCTTGTCGCAAGCAAGCAACGCAATACTTCTGTTGTAGCGTTCCGCGAGTAAGGAAACGCAGGAGCTTGTCTGTGGTAAGCTCCTGCGTGGGAGCCCCGTTCTTGTTGATCTAGCTTCCTTGATTACAGGAGGAGTTCTTACGAGAGATGCGGGTGTTTCGGGAGGGTTTTGGTATGATGGGGCCTGCATGAAGCGTATCTGGCCACGCAGGCATGCGTGATTGATGTGTCAGGAAGCATAGACGTGCACGGGCAGGCGCTTCTCAGCATGATAGCCATGCGATATCATAGGCATAGGTATGATTCGCATGTTGACCACACCACTTTTCAGCAAAACATTTTTTTCTCGAAAGAAAATAGTGATCATTGGCCTTTTCGGTATAGCGAATGTGCTCCTTTTTGTTTTGTGGTTGGCGATGGGGGCTGTTCCTGGCGAGGTGCGCGATGCAAGAAGCAGCGAGGAGCTTCCTGAAATCCAGGAGTTGCAGGACACGAACCGCAACTTTGGAGAGCTGTCGGGCTATTTCAGTGCGCTTGCAGAGAACAAAGGGGGTGGGTATGCCTTTGCCGTCTTGCGCGCGGTAGAACTTCCACCCAACATCGACACGCACCTCTTGGGGCATGTCGTGGGGGACATTTTGTACAAGCAGAAAGGCCTGGAGGGCATCAACGTGTGCACCCACGATTTTAGAAATGCCTGCTCCCATTCTATTGTCGTTGGGTTATTTAATGAGTTTGGCGAAGGTGCATTAGATGATATCGCGGCAGCCTGTCGCCAGGCGCCGGGAGGCAAGGGAGCCTATACCATGTGCTTTCATGGTTTGGGGCATGGCGTGTTGGCCTTTGTCGAGTACGAGATGCCCGACGCCATTGCGCTGTGCGAGAAAACGGGCACCGCTCTCTATCAGAACCGTGAATACATCGAATGCGTTGGCGGCACCGTTATGGAGATGATGGCGGGCGTCCACGACCCCGAGCTCTGGAGAGAAAAGTCGAAAAAGTATTTCCGTCAGGACGACCCGTTGTACCCCTGCACGAGTGATTTCATGCCTGATGAGGCGCGGGAGACGTGTTATATGTATCTCACGCCCCATCTGCTCGAATATGTGGGCGGCAATCCTGAACATTTTACGACGGCAAATTTTCGAGACGCATTTGCCTTATGCGACAAAGCCGATCAGAGGAGGCTACAGTTGGCGTGCAAGGCAAGTTTTGGGAAAGAGTTCATCGGGCTGATAAAGAACCGGGATATCCGCGACGTTGCAAACCTCAGCGAGGAAGAAGCGCGCACAATGTACGAGTGGTGTCTTTTGGCGGGGGATCGGGCTGGCAGTGCAGCGTGTATCGATAGCGCGATGGCGTCCCTGTACTGGGGCGGCGAAAACGATCGGTCGGGCGCTGTTCGATTTTGCGGAGTCGTTGATGATGGGGAGTTCCAAACGATCTGTTTTAACAACCTGATAGGTGCGGTGCAGTATTATGTACATGACCGCGCATACTACGAATCATTTTGTTCGGAGCTGCCATCTGCATATACCTCGGCATGCAAAGAGCGCCTCTTACAGAACTGACATGCCATCAATACAACAACATAATCGATGGATGGGAAGCATTGCCAGAAATGCATAAAGAGAAGATTCGGCCATTGTTTGAAATTCTTGACCAAACGGCGAGAAACGGCAACGCCAGTGGAGGATATCGCACGAGTAACTAACTATGCGCTTTTTCGCCATCGTATCGGCTCATAAATTGAACAAGAACCGCTTGGTGCTTGTTGTTGGTATAGGGCTTGTTGTAGTGTTAGTCGGAGTTGCATCCGCATTGTATTTCGGAGAGAGGGGTTCAGATGAACAAACCAGTATTGGTGCACAAGACAGGCCGGCAAACGATTATGCCTTGGAGGCAAAATGGTGGGCAGAAAGAATCGACACGATCGGCCCCGAAGATGCATACGAAGAGTTCAAGCACGCCTATCAACAGGAAAGCTATGCGAGGCAACACACCCTTGCGCATATCTTTGGAAGGGTACTCTATGAGAAGGCTGGCATCGAAGGTTTTGCAATATGTGATAGCGCTTTTGCATTTGGTTGTTATCATAGTTTTTTTGGCACCTCTATCAAGGCTGACGGAATGAGCATTGTGAAGGAACTCGATGGAGCATGTAGGCGCAGGTGGGGAGGCGCCTACATGCCCTGTCAGCATGGTATAGGCCACGGGATACTCAGTTCGTTAGGGGCAAATCACCTCCAAGACGCTCTCGATGTATGCTCAACAATCATGGAACAGCCTACCGGGGGGTGTGCGAGCGGTATCTTTATGGAATATAATTTCAGGACGATGAGTGCTGTGTGGGGGGAAGGGGAGAGAACATTAGTACGTCCCTTACGGGATGAGCGTGACGTGCATATGCCATGTGCGCTTTTACCGCAGCAATATACATCAGCATGTTATTATGAACAGCCACAGTGGTGGGAGTTTGTTCTTGGCGAAGATTACGAGCGGAGTAAAGCTCTCTGTGCGGAAATTACCGAGGAGGATGCTCGAGGAGCTTGCTTTCGTGGGGTTGGGCACTACAGAGCGAATAATGGATACGACATAGAAAAAGTGCACGATGTATGCGGCACTATTGCCGCGGGGATGCCAGAGCAGCTTTTTTGCTATCAAGGCGCGGCATGGCTTTTTCTTGCAAGACAAAACGGGGGAGCGGATACAGCTCGTGCCCTATGCGAGGCCATCAAGAGAGAAGAAGACCGAGCGGTATGCTCGGCGAGTATAGAAGGTAACATATTTAGATTATGAGCAAGACGATACGCACCATTGCTGTTGCGTTGCAAAAAAAAGTGATTTTTATGGCGAGGGGGGAAAAGAGTTTTGTGATAGCTGGTCTTTTTTTGGCAGGGTTGTTCGTGGCAGGAATAATCGTTATGGTTGACGGCTCGCAACCCCGCAGCCAAAGCGCGCCTTCGCAAGAAGAATTTCTCGAGACAATGGAGGCGCAGTATCCTTCGGTTTTTGCCGGTATACGAGACAAGTTATCAGAGGTTGTTGAGGACTACGGTATAGGCGGGGCCCTTGCAATTTCGCTGAAGGCTTTTGGCGCGGGGGATATTTCTATGTACGAGTGCCATCTCCTTTTTCATACCATCGGACACAGTGCGGAGATTTATTACAACAGCGATGACATGAAAATCGTGCAGCACGATAGCAACAACTGCGAGTTCGGCTATCGTCACGGCGTGGAAGCTCAAATCGTGGCACGAAATAGTGAACATTTTCAAGAAGAATTACACCGTTTTTGTGACACCCTCATAGCCCATACCTCCTATCCAGATTGCTATCATGGCGCGGGACACGGCTTGGTGAAAGGAACACTCGATGTCCAAAAGACGCTCGAGCTCTGCGATTCGCTCCAAGAAGGGCGTTCCCGGTCAGTGTTTAGCTGTTATACCGGAGCTTTTAGCGAGGTCACGAATATCGTGGGAGGAGTGGACAGCGAGACGGGGTACCGGCTTACGGGAACTTCGCCGCTTACGCTCGGGGGACTAGAGGTGATGGAATACTGCGCTTCATTTACGGGAGAGGAGCATCAGCAGGCATGTGCTTACGAACTGAATGGATTAACGTTTTCTCTTAATACAACCGAGGAGCATCTTCGAAACGAATTATCGCGATGCGCGCAAGGAAGCTACGCCGAAGACCTCAAAGAAGCCTGTACGTACAGTGTTTCAGCCGTATTTGCCCAGCACATGCTGCCAAGAACGCAGTCGCTTTCGCCTTCGCATGAACTGCTAGAAACCCTCACGCCGGGCCTGCGAGAAGCGTACATCATGGGTTCGGGTACGGAGATGAAGCAATTTATTATCAGCGGACAGAACCTAGACTGGAATGTCTTTTGCAATTTTTTTGAAGAGGATGAGCACGCAACGTGTGTCGCCATATTTGAGTAAGCGTTATGCAGAAGAACAGTATACAGCACAGGGCAACCAAAGGAGGCGTCGCAGGAATTGTTCTTGTGTGCATTCTTTTGGGCGGAACGTACGTTGTGATTGATCGACAAGAGGCGACGGTCGGGAAGGAGGACAAGCATGCCACTCATATCGTACGGGTTACGGATACAGCATTTGTGCCCGCAGAGCTGCATGTCCGTTGGGGAGATACGGTGCAGTTTATCACCGAGCGCGGTACCGCGTTCTGGCCCGCCTCTGACCTTCACCCCATACACGAAGACTACCCCGATTTTGACGCACGAAGGCCGATTCCCCCAAATGAATCATGGACCTTTACATTTACCCAGAAGGGCAGTTGGAGCTACCACAATCACTTGCACCCTTTCTTTAGGGGCAGGATAGTTGTTGAATAGGCGAGGCATGCGTTGGAAACACATCTCGATAAAGAAAAAAGGGTTATGGTTTGTCCTTGGCGTTGAGGCCGTCTTTGTTTTGGCGCTTGTTCTCGTTGGGGTGTCTTTCCCTATAGATAAGGAAAAGACGGCAGCGGAAGAGGCATCCTTGGCAATATACGCAGAGGGAGTGATTGAGGCATGCAGCAGCGTTCGGTACCGGCCGGCCTGCTACGATGAAGAAATTCCCAAGCTCATGGATGCTCTGTCCATGGAAGAAGCATTTGCTGTAACCAAGCTCGTGCAAGAACAGGATGAGTCGTACTGGTACTGCCATGTGTTGGCCCATGCATTAGGAGCGCGCGAAACGGCAAAAGATCCTTCCCGGTGGATAGACGTCATTGCGCGGGTGCCAAGTCACATGTGTTCAAATGGCGGCATCCATGGAGCGTTTCAAGAACGGTTTCGATCAGAAACGCTTGCACCAGAAGAAGTAGAGCGGGTATTGCCGGATCTGCAAAAGGCATGCGAGCCGCGTCCCTCATGGAGTCCCACCAGCATGGAGCAGGCAACCTGCTACCATGCGCTCGGTCATCTCGCCATGTATATTACCGGAGGAGATATTCACCGGGCGGTGGCAGTATGCGAGGATGTTGCACGGCAGACGAGTGCGGATTTTACCCCGTTGTGCTACGACGGGGCCTTTATGCAGATTTTTCAACCGCTTGAGCCGGAAGACTTTGCTCTTATTGAGGGCAAACAGCCCGCCAAAGAAGAACTTGCGTCATATTGCCATCAATTCTCAGGGGCGCAGTACGCGTCCTGTTGGAGCGAAGGGTGGCCGCTCTATTCGGCCGAAATACAGAATGCTGACGGCCTGACAGCATTCTGTTCGGCCGTTCCTGAAGGACCCGATCGAAACCTGTGCTTTACCGACATATTTTACGTGCTGACGGCTCAGTTCGAGTTCGATCATGCCAGTATCGTGGGATTGTGTAGCAGCATGCCGGAAGCGCGTAAGGGGCAATGTTTTGCCAGCGCTGCATCGCGCTTTATTGAGACGGATGCACAGCTTACCGATCGGGCAGTAGCGCTTTGTGCGGCAGCAACCCGAGAGACGGAGCAAAGAAAATGCTACGAAGAACTCGTATTTTACGCCTCATATAATTTTAAAAAAGGGTCAAAGGAATTCGAGCATCTCTGTGGCAGCCTTCCGATGTCTTATCGAGAAGGGTGCTATCGTTAGGCTATGAATAACAGAAAGAAAAAAAACGAGTTAGGGAAGAAAATGGAGACGGCGCTGAAGCGCTATAAGCGTTGGGGCGTGGCTGTGAGCATTATTTTGGGAGTGGCTAGTGGTGCTGCGCTTATTTTTGCAGCACCATTCTGGGGGGCGCAGGAATATCACGTTGAGCTGCGCGAAGATGGGTTCTATCCCGAGGAGCTTTCGGTGCAGGTAGGCGATACCGTAACCTTTAGCACAAGCAGGGGGCAGCTCTTTTGGCCTGCTTCGGCTCTTCATCCAGATCATTCTATTTATCCTGAGTTTGATCCTCAGCAGCCGATTAACCCCGGAAACTCCTGGAGTTTTCGCTTTGAAAAAGAAGGGAGATGGAAGTATCATGATCATCTCCATCCCAATTATTCAGGAGTCATCACCGTAGGCACCTCTGGCAGCAGTATCGTGGCGCTCGCCCAGAATTGTGTCGAGGTCTCTCGGGACCAAAAAATGGCCTGCTGGGACCAGCAGCTGGAGGCGACGCTTAAGGCAGAAGGATTGGACGCAGCATTTGATTTATTTGTTCATCTCTACCAAACAGAGCCTGATATTCCTAAGGCCTGCCACGAATGGGGGCACGTTTTGGGGGAGGCCGCGTACGATTTATATATGAGCGACGAAGATTTTAAACTCGTTCCAGAAACGGCCTACTGCGGATACGGTTTTTATCATGGATTTTTGGAAGAATTTGTCCGGGATACGGGAGGAAATTTCGCTGAGATACAGCAGTTCTGCACCTCAGTGTCGGAAGAACTAGGCGAGCAGCTCTTCTCAGTATACCGAAACTGTGTGCACGGCGTAGGTCACGGGACGACCGCCTGGATTTTGGAGGACCCTTCGTATTGGGGTGACTTTCAAAAGGTGGCAGATGCAGGTCTTGGCGTTTGTGAAGATACCTTTGGAGGAACAAATGAGATCCGTGACTGCTATGACGGCGTATTCAATGAGCTCTATCTCGATGTACTGAATAGTCAGTACCGGTTCAACTTTACGCAGTTTAAAACGATGGGCGATCCGTTTTGGTATTGCAGAAGGGTAGCTGAGCGGCACAAAGAGTCGTGTTACTTTGAGTTTATTGGTCTTACCTATACTTTTTTCAACTATGACGTGAAGGCAGCAACGCGTTATTTTCTAGACACGGTGGATAATCTGGAAGAGTACGGAGACACGACCATAGGAAAGCTTGCAGCTGATTATATGCAATTCGACATTGTCAAAGATAGTCATGAACCAAACGTTGAGGCATGCAGAATGGTCCCCGGATATCTGTTCCAGGATTGTTTCTTTGGTATTACAAACGGTTTTATACAGCATGGGGAGCCGGAAAATATGCACGAGAAAGGGCTGCATTTTTGCGGGGAGGGCTATTTAACAGCGAGAGAAAAAACACTGTGCTACCAGAATATGTTCGGGCTTCTACGGGCAAACTATAGCACAGAAAAGCTTAGGCAGGTTTGTTCAACGGTAGGCGCAGAAGTGTGGCGCTCATACTGTCCACTCTAATGGGGAACCCTTGGATGCGAATGCGCTTATTCCCAACAGCATTGGCAAAAATACGTACACGAGGAAGGGGTACCGCTCTTGCTACGCTAGGGGTTTTTGTTCTTGCCCTTCTGGTAGTTGCTTTTGCGCTCATTGCTCGACACGCTACGCCTACGGTGTCCCTCTCTCCTGAGGGCTTTGTGCCTCGTGAACTGACTATTCAGCTTGGCGATACCGTGACGTTTGTCAATAAAAGCAATCGCCCCATCTGGCCCGCTTCCAACATCCATCCCGACCACTCCATCTACCCAGAGTTTGACCCCAAGCGTCCCTTAGAACCCGGCGAAGAATGGTCGTTTACCTTCACCAAAGAAGGAAGGTGGCGCTTCCATGACCATCTTAACTCGCTCCATGAAGGAGTAGTTACGGTGGGGGATGGCACGGCGACACGAGAGGGGGAGGATGGCCGGTGCGATGACGCCGCCAATAAAGTGGCGTGCTGGGGCGAGCGCGTTGAGTATGCTCTCGCCGGTAATAATGTAGAAGCAGCTTTCAATGTGGTAGCCGAGCTCTATGAAAAAGAGCCCCAGCTTGCCGGAGGCTGTCATGGCTATGCGCATCTCATTGGCGAAAAAGCATATGACCTTTTCTCTCAAGGGTATGACTTTGAGCTGACGCCAAAGACGGCATACTGCGGGTACGGCTTTTTCCACGGCTTCATGGAAACGTTGTTGCATACGACGGGGGATCTTGCGGAGGCGCGTGCCTTTTGTGCCTACGTTAATGAGAAGCTTCGCTACGTATCAAGCGGAGCGGCCAGCGCATGTAACCACGGCATCGGGCACGGGGCGGTAGATGGCAGCGATCCGCGGGCGTGGGGAGATCCCTATGCCATGATGAAGCCGGGGATGGACTTGTGCCGTGCGCTCGCAAAAGAGGACAAGCCCTCGTATGGCAGCCCGCTGTATCTGTGCATCACGGGGGTCTATAACGCCCTTGAAATACTTTCAATGGATGATCGATACCGCCTTGAAGCTTTACGAGAAGACCCGTTTGCTTTTTGCGAGCGAGAACAGGTTGCGTATCAAGAAGGATGCTACACCAACATGCTACCCGCGCTCTTGCGCCTAACGAATAACGACGTTATGCAAAGCGCCCGCCTCGTCGAGGCCATACCCGAGGAAGGCGACAGCTACGAAATCCGTAGCCTCGTTATACTTTCGCTTACCCATGAATATATTCGTCTGCACATGAACGACGCAAACTACACAGAAGAGGGGATCGCTCTGTGTCGGCAGCTTGCCGATCGCTCACACCTTCCGTGTATTCGCGGTCTCTCCGGCGGGCATATGAAATATGGAAAGCCGGGGGAAGAATACGTAAAGATGATTGCTTTTTGCACAACGCCAACCATGCGCCCCGACGAGCGCGATGCCTGTTTTGAATATGTCTTTCCGTTATTGCGTCTTTGGTACCCGCAAGGAAAAGTGGAAGAAATCTGCACCCGTGTCGAACTGCCCTATCGTTCGTACTGCCCCCGATAGCGTTGGCAGCACCCGTGGGTAGGGGTTTAAGAGAAAAAGGGCCTATGCTATGCTGAAAAAATAAATTCGCTTTTATAGACAAACACACTACTCATAAAGCTATGCGAGAAGGAGCACTGTTTCTTATCACCGTTACCCTTATGACCATTGGCACAGCGCTCATGGTGCTTCCTCAGGGGGTATTTGCTCACGGCACCGGCGCCTCCTTCGAAGCAGACGTCGATCAGTACCGGATTGATGTCGGCTATGAGCCGGAACAGATGAGCGTCGACATCGCTACGCTCTTTGATTTTTTACTGCAGGATCGGCAGACGGGCGAAGACGTAGCCTTTAGCGACGTGTGGGTGCGCATCTCCCAAGGCAACCAAACAGTGTTTGCGAGCGGGGTTGCACGTCCAAGGTTTGGGACCACCACGTTAACCTACCTCTTCCCACGAGCAGGGAGCTACGAGCTGTCGGTTCGGTTCCAAAATCAGGGAGAAGCGATTGTTGAAAGTACCTTCCCCCTTACCGTCAAGGAGGGTGTCAGCGATATCAAAACACTATCAGAAAAGAAATCTACGATTCTCCCCGTGACACTTGCTTTTGCCGGTGGGGCAGTGATCGCAGGGGCAGCCACCCTGTTTATGCGACGCCCCAAGAAATAGCGTAATCAAGGGGGTACTATGCATACAAAAAATCTTGCTATTATTGGTCTTCTCATTCTGATTGCAACGGCTATCGCTCTTGGGGTGGTTCTTATGGTGCGTCCTGAGCAGAGCGGGGACCTCAGCGCAGGCAAGGATGCCGATCAGCAAACACGAGAGCGTCACCCAGGCTTTGCAATTGATGCCTCCGCCGCGCAGGAACGTATTCGCATTACCCAGGAGGGATTTTTTCCGGAGGAGATTACCGTACAGCGAGGAGATAGTGTTGTCTGGATAAATGAAGCGAGCGAGTATCGCTGGCCCGCCTCGAACCTGCATCCTACCCATTCAATCTATGCCGAATTCGATCCACTTGAGCCGCTTGCTCCCGGAGAGAGTTGGAGCTTTCGGTTCGAACAAGAGGGAAGCTGGCAGTACCATGACCATTTGCGTCCCAGTAAGGAGGGGGTAATCATTGTGGAGGGGTAGTGCGCGCACGTTTCTACACGTTTGTCGATGAACGTGGTAGTATATAAATAATTATTGTAGCGGGGCCAGTGACATTTTACGTGGCTTCCGCTATGGATATCGTATGAAAAAGGAAAACTTATTTTTTGCCGTTGCTATACTTGTTTTGGCGGGGGTTGCCGTTGCGCTAGGATACGCGATTTATCAAACAAGCGTGGGAGGAAATAACGCCACGGATGAAGACGCTCCTTCCGGTAATGGCCAAACGAACGAAACGCTTACCGATGAAGAAATTGTTCTTCAGCCGCCCCAGGAAGACGCAAGTCCCGAAGAAAAAGATGCTCATTTTTCCGCGGCTCAACGTATTGCGGTGGAAGGAAATTCGGTAACGCTTACTGAGTGCAAGGCCGATCCGCTCGTGTTAGCGCTGAGCATGGATGACCGCATTACCCTGGTCAATGAAAGCGACGTTGCGATAGAAATAAGTCGTGATGCAGGCGTATTTCTGTACCGTGTGCCGGCAAACGACTCCCGAACAGTTGAGACGGACTTCGCAGTACACGGGAATGGCCTGTATGGTTACCGTTGTGGGGCGGAGGAAAATGATGCGTTCGGTGATGGAGTGGGCGGTTTCTTCTTGATTGGAGGATAATTTTAGCGATTGCAAACAACGCCTTTTTGGAAAAGGCGTTGTTTTTGTTGGGGAGGGCGAGCCAAAGGCATTGCCAGGACAGTGAGTTGATTTTTCTTACGGTAGGACTGACGCAGAGCTATGTCTGCACCTGAAATATGCTATACTCTCAGAAAACAGCCATGAGACAGCAGGTGCTTGATATATGCATGGGGCGGTTGCGGTAGGTTGTGGGGCTCAACCGGCCCTTGTGTATGCTTCTAAAATGCATCGCATCGGTATCAAGGAGGAGGGCTTTTGCCTTCCGACAGTACCGTCTTGCGAGGGGATTCAACTACCTTTGTCCACGAAGGGGCGCGTCTACTGGCCGGCTCCCATGTGCACCCTGTTCATCAAATTTTCCTGGAGCCTGACTCGCGCACGTCGTGCCGTGCGGGTGCGCATACCATCTCCTAAATCCTTATGCGTCCTATCTTTTTTCTTGCCAGCCTGAGCCTGTTCCTGGGTATGCCCCTTGTTGCCGCAGCGCATACCGGCGACACCGAAGGGGCGGTTATCCATATGGACGAAAGCGGGTATCGTCCCGCAGACGTTACCATACCGCAAGGGGAAACGGTAACATTCGAAAACGTCGCCGGACACTCCTGGCCGGCTTCCAATATCCACCCCACGCACCGGGCGTATCCTGAGTCGGGACTCGACCAATGCGGTACCAGCGAAGAAGAAAAAGCATTTGACGCGTGCCGCGCGCTTGCGCCAGGAGAGTCCTATACCTTTCGGTTCGTGCATGCCGGCGAGTGGCGCTACCATGATCACCTTGATCCGCGCCTCAAGGGCACGATAATCGTTACCGCCGTTGAAGGGTTCGCCGAGGCACAGAGCACCGAGGACGAAGCGAAGCACAGCATCTGGCGGGCAGTAGGGGACTTTTTGGGTGGCACGTGGAGCTGGCTTACGGGTCTTTTTACGGAAGAACCAGATACGCCTGAAGGCATCACCTATCGGGAAGATATTACGAGGGATGCCGATATCTTAGCGGGGGGCGCGGGAAGTGAGAGTATACTGTACTCGTACGTTCGAAAGTTCGGACCAGCGGCGGCCACAAAGCGTGCCAACGAGCTGCAGGCCCACTACGGGAGCTGCCATCAAGCGGCGCATGATATCGGTAAGTACGCCTATCTGCTGGAAGGAGCGAAGGCGTTTCAGTCCTGTAGCGCCGAGTGTCATTCGGGCTGCTATCACGGGGCCACCGAAAATTACTTCCGCGACCAGGGCACGGCGAACCTTATCCAGAATATAAGCGTCATATGCAGCAGCGACCTCAATCCCTTTTTCTCTCATCAGTGCGTGCATGGTATCGGGCATGGGCTGATGGCCTGGGCAGATTATGACATTTTCGAAGCACTCGAAAACTGTAGCAGGTTGCCCAACTTACGCGAGTCCTGCTACACGGGTGCCTATATGGAAAACATCGTTGGCGGCCTTGCTTTCGATCAGGGACACATTACCGAGTATCTAAGCGACGATCCCCACATGCCATGTAATGTTGTTGATGAGCCGTATAAATCTTCGTGCTACTTTTATCAAACATCCCGGATGGTGCAGCTGTTTGCGGGGGACTTTGGCAAGGTTGCAGACGCGTGTCTTGAGGCGCCAAAACAGTACCACGCTGTGTGCTTTCAGAGTATGGGGCGCGATGCAAGCGGACGGCACCCCGATCCGTCCGACGCCATTGCCGCATGCCGAAATGCGCCGGCCGGGACGAGCCAAACACAGTGCTTCATTGGGATTGCGCAAAATGCGCTGTGGGATGAAAGCGGGCAGGACGACGCCCTCGCATTGTGCGGTGCATTTGCAAATACCGAAGAGGAGGCGGTTTGTTACGGGACGCTTTTTGCGCGCGCCCCCGATGTTTTTTCAAGCGCAAGCAAACAGCGTGCCTTTTGCGATAAAATGAAACAGCCCTACCGCGACCAGTGTTATGCGCAGGCAGAGATTTGATAATCTCCATGAGGTTATCCACCCTCTCTGGTTTGTGTAGCGAGAACTTCACGGTATAATAACGGTATACAAGAGGCACTATCTTTGTTCCTGTGATGTCTATCAAAACCATTAGTGTTGTCATTATTGTTGGCGTCGTAGCGTTGGTTTTGGCATGGGCGTTTTGGTTGAAGGGCGATACACCCGCCGAAGATGCTACCGACACCAACCAAGAGGAAACCATTGCCGGCGCCGAAAACAGCTCGATTATTATTCGCATGACGAGCAGGGGGTTTGAACCCAGCGAAGCCACCATCAAAAAGGGCGACTCGGTTGTCTGGATGAATGCCGACGACGAAGACCGCTGGCCGGCATCCGATACCCATCCTACTCACACGATCTATCCGGGCTTTGATCCGCAACAGCCCATTGCAGAGGGCGAAAGCTGGATTTTTGTTTTTGACCGTGTCGGCACGTGGGGCTTCCATGAGCATCTCAATCCAAGTTTGGGCGGCACAATAACGGTAACGGACTAACAATGGCAACACCCCCCCACCGGCCGATTGACAGCGCTACCATAGAAAATGCTTTGCGCAATCCTTTGCTCGTTGGTTTTGCCGCCGCGTTTCTTTTGGTGGTAGGAACACTGGGAGTTGTATGGGTGATGCTGGGCACCTCCCCCGAGCCAGAAGAACCCGAGCAGCAAAATGTCGGGCTGGGTAACCGCGTATTTACACCGGAAGATATTGAGGCGCAAAATCGCCGCCTTCTTGCCTATCAGCAGGAAGGTATTACCGACGAGCGTCTTGCAGAACTGCGTACCGAGCGCATCCGGTTGTTGTACTATGCCCACGAACACGATATCAGCATTTCAGACGAAGAATGGAATGAGCGTGTTGTAGCGCGCGCCGATCAGCGCCTTACCTTTGGCGCTGGATGGAGCGATGAGGAATGGCGCGATGTGCTATGGTGGCAGCTGCTACGGGAGAAACTGCAGGATGCCTCAAGCGGCGACCGTTTCGGCGAAGCAATGAGTATTCGCTGGGATGTCTATACCGAAGCACTGACACCAGCGGTTGTTGCCGCTAAGATGCCCGTCGGACGAGCGTATATCGAGAATGCCAGAGAGCAGCTGCAGGACGGAGAGATCGAGCGCCTCTACGACTTTTACCGCGACCACGCCAATCCTCAGAGGTTCAACCTGACCGATGGCAATGCGTATCAGCTGCAGTATAACGGGTGGGACCCGACCACGCAGGAATATGCATACTTTGACCCTATGACCAGCAACGAGGCAGTTCTCAGCGCAGCCGCAGCGTCGTTTCCCCTTATCAGCTCGGTGCAGTGCACGGAAGGGGGCTGCAATCTCTATCACATAGTAGAAGGAGACGAGCAGCTCATTGCTGACGAAGAAGCCATTTCCGGTATTCGTTTTTCACCGATTCTTTTCTAGTCTCGCTACACAACAGAAGCAAAACCGCGCCAAAGGCGCGGTTTTGCTTCGAGATGTTGACAAAAGATATTATGCAACGTATGGTATAAGTTGCAACGGAGGTTTGAACATGAAAGGGGGCAGCGATGTTCTCAACGATCTGCCGAAGGGCAGCCCTAGCTGTCTTTCTGGCCATTATCGTGTCGGTGGCAGGTATTGCTCCGGCACACGCCGACCATGACGCGATGGTTCGCATCAGCCCCCTGCCGGCTGAAGGGCTGGGTGCCGGCATCTATACCGGCATCATCGAGCAGCAGGCGTCGTTGGAGGCGCTCGAAGCAGCGCTCGCGCGCTACAACACCAATCTCGAACACCCCCTCGGACAGGGCGGCTGCGGTCTGCAGTCGGTCTGGAGCGTCCGCAACGGCCGCATCATCGGCGCCATTTTGGGGGCTCCCGTCTTTGTCAACCGGGAGTTCCTGGGGCACTTCCCAGGCGGCACGTTATCCGCAGGCGAAATCGTGATTGTCGTCTGCACATTCTTGCCGCCCGGCACGGGAGGCCCGGGGCAAGGTGGAGGAACGGTCGTGGTGCCGCAAGGATGCGATCCCTGGCCGGAGGGCGTGGTGCCCGTATACCATGCACTGGAGCTTGCGGAGCTGGAAAGGGCTTGCCTGCGCTTGTTTGATGGGCCGGACGACGAAGACATCCCTGCTGGCTCGCGCGATGCGCTTGTCGTGCGGTCGCTCCTCATCGGCAACGATGGGAGCATTCTCGCACTGAGGTCGGCTATCGCGACCTATTTGGGCAATCTGGTCCACGAGATGTGCCATTTGCGGGAAGACCTCGAAATAGCCCGCCTTGGCACGCAGGGGAACTGGTTGAGTACGCCAGCGGGCATTGATTTCATCGTCCGCACCAAGTGGCATCGCGAAAACTATTTCTGGGTGGGTGACGAGGACTGGGCGCCCAACCCCGTCGAGGACGCGGCCAATGCCTGCGCCTCGTTCTACCTGGGGCACTTTGAGCAGCCCTATCCACCTGGGTTTGCTCGGTTCCCGGTTGAAGAGATTGAGGCCCGCGCCGTTTGGGCCCGTGAGTGGCGTCCGCCGCTTCGCGAACGCTAGAAAAGGAGACGAGATTCGAGGAGAGGAGGCCGCAGGGCCTCCTCTTTTTCTTTGCGGATTTTGCGCAGGTGTGAATAACTCGGAACCAAAAGTGTTGGCACTGTGCTATAGTGGTAGTGTTACACGCATAGAAAGGATGCGGTTTCTCTCTTTGTCTGCCCCTATCATATGAGTCCAGAAATCGAAAAAAAGATTACGAAATTTCTGTAGGGTGCGACAGGACTTCATTGTATTGCTACGATGATATTATCGTGTTGTTCGCAAAGGAATCCCGCTCGGATACTGTTTTTACATAGCGAAGGGAGACGCGCGCTGATTCAAAAAAGAGTTCTGCAAGACAAAGTCAGTAAAGCTTAGAAGCGCACGTAATAGTGGTGTACGAAGCAAAACAACGTTTATGAGACTGATGGCAAATAGGAGGCGGGCGATAGTAATTCTTTTCTTTTGCATACTTCTTGGCGCAAGTTTTTTTTCTTGGGTGCAGGGCACTCAAGAGGCGCATGGTCAAAAATACGGCCAGTCTTCCTATTACAGCCAGTCTTCCTATTACAGACAGTCCTCTTATTACAGCCAGTCCGCCTACTATTGGCAATCCTCCTACTATTGGCA
>JBBDZE010000009.1:0-6562 GCA_040900345.1 Candidatus Spechtbacterales bacterium
CCCCCGACCGAAGCGTCGGCGCTACTCGCCCGCCAATCGCTACGCTTAAGGTGTTGCGGGTGGGCCTAAGGAATACGGGTGCCATTATACCTTGTTTTTATCCTCAAATCAACTATATAATTAGGATAAGGAGGTTCGAGATGCCAAAGCTTACGCCGGAACAGCAACAACGCGTTGATGAGTGGTTCCGCGAAGGAAGTGCAAACCGAACATACTTCGAAAGCATACAAGGTGCGTTCGAAGTGCGCTACCCCACCATGACGGCGGTCCTCATCATTCGACAGCAGGTTGTGGCGGTATCCCGAAACGAGCTCACGCTTCGAGCCATCTCTCGCCACCTTCTCAACGCCACGGTTCTCCCCATGAACCAAGGACGAGTCCTGGTCGTAACCGCCGCCTAGCCGCCCCCACCGAAAAGGACCGCCCGGTTCTGCTCGTTGCGGGCGGCCTTTTCATTTTCAGTCTTTCTTTTCGCATAAATCAATGTATACTGCGCCTAAGGAGGTTTGAGATGAGTGATTCTGACCCAGGGCCGGAATACCTTCGCAAGCGCGAGCCGCCCAGAAGAACGGCGGACTGGAGGGGTCTACACTGGGAGGTCGCAACCAACATCAGGCACCTTGTCCAGGTGGGACCGGTGCTGCGAGAACGCTACCCCGAGATGGCCTACGCACTGGTCATTCGCCAGCAAGTAGTGGCGGTCTCCAACGACCTCCCGGCGTTGAAGCGGGCGAGTGGACTGGCTCATAACGCCGTCATAGGCCCGCTCAACGAGGACGTCATCGTTTTTCTCGTTGCCGCATAGAGCCGCCCCTACCGAAAAGGACCGCCCGGTTCTGCTCGTTGCGGGCGGCCTTTTCATTTTGAGGCCTATTTTCTTACACAAACCATCCCTTCTTTGGCTTGAAGGCCGCTCGAAGCAATTCTTTGTCAAATGCTGCCGGCGACTCGCCGGTGGTTGCGTAGTGGTACAGGGCCGCGCGGAAGATGCCGCTTATTGCCTCCATTCCTGCCGCCAGCGCAATCAGCACGGCGATCGCGAACGGAGCGGTTACGATAAGCGTGAACAAGCCTCCGTATGCAACGGCAAGCGCCGGCCCGGCAATGAGCAACAGTACAACCGGAACCAGCACGATGGCGAATATCACGGATAGGCCAATCCCGCCGATGAAGTTCTCTCCCCACGTTTTGCGAAACACCCCGGCGGATTCTTTCACTGCCTCCAACGGCCCCACATGGCGACTCGTGGCGACAAT
Organism: Candidatus Spechtbacterales bacterium; assembly: GCA_040900345.1. Classification (GTDB taxonomy): domain Bacteria; phylum Patescibacteriota; class Minisyncoccia; order Spechtbacterales; family 2-12-FULL-38-22; genus JBBDZE01. Next base: position 1,257 of record JBBDZE010000009.1, read on the forward strand.
GTGCGGCACAGCAAACATGGTGGCCAGCGACCAGGCAACTCCCAAAAAAGCGGTTATCATTTTCCCTGCAAACGGCACGCGTTCGCTAATAAAGCGAAGTGCGCTGAGCACGGTCCAGGAAAGCAGTGTAAAGGCCGCTATCGCCCAGAAATGCTCCCGCGCCTTTTGGAGCGCATACCCTACCGTGGGATTGCCTCCGGAAAACCGATACAGAGCGGCTGCAACAAGGGCCGCCGTAAAGAAGTTGGTCGTAAGCGCGACGCCCAGTCCCACAATAAAGAGATAGCCGGTACTGAGCGCGGTCTGTGCGAGCGAGGGCTCTTCCGTTCCGCTAAAGAGCATTTCAAGCTCCTCATACGAGATAATGCCCACTTGCATTGCCAGAACAACGAACGCGACACCGACGAGGAATACCGCCAACCCCGCAAACATTGAGTAGAGCGGAAGCAACAAAAGCTCCCTATCCATCTTGAGCGTGGACCAGCTGGCTCGCAGAAGCAGAAAAGATCCCTTAAATTTTCCTATTTTGTGAGGCTGCTGTTGAGTAGCCCCGGCAATCGGCATCATTGAAGTTTCCATAGAGATATGCGTATTGAACATTCCAACATTCTGCCGCGCCTGCATCGCACATGCGAAGCATTTCGGGCAGGCAGAATGTTGGAATGTTCTTATGTGTGTAAGAGCGACCGAACCTTTGATGTATACAAGACATTGGTAATGTTGCGTTCTACAAAACCTTCGAGCACGTGCCTCCCAACGGGCGTAAGCGAATACACTTTTATCTTTGGCCCGCCGCGCACACTGGGCTCCTCGCGGTACGCGACCAGGTCCATTTTATGGAAGCGCCGCAAGGCACGATAGAGCGACTGGTCGTCCACCTTGAACGTGGCATTCGTCACCGACGCGATGAACTCTTTCATCTCCGTCATATGTTTCGGACCCGCTTTCAGCGAGAGCAATATCCAAAGCGTGAGTTGCCCCTTCTTGTACACATCTTCCCACGTGGCGACAATCTTTTCTTCAAATGGCGTGAGCTTCTGTTCCATATTTAAACTATACCATTAGTATAGTACTAGTTGTCAAGTAGTTTGCGCTCCACAATGCGCCTTACACTTGAAATGATACTAATCCCTTTTCATGTTCAGAGAAACGCGCACTATCATGCTATGTAGTATTGCTCACTCGCTTTTTTCGAGTAGTTCGGTATGATAGAGCTAGTAGCCCCGCGCGGGGCATCACAACCAGTCCGAAGGAGAAAACCATGCCTGTTCAGGAAGGCAATTACACGCGCAGGCGTGGGCAGCTTCCCTTCAAAGAGATTAGTACCCTGCCGCAGATGCGCCTGACGTTTAACGACGAAACGATCGCGGGTCTGGCCGAAAGCATCGCCATTGACGGCCTGCGTGTGCCCATCGATGTCTTCTATCGAACAAAGCGTTCGCGTCGTGCGATCGCTATTGCCGGGCACCGACGCCGCGCTGCTGTTGGCAAGTTGATTGCCGACGGCCGCTGGCCAAAGGAACGTCCAGTCGATGTCGTGATCTACGAGAATGCGACGCCCTTCGACATCGCGTACCTCCAAGCCAGTGAGAACACCCACGAGCCCGTCCCACCCCATGAAGCGGCCACATTCTACGCATCATCCTGGACAATAATCCGCGCGGCAGACAAGAACTACCCGTTCAACTACTTCTGCCGGCGTATGGGACGAAGCGAAAGCACGGTTCGGGACGCAATCCGCTACATGGAGCTCCCTACCGCCGTGCAGCGGCTTGTTGCGCGGGGTGACATTACCTATGGCAGCGCCGTACAGCTCGCGCCGCTTCTGGAGGTAATCAACGAGGACGAACTGATCTGGTGGGCGCGCAGTGCCTACGCCACAGGTGAGACCGTCTCACAGACACGCAAACGTGTGCAAACCTACCTTGGGCAGGTCCGCAGTGGGCAAACTTCGATGCTGGATCTGTTTGAGGCCAACCAACGCGCCGCGCTTGACCAGCAGGCGCGCCAAATGCGCATTGAGCTTGCCATATGCCAGGCATTCTGGTCGCAGCGCGCCTATCTTGAACGGCTCCTGCACCATCTTGATCGTGAGAACATCCCTCGAGAGGATGTTCTCTGGCTGCGCCGCCGCCCACGCGTAGCGCTCGCGGCGCTTTTAGACCTTCTGGCTAAAATTGCCGCGAGCGCCGCAACAGAAGAAGCTCTCGGCAAGAAGGCCTGCACACTCCTCAAGGAGCGCGTAGAAAACGTAGGAGCACTCATGGCGAATTAGCATTAGCACCTTCAGCCACTCGTGGCGAAGCCGCCCCTACCGAAAAGGACCGTCCGGTTCTGCTCGTTGCGGGCGGCCTTTTCATGTTCAGAGAAACGCGCACTATCATGCTATGTAGTATGCGGACACTGCCCGCTTCTTCCCCTCCGCCTCGCACATTGCTTTTTTGTCCCAATATCTTTATAATCAACCCGTTATGCTGCTTGAAGCTACCAACATCTCAAAAACCTATGGCCGAAAGGAGGCCGCGGTTCGGGCCCTCAATAATATTTCACTCGCCATTGACCGAGGTGAAAGCGTGGCTATTGTGGGTAAATCCGGCAGTGGCAAGTCCACCCTTATGCATATTTTGGCCGGCCTTGACCGCCCAAGCGAAGGCGCGGTTGCTTTGGACGGCCGTTCATTGAGCAATCTTCCTCCCACCCAGCTGGCCGATGTGCGCAACTTCGCGTTCGGCTTCGTTTTTCAGCAATTTTTCCTCAATGGGCGCGACTCCGTTTTGGAGAATGTTGAATTGCCACTGAAGATTCGCGGCGTGGAGAAATCCGAGCGCACGAAAGCCGCTATGGAAGCTCTGAAGCAAGTTGAACTTGAGGACAAGGCCGATGCACGCGCCCAGGACCTTTCAGGCGGACAAAAGCAGCGCGTAGCCGTTGCACGCGCCATCGTGACCAATCCCCGCGTGCTGTTTGCCGACGAGCCCACCGGCAACCTGGATTCCAAAACAGGCGAGCGCATTATCAATCTGCTCTTTTCGCTCAATAAGGAGCACCATATCGCCCTCGTCGTTGTCACGCACGACGAAGACCTGGCCAAACGCTGCCAACGCCGCCTTTTCTTGAAGGACGGTTCAATTGTTGACTCCCTGGACTCACTATGAAAATACTCGACCTTCTTGCCACGGCAAACCATAACCTTTTGAAAAACAAGCTCCGCACCATCCTTACAATAGTGGCGATATTTATCGGCGCGCTCACCCTTTCGCTTACCAACGGTCTTGGTAGCGGCGCGAAGGGTTACATCAACGACCAGTTGCAAAATATCGCTCCCGAGGACACTATGGAGGTTCGCCGCCCCTTTCCACAAGAAGCCTTCGGTTCGTTGGGGGATGTCAGCGAGTATGACCCCGAGGGCACTGAAAGCATCTCACCCAACACCTTCTTCCTGACACGCGATGACCTCATCGCCATTGAAGAAACCGAGGGAGTCACCTCGGTAACGCCCGTCTATCAAATTACCACCGAATACATTACGCGGACTGGCGAGGGCCGTTATAGCATTATCGTTGGGCAATACATTGATGAAATGCAGCTCGCCTTGGCCGCAGGAGAGTTGCTTGCTCCGCAAGACGATGCAGGGCTCATTCTTCCCAAAAGATACGTCGAACCGCTTGGTCTTTCTTCGCCAGAAGAGGCTATTGGCCGTACCGTGACTGTTGGCTTTCTCAACGGCAATGAAGAGCTCGTCGAGCGCGACCTGAGCATCCGCGGTATTGCCGAGGAATCCCTCCTGGGAAGTTTCCAGGCCTACGCCTCATCTGATTGGGTCGCTCAACTACACGCCGTTCAAACGGTCAACAATCCGGCACTCGCGCTCACCTTTCCCGCCGCATTCGTGCGCGCCGAAGGGGCCAATGAAGAGGAGCTCGCCGCCGTCCAAGAACGCATCACGGCCCAGGGCTATGCGGCCCAAACCGTGGCCGACCAATTAGGACAAGTGAACAATGTCTTAAACGTTATCCAAATTGGCCTTAATGTGTTTGGCGCTATTGCGCTTTTGGCCGCCACGTTTGGCATTATCAATACCCTGCTCATGGCCGTATATGAGCGCACGCGCGAAATAGGCCTTATGAAGGCGCTTGGCATGCACCGGCGACAGATTTTTCTTCTCTTTGCCCTCGAAGCTTTGAGTATTGGTTTTTGGGGCGGGGCGCTCGGCATCCTTGCCAGCGTGGGGATAGGCCTTATCGCCAACACCATTGCCTCCAATACGTTCCTTGAAAGTTTTGAAGGGTTTGACCTCCTGGCCTTCCCCATTGTCTCTTCCTTGGGCATCTTGGCCATTGTGATGGTTGTGTCATTCCTCGCTGGCGTCTTACCCGCCCTGCGCGCCAGCCGCGTCAACCCCATAGAGGCCCTGCGCTACGAATAGCTTCTTTCTCGCTTTACGTAATACTTTACGTAAAGCGTTCTACGCCTCGCCTCTCTTATACGATGATGTTGTGATATTTATGCGACAAGACTTCTAGGTCCGGTAGCCCAAACGTTTCTACGAATACTTCTACTTTGGGAACATGCTCTTCTCCGAACTGAGCAAACTGTTGTTTAAGAAATTCAATGGAATTAAACTGCGGCGGCTGATGTTTGGAGTGGAACATATCCGCGTAGCTGACGAGCCGCTCCTCGGTAGTTTCCGGTATATAATCCTGCGGCGGCAAAGGTAACTTTTGTGCAATAATATCCTCGCGGGTAAGCCCCACGCCAATGTGGTGCGAGGCAAAGCGGCAAACCTCCTCGGGCATGCCTTCCCGCTTGAGTATTTCGTACCCGAGCACACCGTGGCGAATGTAAGGCACTTGGCCCTCCGGTTTGGCGAACACCTGATAGACGCCAATGTCGTGGAGCATACAACCCACGCGCACCAACTCGTGATCAAGCTCCCCGCCGTAGCGCTCCATCAACTGCTCGGCAATATCGCGCACAATAACGCTGTGGGTGTATACCCGCTTTAACACCTGCTCATTGGGAGCGTACTTTTCATGCATGTCGCGCAGGGTAGTTTCATCGATTGTCATCTTTGTACCATACCCTAACGCTTGGTGTCGTGTATAGTTCTTGACACGGCATACCATTTCATGCACCATACCCCGTGCCGCATTTAAGGAGAGGAACTGTTAAAAGTGCACGATGATTTGCCGCTCGTGGTTGCAAAAATAATCTCGGTCCTTGCCGTAACGGCTCTGCTTGCCACCGCCTTCTTGTAACGACCCTCCGGTCGCGGCACTCCGCCGTTTCGCCTCCCGCGCACGTGG
>JBBDZE010000009.1:6572-7585 GCA_040900345.1 Candidatus Spechtbacterales bacterium
CCCCGGGGGGGGGCAAAACGGCGACATTTCCCGCTCGTTTGGCGGGATGTTCTTTATTGGCATCTCCGGCCAGCAAACATACCCTACATGGCCCAGGAAGCGCTTGTCATTCTTATCCTCGTGAGCGCCGCGCGCCTTCTCGTCCCGCTGGCTATTTTGCGCTGGCCTCTTTTTGGATTGGCGGCGACCATTGCCCTTGATTTTTACGATTTTGGCGTCTTCCAAAAGACGGGAGTATTCCCTTGGGATTATTACCAACAATGGGACAAACTGCTTGATACCTATTACCTCGTGCTGCTCCTCTGGATGAGCAAAGGCTGGGTGGACAAACAAGCCCGGACCATTGCCCTGGCTCTCTTTAACTGGCGTGTTGCCGGAGTAGGAGCCTTTCTCATACTTTCGGTTCTAGGATATCCGTTCGAATCTATTCTTATCCTGACACCAGCCGTGTTTGAACCATTTTTCGTTCTCTGGATAGTAGTACAGCGCACGACTCCGCGCCTTCGCGTAGCACGCTGGCACCTTGCCGTAGCCCTCGCCATCATTATCGCCATTAAGATTGCTCACGAATATAGTACTCACTTTGGCACCGATGCGGAATTTTGGCAGCGCGTCGGCACCATCGGCCTCTAACAACGCTTCCCCATCCTCAAATGGCGTCTACTGGGGTATACTGTCCCTATATTCGTAACGCCGCCTGATTGCTATGGAGCAACCTCTCTACGTTCTTATTGTCGCCCTGGCCCTTACGGGGCTTTTTGTTGCCATATATATTTTTCGTAAAAAACATAGCCAGCGACCTTTAGTCTGCCCCATGCGCGCCAACTGCGATGTGGTCATCCACAGCCAATTTTCCACATTCTTGGGCATTCCGCTTGAACTGCTCGGCATGCTCTACTACGGCGGTCTGGCAGCTCTTTACATGGTCGCCCTCACCGTCGTGGCTCCAAGCCTCATTAACCCGCTTATCGTGCTTGGCCTTGCGGCGAGCGCCGCCGCCTTCGTCTTTTCGG
>JBBDZE010000010.1:0-14498 GCA_040900345.1 Candidatus Spechtbacterales bacterium
CAGCCACCGCCTCAGCGACGGGACGGATAAACTCATTGAAGTCGTCTTCGGGGTTCAATTCAAAGGCGCCCTTGTCCTCTACCTCGTGGTCCCATTCACCCAGCCACCCTTTTATCTTTTCTTTAAGCTGGAATCCAGCGTGGTCCGTCCCTAAGTAGATTTTCATATTCGTATTGCTACTTCGTACATATGCCCTGCGCCTGCCCCGCCCCTTTTCGAAGAAACAGGTGCGGGGTGGTCGGTTCCCAGATAAATCCTCATATTTATGTATGATTAATGTGCTCTATCGCGTAGTCCAAATCACCGCCGACTTTTTTACGCGGGTTGAATATGCCTTGGGGATCAAAGATATTTTTCACCCCGGCAAATAGATTGGTGATTTCCCGTCCGTACATTTTTTCAAGGTAGGGCGTACGCACGAGGCCGTCGTTGTGTTCGCCGGTCGTGGAACCGCCTTCGCGGATGACCACTTCGTAAATTTTATCCATCACGGGCCGAATCTTGGCCACCTCTTCTTTCTTCTTCAGGTCCATGAGCGGAATGATGTGAAAATTACCGCTGCCGGCGTGGCCGGCCAAGGTCGCATGGATGTCATACTCGTTTAGTATTTTCAGTACCTCCGGCAGTACAATGGGCAATTTTTCGGGCCGTACAACGAAATCGTCAACGAAGGGCGCGGTGCGCTTGCCGTTAACGTGCTTGCGCAAAAGCGCGAAACTCTCGCGGCGAATGACCCAGTACTTCTCGGCCTCTTGTTCCGAGCGCAAAAAACGTTTCTGCACACCGAAGGGATTGAGGGCTTTTTTGGTCTGGCGGAGCTTCTCCTCGGCCGCATCTTCGCTGTCTTCAGCAAACTGTACAAGCACCACGAGTTTAGGTAGGCCCAGCATGCGAAGGCCGATAAGCGCCTCGGGTAAGAACTGCAGCCCCAGCGTGAAAATGTTCTGCCCTTTCACCCGCGCGGCAATTTCAGGGAAAAATCGCAGAGCAAGCTTGAGCGTGTTGTCATCAAAGGTTTCCAGGCCCTCCGGTTCAAGCGGCAAGAGAGCGTTAACGATATCGGGAATTTGCGTCCAGTTGCGCAAGAACAAGACCGCCATAGCGCGGTGCTCTTTGGGCCGAACCAAACGCAGCTTGGCTTCCGTCATCAGGCCGAGCGTCCCTTGAGCACCGACGAACAACTGCGTGAGGTCAAAGTGCTCTCGGTCCCACACATCCCACAACGCGTAGCCGGCGGAGTTTTTGGAGACGTTGGGCCGTGCGGCCTGGATGGCATCGTAATGCTCCTCCAAAAGGTCGTACATATTGCGGTAGAGCTCGCCTTCAAAATTCTCCTGGCGACGCTTTTGGTTCAACTCGTCCTGGGAAAGTTTTTTGAAGGTATATTCGTTGCCGTCAGACAGCACCATCTTCAGTTCTTCCACGTAGCGGGCCGTCTTGCCGTAACGCAGGCTCATTTCTCCGCCGGAGTTGTTGTTCACGAGCCCTCCGATTGCGGCGATGGATCTTGATACCGGATAGCTTGGTAGCAACAAACCTTTTTTGAGCGTCTCCTTTTCAAAATGGCGATAGAACATCCCGGGCTGGACCCACGCGGCATCGCCTTCAAAGCCAAGCAGCTTGTTCATGTGCTCGGTAAAGGAAACAATAAGCGACTCGTTGAGCGGCCCGCCGCTCATATCCGTGCCGGCAGAACGGGCCGTCAGTGAAAGTTCTGGGTGGTCGCGCTTGTTGTGCGCTACGAATTTTACAAGCGCCTGCACATCCGCGCTGTGCTTTGGAAAAATGACCGCCTGGGGCGGTACTTGAAACAAACTCGCGTCAAGCGAAAACTTCTTCCGAGTTTTCTCGTCGGTTTTGATTTCTCCCTCTACTACGTTTTTGAGGTGGTCAAGGACAGCCATGCAACAGCGATCGTACTATTCATAATTTTTCATACGCGTCGAACTTCCCAGCGAGAAGTTCGCGCTCCCTCTCGGCCTCGCTCCTCGGTGGTAAACACCGAGGCCATGCCCGCTCGGCCTGCGAGAGGATGAAAAACTATGAATAGTACGACCTCCTTTCCTTCTTATATCTTGGGGCACGTCCGCTCTGAGGAAGCTCTCGGAGCCGAGTCGGCTTGGTCTCCGACGCCACGTCGGAGCGACTCGGCGAGAGGCAGCGGGCGGCGTTCGCTGGAAACGTCGAACCGCGATTCTGAAGAGCGGACGTGCCCCAAGATGTTATCCGAGCTTTCCGACCGCGATAACGTGCCCTAATAAGGTATTGGTGTAGCCCCACTCGTTATCATACCAGGAAAGTACCTTCACCAAGTCACCGTCCACGACACGCGTAAACGTAAGGTCCGCAATGGAGGCGTGTGGGTTGCCAATAATATCGGTTGAGACCAACGGCTCTTCGGTTACGGTAAAGATATCCTGCCAGTACTCGTCCTGAGCGGCCTTGCGGAAAATGTCGTTAATCTCTTCCGCGGATGTTTTGCGACTTGCCAAGAAGGTCAGGTCCACCAGCGAACCCGTGATGACCGGTACGCGAATGGCCAGAGCGTCAAACGTGTCGCCAATACCGGCAATTGCCTTGCCGGTAGCGACCGCCGCTCCCGTGTGAGAAGGCACGATATTGGCCGCAGCGGCGCGCCCGCGTAAAAAATCCTTATCGGAAGGGCCATCTACCAACGACTGACTTGCCGTATATCCGTGGACCGTGGTCATCAAACTTTTTTGCACGCCGGGGTTGACCATCAAAATAGCCATCAAGGGTGCTACCGCATTGGTCGTACAGGAAGCATCGGACGTAATGCGCGCCAGGGCGCTGTCTTCAAAATCCTTGGCGTTAACGCCAACCAGCTTGGTGGGCGTGTCGTCCTTGGCGGGAGCCGAAATCACCACACGCTTGGCGCCCGCATCCAGGTGGGCTTCCGCCTTTTCGGTACTCGTGAATACACCCGTGCTTTCGATAACCACGTCCACCTGCAAATCCCTCCAGGGCAACTGAGCGGGGTCTTTTTGACTGAATAGCGGAAACTCTTTGCCGTCCACCACGAGACGCGCACTGCCGGCTTCGCCCCGGACTGATACGTTTTTTCCGTAGGGGCCGTACACTGAATCATAGCGTAGCAAATACGCCAAATTCTCTGGTTGGGCCAAATCATTAATGGCGACTACTTCAATATCTTCAGAACGCTCCAGCGCCTGCTTAAACGCCGTACGGCCAATGCGACCAAACCCGTTGATTGCAATTCGTAATGCCATGATGTTTTGCTTCGCTTCGCTCACACGTGAGAGCGTTAGGTGTTAGGGCAATAGAGCTTTAGGAAAAATCTAATCACCTGGTACTCTAGAGCCCTAAAGCTCCGTAACTACGAGCGAAAGCGAGTAGTTAATGAATACTAACAAACGATGGTCCACGATTTACGTAATTCATTACGTAAATCGAACGTTAGTTCTAAACGGCGGTATCCACCAGAAATCGGATAAAGAAACCAATAATATACGAGATAAATGCGGCCACACCTCCGGCGAGTAGCATTTCCAAACCTCCCGCCCACCAGCTCTTGTCGGAAAAGGTTGTGCGCGCCGCCCCCACCATAAAAAGCATGCAGCCCGTCAGAATATAGGTCCACACGAAGACATCCTGCACGGTTTGTGAGGCACCAAATAGCACATAGGGCACAAGCGGCACCACACCGGCCACGGTAAAGGCCACGAACGTAACAACAGCACCCTTTACTGCCCGTCCGGTGGTAGTAGGATCTGCTTCTATTGTTTCAAATAAAACAAAGTCAAGGAAGAGTTCCTTATTGCGAGCCATCAAAGCAGCCAGGGTATCCGCCTCCTCGCCGGCGTACCCGCGTGCCACCAAGAGTTGGGCCGCGTCACGCCTGCTTGCTTGCGCGTCGCCCACCAAACGCGCCTCCAGCTTGGCCCGCTCGTGATCATACTGGTCCCCCTCGGATTTACTGCCCAGGTAGTTGCCCGTGGCCATTGAGAAGCCATCGGCAATAAGGTTAGCAAACCCCAGCGCCAAAATAACAAACGGGCTCAAGCCCGCTCCCACCACACCCGCAACTACGGCAAAGGTTGTGACGATACCGTCGTTGGCCGCGTACACGCCATCTTTGAGATACGCGCCGCTCACAGCGCGAAGTGCTTTCAGCATGCAGTTATTATAAACGAAAGCGCCTCTGTACAAAAGCGGATAATGAAAAGCCCTGCATCCGTGTGCAGGGCGCCTACCGTCTTCCGCAGTGCGCAAGACGGTAGGCTTCGAGCGGCTAGTCACGATACCCCTTCCTTATCACAGGGGCTTCTCTTCATCTGGCCTGCCCGTCAGCTTCACGCCGGCGTAGAGAGCCAAGAAGATGACCCCGAACCACCAGAAGACTATCCAGGCTAGCTGCGCTGCATTACTGGCTACCTCAGCGAAATCCATGCGCTCCCTCCATTCACCTCCACTGTAGCGCTATATGGGCAGAAATTTCAAGCTAAAAATAGGCTGGCGAGTACGCCGCAAAAGAAGATCTTTTTTCCCTCCCCTTTAGCGCTCCACAGCCAGTTTTGAAAGATTACAAAGCAAGTACCCACAAAATATTTTTACCCTTCGCAGCCCCTGCCTACCGGCAGGCAGGCGAGCGGGCACGGTTCCTGCACCTTGGCACAGGGTGCAGGAGAGCGAGGGCGAGACGGAGCGCGGCCGCCTCGCTGGGGCGGCCGATGCGTGTAAAAATATTTTGCTGGTACTTGCTTCTACTTTTTAAGGTACTGTCCTGTGTAGCCCCGACGCGCTCAACGGTCGGGGTCCCGACCTCCTAGGAGCGTCGGGACTCTTCACTATTTTTAAGGTACTGTCCTGTGTAGCTCTTCTTCACCTTCGCCACCTGCGCCGGCGTGCCTTCGGCCACAATTTCACCGCCCTTATCCCCGCCCTCGGGGCCAAGATCAATGACCCAATCGGCGTTGGCAATAATGTCCATATTGTGTTCAATAACGAGCACGGTGTTGCCTTTGGCCACCAAGCCGCGCAATACGGCCAAAAGATTGTTCACGTCCTCAAAGTGCAGGCCGGTGGTGGGTTCGTCCAAAATATAGAAAGTCTTACCGGTGTCGCGACGGGACAGCTCGGTCGCAAGTTTTACTCGCTGGGCCTCGCCGCCCGACAGCGAAGGCGCGGGTTGTCCCAACTCTACGTAGCCCAAGCCCACGCGCTTGAGCACGCCGAGCTTAGCCTCAATTTGCGGTATCTTCTTGAAAAACTCGTACGCGTCATCCACTGTTATCTCCAAGACATCCGCAATGGACTTGTCACGGTAGGTGATTTCGAGCGCTTCCTTATTGTAGCGGCGCCCGCCGCAGACATCACATTCCACATAGAGGTCTGGTAGGAAGAACATCTCCACCTTTTGGACTCCGCCGCCGCGGCACGCCTCGCATCGCCCGCCCTTGACGTTAAAGCTGAACCGTCCGGCCGTGTATCCGCGTGCTTTGGCCTCTTGCGTGGCGGCAAAAAGTTCGCGAATGGACGAAAACACGCCCGTGTAGGTGGCTGGGTTGGAACGGGGCGTTCTGCCGATGGGCGACTGGTCAATAACAATGGCCTTATTGAGATGGCGCGTACCGATAATGGCCTTATGGGCGCCGGGAATGGTGTGGGCGCCGTGGAACTCACGCAGAAAGTATTTGGCGAGAATATCATTGACGAGCGAGCTTTTGCCCGACCCGGACACGCCGCTGATGGCCACGAACTTGCCCAGCGGAATCTTCACATCGATATTCTTGAGGTTGTGTTCGGTCGCGCCCTTGATGGTAACGAACTGCTGGACCGCGCCCTTTTCCTTCTTGGCGGTAAATTTCTCTTCGTGCGGCTTATCGCCAATTTTGCGCTTGCCGCTTAAGTACTGGGCCGTAGCCGTATTGGAACGCTTCAGTTGGGCAGGCGTGCCCTCAAACAGCACCTTGCCGCCGTACTTGCCCGCCCCCGGGCCAATGTCAATAATCCAATCGGCTTGTTGAATGGTCAGCGGGTCGTGCTCGACCACAAAGACCGAGTTATCCAGGTCGCGCAGCTCGCGCATGGTCTCAATGAGACGCTCTTGATCTCGCGCGTGTAGGCCGATGCTCGGCTCGTCCAAAATGTAAAATACGCCCGACAAATACGAGCCGAGCTGCGTGGCCAAACGAATGCGCTGACCCTCTCCGCCCGACAGTGTCCCGGACTCGCGTGCCAAGGTAAGGTAGCTTAGGCCCACTTTATGCAAAAATCCAAGACGCAAGGCAACTTCTTTTAAAATGGGCTTGGCAATCTCTTTTTGCGACTTGGTGAACTGAGCCTGCTTGCCCAGTTCCGCAAAGAACGCAATGGCATCGTCAATGCTTAAGCTCGAAACCTCGTAGATGTTCTTGCCGGATATCTTCACCCCCAGAGCCTCGGGCTTGAGGCGCCGGCCCTCGCAGGCCGGACACTCCTTGATATTCATGTACTTTTCAATTTCGGCGCGCGTCCACTCGGATTCCGTCTCCTTGAACCTGCGTTCAAGGTTAGGCACGACGCCCTCAAACTCGTCGTCCCCGTAGAGAACGACGTCCATCGCCTCGCTGGGGAGCTTGCGCACGGGCACGTTCAAGGAAAAAGAGTATTTCTCTCCCATGCGCTGCAGGGTAAGCCAGTACCACCCCTGTCGGCCCACGCGATGGGAAGCCGTCATCCAGGGTACAACTGCACCTTCCGCCAAGCTCAGCCCCTTGTTGGGAATGACCAGCGCCGGGTCCACCTCCATTTGCGTACCCAAACCCGAGCACTCCGAGCACGCCCCGTACGGACTGTTGAATGAAAACGTGCGCGGCTCTACTTCGCGCATGGAAAATCCGCAGTTATGGCAAGCAAGTTTTTCGGAGAACACTCGCTCGGTAAACTCTTTGTCGGTGGATTTTTTTCGATGCAGCACCATAAGGACGCTTCGGCCAATTTTGAGGGCCGTCTCAATAGAATCCACAAGACGCGTGTTGTCCAAATCAGGACCAATGGTAAGCCGGTCCACGACCACCTCAATGGTGTGCTTTTTTTGCGGGTCCAGCTCCATGCCAAGAGCCTCATCGAGTGTCATGACGGTGTCGTCCAACCGCACGCGGACGTACCCTCCTGCGGCAATTTCCGAGAGTACTCCCTGGTGCTCGCCTTTGCGGGCGGCGACCACGGGTGCCAAAATGAGCACCTCGCCCGTAAGCTCGCGGACGCGCTCGGCAACTTGTGAGGCACTTTGGCTTTCTATTTTAATATTGCAATTGGGACAGTATGGCACGCCAACGTGAGCAAACAAAAGACGAAGATAGTCGTAAATCTCCGTAATGGTACCTACCGTTGAGCGAGGATTTTTAGAGACGCTTTTTTGGTCAATGGCGATGGCCGGCGAGATGCCCTCAATGGCATCCACATCGGGCTTGTCCATCACGCCAAGGAACTGCCGCGCGTAGCTGGACAAGCTTTCCACGTACCGTCGCTGACCCTCGGAGTAAATCGTATCAAACACGAGCGAGCTTTTACCCGAGCCCGAAACCCCCGTAAAGACCACCAACTTCTTTTTGGGAATATCCAGGGAGATATTCTTTAAATTGTGGGTCTTAGCCCCTCGGATGACTAGTTTGTCTTTCTTCATTGTTGTTTGTTCGTTTCTCTCACCTGCCTGCGGTAGGCAGGCAAACACGCGGAACTATGCGGAATATACGCGGATCAATACGGATGAATGTGGAACGTACGCGGACAAATGCGAAGGGCTTCCGCGATGTTCTGCGTGCAGTCCGCGTATTTCCGCGTTGGGCACGGACATTATACACGCTTGCAAGCGCAAGAGCAAGGAATGGTAGAGCACCTCGTTCTTTAAAAACAACAGAAACAGTCCCGCACCTTAGAATCCGCATTTGTTTGCCGTTGGCCGACCAAAGAGAACTTCCCTTTTCTCCGATATAGCTAACGTGATGTCCTGCTTGCAATCGCCTAGGACGAAACCAGCGGATGTAAGGTGCGGGGTCAATACAAAAACAAGGAACCATATGGTTCCTGTATTTTGGGGACCGGCCGTCGGGGTGACGGCCGGTCTCGGGGGCAGTCTGAGCACAACGCCCGCTAGTCCTCCTCCAGAGGATGCGGGAACGCACTGCGTACTGCATCGTATCGCCAGTGATGCTCTTTGAGGGCTTCTTTTTGTTCCTCGGTGAAGGCATCCCAGGGCCTCGGAGTCCAGGACACTGCGTACGGAGGGTACTCAGCTCCTGAGGCTACCTGGATCATGCGCGCCCACATGACCCAGCTTATACAGATGAGGAAGGGCGGCAGACCCCACAAGACCCCTGCCCGCCACATCCCCCAGTGGCCGCTCTTACCCTGATGCCGTGCCTCAAACATCATCCGCCTCCTTGCGATCCACCGGATAAAAGAGCAACTGGGCAATCCCTGCGAGCGCCGCCCCCCAGGCGATGCTCGCCCGCACCGCGTAGTATGCGATGATGAATGGTCCGAGGATGAAGCCTATGGCCTCTTTCTCGAACTGGGGCACCCCACTCGCGTTGTATTCTGCGTGGACCATAGAACCTCCCTCCTGGCCAGCTCGCTTGTAATAAGCGTACGCCGAAACAATATGGCTGTCTATATGAAAACACCTCACGCTTCAAGCACCCGCCCAATCGCCCCAATCAACTTTGCAACAAAGTCTTGTCTGCGCTGCTCATGCACCCCGGCCGTCACGTGCACATCATGCGACATGCGCGATATCTCGTCACGTTCGGTGCCACTAAGGCCTCCTGTAGCAACCAGGTCTCTTGGGCAAACAAAAAAAGAGCCTATGCTCTTGTAGATGGGGCGGAGACGGGAGCCGAGTGGCTCACCGTCTCCGCTTGCGTCGCCTCCGCTTTTCGGGGTATCGAACGAGCTTGGCGAAAAAAGCCTCGTCTGAAGCAACCTGCCTCTTCCGCCATTTCCGGGCAGCAGGCGCCCCACGTCGCCGCCCAAAGATATAGCCCACGACAGGGGTAATGGGCTGCTGCGAAGCCGCATCAGTTTCCTGGGATATAAGAGCCAGTCCCCCGGCTTCCTCAGGGACCAGCACGCCAACAGCAACAAGAGCTTCAACCTCGGGTTCTGTTTTGCGAAACAGCCCCCAATCAACGGCGACATGTCGTGAAGACGAATCGATGAGAATAAGATTCCCCTCATATCGCTCCACAATGCCTCGCGTGCGCTCTTCGGCGCTTTCTGGTGTTTCGCCATTTCGCGGCGACACACGCAGATGGAAATTGCCCCGAAAGCGAATATACCGAACCTCCGGCATGTGCCACCCCTTTCTCCTGCCTCAACACTACTAAAAACGACCAAAAAAGCAAGTACGTATGGAAAACACCCCACGCAATCCTCTTGCTTGCATGGGGTGTACTTGGCGACATTACGGCCGTCGCGCGGGCCGGAGGGGTCTTCCCTTAGGCAGTTACAGCTGCGGGCAGGGAGGAAAGCACCTCCCCTATTTGATAGAGCCCGCCCCACCGACGATCCTTCGTGCCAAAGCCCCGTGCTGCTCCGTAGGCCGTGGCGTCGCTCCGATTCGTGAAGAAGAAGTAGGTGGAAGTGTGCTCTGACGGGTTCATCGGGAGCATCTGCTTCGAGAAATGCATCCAGTTTTCCTCCGCGCGCAAGGAAAACACTTTAATGGCCAGCAGCACTTCGTTCGCTTCGCGGCACTCCCTGCTGCGGGAATCAGGCTCAGAAATCTCGACGTAGCGAGCCCAATTTACCTCCGCCCACGGTTCGCTATCGTGGGGCCAAAGAGGACGGGTCCACCCGGCGCGAACGAGAGACCCGCTATGCTTCCGGTACAGGTCCACGATCTGCTTGTGAGCGCACTCTGTGCACTCAAACCCCGAAAGGGTAATCGAGAGATGCGGAGTTCCTTCGGGCGGAGTGGTAGTCGTTGTCCACCCGCGCGAGGACGCTTCTCGCTCTTTGCAATTCACGCACAACGTAGCCATGGCACAGCCTCCTTTAAGGTACTGGCAATGAGGCCCAATCGTTATCGAGCCGCTTTCTTGCCTCAACAATACTAGAATAAAGCGAAAAATCAATCCTCTGCGACTTTATTCGCTCACGAAAATGTGGTATAGTTTCCAGCGATGCGCAAGCGACTTCTCGTAGAAAACATCAACGAACTCCCCCAAAAACCCGGCATTTATTTCTTAAAAAACAAGGCCGGGGAGATTTTTTATATCGGCAAGGCGAACAACCTGCGCGCCCGCGTGCGCACGCACGCCTCGGGCAAGAGCCACTACCCGGCGCTGGAAACCATCCACAGCGTGGAATGGCTGGAGACGGCCAACGAAATTGAGGCACTCATCCGCGAGCGCGAGTACATCCAGCACTACAAGCCCAAGGTAAATGTGGATTTTCGAGATGGCAAACAATATCTCTACGTTGGAATCACCGTCGAAGAACTTCCTCGGATCTTCACAACACACCAGCCTGTAGCGCAGCAGGTGGGAAAGAACCGAAACCTAACACCTAAAACCTATAACCTAAAACCTACAGAGTACATCGGCCCCTTTACCGACGCGGCAGCCGTGAAAAGCACCCTTCGCTACTTACGCCACGCTTTTCCTTACTACACGGCCAACCCCCGCCACCCCGCCAGCGCAAAACAGCATAGCCTTTTGCCCTGCGCCTACTGCCACTTGGGCCTGTGCCCGGGGCCAAACCCCAACAAAGCCCAGTATCGCAAAACCGTCCGGGCCATAAAACAGATTTTTACCGGCAAAAAAGACGAACTTATGCGGCGACTCAAACGCGAGATGCGTGGGGACGTTAAAGCTGAGCAATTTGAAGAGGCGGCCCAAAAACGCGACCGCATTGAGGCGCTGGAAAGTATTTTCTCCCACCACAGCGTCGCCCGCCGATGGAAGCATACTAAAACCGCCCCTTCCGGCGAGGCGGGCGCGTACTTGGCAAAGCTTCTTAAACTGGATTTACCGGTGCAAAGCATTGAGGGTTACGACATTTCCAACATCCAGGGCAAAGAACCCACTGCCTCCATGGTGCGGTTTGACCATGGCATCCCCAACAAATCTCTCTATCGCCATTTCAATATCCAGGCTCCCGACGAGCCCAACGACTTTTTGATGATGCGAGAGGTGGTGCGTCGCCGATTTGGCCATGCCGAATGGGCCTACCCCGACCTCATCCTTATTGACGGCGGCAAGGGACAGCTCAATGCCGCCCGCACGGCCCTGCTGGAGACGGGAGTGCGCGTTCCTATTGTCTCGCTCGCCAAGCGGCTGGAAGAGCTCTACATTCCCGGCCGCGCCGCACCCGTGCTGCTCTCAACCATGCCGGCTGAGGCCAACAACCTGCTGCGCCACGTGCGGGACGAGGCACACCGGTTTGCCATCACCCACCACCGCGGACGACACCGCAAGACGTTTAAGCGCTAAGCCCCCAAAAAACAAGAAAAAAAGAGTTACCCGCTATATAACAAAAACTCACGATCGTGAGTTTTTGTTATATTTGTTTACGCATGGGAAAACAGCGAAAAAAATTCGCGGAGCCCTACCTGGCGGCAGGCAGGCGAAACAATATCTAACCTCAAAATACTAAACATTTCCTCCGCTGGCTGGCGCATTAGAACATTAGATATTTGAATTTGTTTCGTGCTTCGGATTTTGATAGATCGTCCATGCTATACTACTAGTATGATGTCTCTTGCCAAAATCATTCTTCATATCGCGGTCAATGCCGTCGCCGTCTATGTGGCGAGTATTTTGTTGGACGACGTGAATGTGGTAGAAACCGCTTCGGCTCAGGAGACCCTCACCGCCTTTGCCATTATTGGCACGGCCTTGTGGGTAGGATATGCCGTCATACGCCCCATCCTGAAACTCCTTACCTTTCCGCTTATCTTCTTGACGTTTGGCCTTTTCAATATTATCATCAACATCTTGATACTATGGGGCGTTGATATTTTCGTCCCACAGTTTGAGATAACCGGTTTCATTGCCTTGCTGGCCACGACGTTCATTGTTTCCCTAGCCGGCAGCGCGCTCTACTTCATTCTCTAGAACACATCCCATGAACACCGAAACTATTTTCCTTATAGCCATTATCGCTGTGGTCATTCCGTTGATTGTGGTCATTTTACTGCAACAGCGCGGCTCAAGCTTGGGCGGAGCTTTTGGCGGCAGCGGCGACACCTACTATCAAAAGCGCGGCATGGAGAAGGTCTTATTCTACACGACCATCGCGCTGGCTATTACCTTTTTAGGGCTGGCAATCGCCAATCTCTTGCTCGCCTCATAAAACTCGAATGGAGGGTTACCCTTACTACGACCTCGATCCCTTTCACCCCAAAACGCCCCGCACCTCCCGCTTTCGCAGATTCGTACGCCGCGTGAACGGCCTCAACCCCGTCCGCTACCTCAAGCGACTTCCCTGGCGCGCGGTTTTTTCGTTGTTTACCGCGTCGAGTTTTCTCGTCAGAGCAGTTGTTTCGGGATCGGTTCGCCGTGTTCAGACCGGACGCATGGCAATCGGCTCAGCGGCTGCCGCCCGGTCCCTGCCAGGCATGGATGCCATGCAGGACCGCTATGGCAGCCTAACGTTCCAAGAGCGCATCGCGATAGCCATCCTCGCCATCGTACTGGTGATTTCTCTAGTCGCGCTTTTGGCGCACTTGGCCCTCGTGATAACCGGCAACCGTCCAGGGGAGGGCGGCCAGTACCGAGAAGCAATAGTGGGCAGCCCGCAGTTCGTCAACCCTGTTTTGGCCTTGCGTGATACCGACCGAACGCTCGCCACGCTTATATTCCCTTCGCTCATGCGCTACGAGAAAGATGGGACTATTGTGCCGGACCTGGCGGAAACCTATGAAATAGTGGATGAGGGCCGCACCTATCGGTTCAAACTGCGCCAAGACGCCGTGTGGCAGGACGGAACGCCCATTACGGCCAACGATGTGCTTTTTACCATCGAGCGCATTCAAAACAGTGACTACCGAAGCCCCCAAGGAACACGCTGGCAAGGCGTGCAGATTTCAACCGAGGGTGACGACCGCGTCATCTTCCGCCTCACCTCCGCATATTCTCCCTTTTTAGAGAGGACCACCATGGGCATTCTTCCTCAGCATGTATGGCAAGATGTCGCCGCGGATAATTTCCCGTTTCATCCTAAAAATATTGAGCCCATCGGCGGCGGCATGTTTGTTTTTGACGAGCTCAAGCGTAACGAGCAAGGTGCAATCACCTCGTACACTCTCAAGCGCAACACGCGCTACCACAACCAACGGCCGCATCTTGAACGGCTAACATTCTTGGTCTATCCGCATGAAGACGCCGCTATTGCCGCCTACCATGCCCACGAGATAGATGGCATCGCCGGGCTGTCGGCGCCGGGCCTCGCTACCGTTAAACGCAACGGTTCAAGCCTCCATGCCTTTAGCATTCCACGATATTTCGCACTGTTTTTCAACCCGGAACGCAGCAGTATCCTTCAAGACCAAGCAGTCCGCAGGGCGCTTCTTAGGGCGACGGATCGTCAAGGCATTATCGACGAAATACTGCACGGCAACGCCAGGCGTATCGACACACCCATCTCCCCCACCTTAAAAAACTATTACAACACGGATGTGCAACCCACACTCTATGACCTCGACGGGGCGCGGCAAATCCTTGAGGGAGCTGGCTGGACCGACACCAACGACGACGGCGTTCGCCAAAAGGCAGGCACACCTCTAGCGGCGACGCTGGTCACGGTTTCCGTACCCGAGCTTTTGGCCGTAGCCGAGCGCGTTGCCGCGCAGTGGTCGGCGGTGGGCGTACAGGTCAACATTCAGGCGGTCGAACCGGCACGCATCCAGCAAGACAGCATTCGCCCGCACGCCTACGATATCTTACTCTATGGCCTCATCGTAGAGCCTATCCCCGACCCCTACCCGTTCTGGCATTCTTCCCAGGCTGGTGAAAATGGGTTTAACCTTGCCTTGTATAAGAACAGGACTGTTGATGCGCTCCTGGATGAGGCGCGCACCGAGACGGACGAAAGCGTGCGCATTGAAAAATACAAAGAGTTCCAGCGAATCGTCGCCGAGGATATCCCCGCCATATTTCTCTACGACCCGACATATGTATACGTCATGCGTAACAATGTGCGCGGCGTTTCGCCGGCGATGATCGCCGAACCAGCCTTTCGCTTTGTTGACGTACGCAACTGGTTCATGAACCCCAAAGGATTGTTTTGAGCGGTATTATCCCCCTGTGGAACATGGCGCTCGTCCGCTAACCATGCTACCATATACTTACTGTTTGCAGGACTCTCTATGCCAACCGATGCTTCGGATATGAAAAGTATGATTCTGCGTTTCCCTGAACAATTTGTTCAGGGATGTGACGCTGCAGGAGCCACCGGCAGTACGTTTGCCGATTTTAACCCTGCGGTTCTTGTCCTTGCCGGTATGGGCGGCTCTGCTCTACCGGGCAACT
>JBBDZE010000010.1:14598-45088 GCA_040900345.1 Candidatus Spechtbacterales bacterium
ATTGGTAGACACGCAGCGTTCAGAACGCTGTGGGCGCAAGCCCGTGCAGGTTCAAGTCCTGTCTTCGGCACCAATGCATTTAGCATATTCGGAACATCGTTCCGGCAATTAATTTTTCTTCGCAACATTTCAGTGCTGACGCACTGTCATGCTTGCTGTTGTTATGGCAGAAAACCAACCCAAGCGACCCCCCAGCGGTCGCTCCCGCAGAACAAGGCCTGCAAATCGTGCCCAAAGTTCATCCGATAGCCAGCGCCCTGCCCACCAATCACCTGACCTGCCCGCCACCGCCTTTGGCGGGGCTCCGCAGAATGCGGTGGCTCGTGCCTCGCAGAGGCAGACGGGCGGCTCAAGGCGGGTGGCAGGCGGGCCGGCACGTCATTCTAACGCGACCGGCCAAAAGCAGCGTTCAAGCCGCCGTCCTATGGATCGGCGCTCTTCGCGCACTCGCCGCCCCTTGGGCGATACCCAGCCGGTGCGCTCGCAGGTTCACCACACCACGGGCGAGCCCACATTGCGCATTATTCCTCTTGGAGGTCTTGGCGAAACGGGCGGACGCAACATGACGTTGTTTGAATACAACGATAAGATATTGGTCATTGACATGGGCCTACAGTTCCCCGAAGGCGATATGCCGGGTATTGACTACATTATTCCCAACGCGTCCTACATTACCGACAACCCGCACAAGGAAGTGGTCGGGGTAGCCATTACCCACGGGCACCTGGACCACTTTGGCGCGGTGGCCCATCTTATCGACAAAATAGGTAAGCCACCCATTTTCTGCGGCCAACTCACCAAGGCGCTCATCTTGAAACGCCAAACCGACCATCCGCAAAGCAGCCTTCCCGACATCACCGCGGTAAAGCGGCGTGAGGTCATTAAACTGCCGCCGTTTGAAATCGAATTCTTCCACATTAACCACAGCATTCCCGACAGCTTTGGCATTGTACTGCGCACGCCCGACGGCAACACGATTGTTCACACAGGCGACTTTAAGTTCGATCCCGACCCTGTGGGCGACACGCCGGCCGACTTTGAGCACATCGAGCAGATTGGCAAAAGGGGCGTAACACTCCTCATGTCCGACTCAACCAACGCAGAGGCGCCGGGTCTTTCCATTCCCGAAACCGTCGTGCAAAAAAACTTGGGCGACCTTATCAGCAAGGCGCCCGGCCGCGTTATTGCCGGTACCTTCGGCTCACTGCTGTCACGCGTGCAGGAATTCATCTACATTGCCGAGGAGCAGGGCCGCTACATTGCCTTTGACGGCTACACCATGAAAACCAACGTGGAAATCGCCAAAGAATTTGGCTATCTTAAGGTACAACGCGGCACAATTATCCCCATCAAAGACGTCAACGATTACCCGGACAACAAAGTGCTCGTTGTCTGCACTGGCGCCCAGGGCGAGGGCGAGGCGGTACTGATGCGCATCGCCACGGGCGAGCACCGCAGTGTGCAAATCCACAAAAATGACTCGGTCATTTTCTCCTCCTCTTCCATCCCCGGCAACGAACGCGACATTCAAGGTCTTAAAGATTCCTTGTCGCGCCGCGGTGCGGAAATTTACGACTCCCGCTACATGGACATTCACACGTCCGGGCACGCGCGCGCCGAAGACCTCAAGAAGATGATAGAACTGACCAAGCCCAAATACCTCTTCCCCATCCAGGCCCAGCACTTTATGCGCCGGGCGCACGCCAAGTTGGGCTACGCGATGGGCATTCCCGAGGAGAACGTCATCCTGGGCGATAACGGCGAAGTCTGCACGTTGGACAAGAACCACACCTTCCATACAACCAAAGAGCGCGTGAATGTCGGCTACGTACTGGTGGACGGCCTCGGCGTGGGGGATGTCGGTCAAGTTGTCCTACGCGACCGTCAGGCCCTGGCTTCCGACGGCATGATGGTCGTCATCGCCGTGGTAGACGGCCAGACGGGCAAAGTGGTAGGCAACCCTGACATTATTTCACGCGGGTTCATCTACCTTCGCGAATCAAAAGCCATGCTCGGCGACGTACGCAAGCGCAGCAAGGCCATCATAGAAAATGCCACGGGGCAGCAGGACGCCACCAACTGGGAATATGTCAAAGAGAACATGCGCGATCAGTTGGGCAAACTGTTGTTTGACAAGACCCAACGACGCCCAATGGTGCTGCCGGTTGTTATAGAAGTCTAAACTCAGAGCATTAGGTGATAGAGCTCTAGAGCGCTAGGTATGTCAAAAGAAATTAGCTCCTACAGGGACTTAATCGTCTGGCAACGGTCTATGGAGCTCGTCTTTGCAGTATACGAACTGACAGAGAAGTTTCCAAGGTCAGAACAATTCGGTCTTACTTCTCAAATAAGAAGAGCTGTAGTTTCGATTTCTTCTAACATCGCCGAAGGCAAGGCCAGAGGGTCTAAGAAAGAATACCGGCAATTCTTACTCACCGCGTATGGTTCGGGAGCAGAGCTTGAAACGCAAATAACCATTGCCAAGCATCTCCCCTTTAGCGAGCATCTAAATTATGAGAAGATAGATATACCGCTCGAGGAAGTGATGAAGATGCTCAATGCCATCATTCAGAAACTATCCTAAAGCTCTAAAACCTAACTCTCTAACACTCTAACTATCATGCGCGTACTAAGCGGCATTCAGCCATCGGGCGAACTACACTTGGGCAACTATGTGGGCGCCCTCAAGCAGTTCGTGGAACTGCAGAACGACTACGAAAGCTTCTTTTCCGTAGTGGACCTGCACGCCATGACCTCGCTGCACGACCCAAATGAGCTTCGTCCGCTTATTGCCAGCGCCAAAAGAGTGTTTTTAGCCATTGGCCTCAACCCTGAAAAGTCCACCCTCTTTGTGCAATCGGACGTTCCCGCCCACACAGAACTTGCCTGGATATTTGCGACCATCACGCCCCTTGGCGAGCTTGAGCGCATGACCCAGTATAAAGACAAGAAGGCCCAAGGCCTTGAGGCCAATGCCGGCCTGCTCACCTATCCCCTGCTTATGGCCGCCGACATCCTCATGTACCGGGCCGAAAAGGTACCCGTCGGCGAAGACCAGGTTCAACATTTGGAACTGACGGGCGATATCGCCAAAAAATTCAATAAACAGTTTGGGGAACTATTCGTGGTTCCCAAACCCATCCTGCGCGCGGGTGTTAGCCGCATTAAAAGTTTACAGGACCCCGAAAAGAAAATGTCCAAGTCGCTCGGACCAAAACACTATGTGGGGCTTTTTGAACACGCTGATGACATTCGCGACAAGTTCAAGCGCGCCGTAACCGATTCCGAACACGATATCCGATTCGATCCCGATAACAAACCGGGCATTTCCAACCTGCTCACTATTTACGGCGCCATTCAAGGACAACCCATGGATGAGGTAGAACAACATTTCGCCGACAAGAGCTACACCGAACTCAAAGAAGAAGTGGCTGAGGCGGTCATTGCCGAACTCAAGCCCATTCAGCAGCGCGCCGAGGAGCTATCCGACATCGACGTGGCGGCCGCCTTCAAACAAGGTGCCGAGCGCGCCCAGGCGGAAGCAGAAAAAACCATGCGCGAAGTGCGCAAGCGCGTAGGCATCGCCTAACCCATATATCCCTCCTCAACCTAAACACGACAATCGATTGTCGTGTTTAGGTTGAGGTATGGCGCCACCGTTTCGTCAACATACTCCCTTCGAGGGGGTTGTATGGAAAAGCTGTGCAATCTCCTTCGCCAGCTTCTCGCCTGCGTAGATGATTACTCTGCGCCCGTCTATTTCCAGATACTTCGTGACAAAACCCGCTTCCTCGAGTAGCGCGCGGCGGGGCATTTGGTCCACGATTTTTGTCTTTTGGTTCAAAACCACGCTTGCGCCGAGAAAGCCGCCGGTGAGCAAATAGGGGCTGAAAGCGCCTGCGGTAATGCGTATGCGGTAAGAGGCCTCCATGAGCCTGCCCATATAACTTAGGCGCCACGCGATATCCGGGTCACTGCCGCCAATATCCAGATCAACCGTAACACGAGAAAGCGAATCTTGTAGCGCAGGGTGGACGCGTACATCGTTTAGGTAGGCGCCATCGCCATGTGAGGCCGAAAAGAGTTGTTTTGATACCGGATTGTAAATAATGCCAAGCACCGGCTCGCCTTTGTGCAGCAGGGCAATTTGCACATAGAAAAGCGGGATGCGGGCAATAAAGTTCTTGGTCTGGTCTATAGGGTCAATCGTCCAGTTATATTCTTCCCGTTCGTCGCTTTCTCCCTCTTCGCGGAGAAAGCCCGCACCTGGTACGAGACCTGCCAGCCGTTCAACCAACATCTCTTCGGCCTGTATATCTACTTGCGTGACCGGCTCCTCTTCGGCCTTGTACGAAACAACCTGCTCGTTTTCCCACGCGCCCAGCACAAATTCCCCCACCTCTTGCACGGCAACTTGTGCTTTTTCTCGCACCGCAATAAGCTCTTCGTTACTCATCTTGGAATACATCTACTTTTATGCTTGAGAGGATTTCATCAAAGATTGCAACAATGGACTCTTCAAACTCCCGTGCTTCTAGCCCTACCTCTTCTTTGGTTTTTTCCTTCAAATCACCCTTGACAATGCTGTAGTATTTCATCTTGGGTTCGGTGCCAGAAGGGCGCACATGCACCGCAATCCGCTCGTCGTTGGTGAAGAAGAACGAGAGCATGTCGCCCTTGTCCCAATCGCGCGTCTCCAAAAGTTCGCCGCTCTGGCCGTCGCGCACTTGGCCAGTGAGACGATCCAGTGCCTTGAGTACTTTTCTGCCGGCAATTTCCGTAGGCAGGTTCCCGCGCAGCTTTGCCATTGCCATGTTCATTTGCTCGAATGTCCCCAGCCCCTCAATGAGTTTGTAGTAGACCCTGTCGGCGTAAAAACCGTACTGGCGATAAATATCTTCCAGCACATCTATAGGAGTTTTGCCTTTTTCTTTTGCCCACGTTGTTGCCTCGGCCGCAATAAGAGCTGCGCTGTCTGCTCCTTTATCACGGTAGCTATTGCCGAAAACATATCCCGTTGTTTCTTCGCATCCAAAAAGAAACGTTTTATCTGCGGGCAAGTGTTCGGCCCGATCTCCAATATATTTGAACCCAACGAGCAAATCCCCGATAACTTCCGCTCCGAAGCTTTCTGCTACGTCGCGCAGCAACTCGGTGGTAAGGGATGTCTTTATAATAACGGGCTTTTTCGGCATCGCGCCGGCCTCTTTGAGCCGCGACAGGTAAAAGAAGGCCATGAATACCGCTGCCTGGTTTCCAGACAAAACATGCCAGGTACCATCCTTATCGGGTACGGCAATACCGAGCCGGTCTGCGTCCGGGTCGGACACCAGCCCAAGGTCAGCTCCTTTTTGCTTGGCCAGTTGTATGGTTTCTTCGTATACGGCCGGAAACTCGGGATTTGGGAAGTGGTTGTGCACGTTAGGGAACTCGCCGTCCAAACTCATCTGCTCGTCCACAACATCGACATCGTCAAACCCGAGTTCCTTCAAAACGGGTAACACCGACTGGGTTCCCACCCCGTGCAACGGAGAATACGCAATTTTAATACCGCGTCCATCGTATACCGATACCTTTTTCGCCTGTTCAATAAATTCCCTGTCGAGGTCTTTAGATATATAGGAAACAAGCCCTCGCGACAAAGCTTCTTCAAAATCCATCTTTTTGATGTCGTTTGCCTTGTCAAACTCTTCGGCTATTTTAAAACCCTCGTCCGGCAGCAGCTGCACCCCGTTTTCGTCATAAATCTTATACCCGTTAAACTCAGGCGGGTTGTGACTGGCGGTAATCACGATGCCGCCAGCGCATTCAAGACGGCGCACCGTAAACGAAAGTTGAGGAGTGGCTCGATAATAGTCGTACATTTTTACCGGAATCCCATTTGCCGCCAACACGCGAGCAGTTTCTTGGGCGAATGTCTTCGAGTTGTGGCGCGTATCGTATGCAATGGCCACACCCCTGTCCACGATATCGGCTTT
Organism: Candidatus Spechtbacterales bacterium; assembly: GCA_040900345.1. Classification (GTDB taxonomy): domain Bacteria; phylum Patescibacteriota; class Minisyncoccia; order Spechtbacterales; family 2-12-FULL-38-22; genus JBBDZE01. Next base: position 20,577 of record JBBDZE010000010.1, read on the forward strand.
GTATGCATGCAGATACGCGGCGTAGGCCTGCGAAGCACGCCGGATAATGTGATTGTTCATGCGGTTGGTGCCAATGGCCATAGAACCGCGCACGCCGCCTGTTCCACCAAACACTAAAAGCCGATAGAACGCGTCCATAAGAAACTTCCAGTCCCGTTCTTCAATTTTTTTCTGCAGATCTGGAACAAACTCTTCGAACTCCTCATCCGTCAACCACCGCACCATCTCATCGAATGCTGCCTTGTTGATCTGTCTTTCAGCCAGAGCTTCTTCAAGCGCCTTTTTCACTTCTGATTGCATCATGGAGACTTTTCGTTTAGTACCCAGGGAGGACTTGTCATAGGCCCTTTCTTATGCTAATGTAACCTGGCAATGGAAGAAAAACAAGCGGCCCAGAACAAGCGTTTATACGAATTGTACGCGTTATTGAACCCACAGCAGGACGACGCGTCCATTGAGCGCGCGCGGGAGGAATTAGTAAAGATTCTTGAGCGCCACAACGCCAACATTGAGCGTTTTTCGCCTTTTACGAAAACCAACTTGGCCTACCCAATGAATAAGGTAACCACGGCCTACGGCGGCAGCATTTCATTTTGGATGCAGCCCGACCAGGTAGAAAGCGTAGAGGAAGAATTAAAAGTGAGCGAGGGCGCCATTCTGCGCACACTGTTGAGTAAGAACGAGCCAAAAGCGATAAAAGTTTCGACCCGCAAACCGCGCACCTTACACGAAAAAGCAGTTAAGGAAGAAGCAACTGGATCCGCCGAAGGAATTCTTATCGCCGTACCCAAAGAAGAGACCCCGGCAACGGCAGCAGCCCAACCCGAAACGAAAGAACGCTCAAAAGAGAAAGACCAAGACGATCAGAAAGTAACCCTGGAAGACATCGACCGCAAGCTTGATGAAATAATGGGGGACCTGTAAAGTAGGTACTTGACGAACGCGAGCTGAAAGCGCAACGTGAGTCTAGTAGCAGCTTTACCCCCTCACTCGAATGTGGTCGTTCTTGTAAAGAGCGGCCAGTAGCAATCAGTACTGGAGGAACGTACGCTGGAAATACACATCTCGCTTCGATTGGCCGAACGGGACAAGCATTACCACATTCGAGTGAGGGGGTGCTCACTGTTCTAACGACTCGACGTCGCAAGCAGGCTTGCTTGTCTCGTCGAGAACAATGGCATGAATCTCAACAAGGCAATCATCATTGGCAACGTAACCGCGGACCCGGAAGTACGCTCAACCCCTTCCGGCCAGCAAGTCGCGAACTTTTCCGTTGCGACCAACCGCATGTGGACGGACCGTTCCACCAACGAAAAGCAGCAAAAAACGGAATTTCATAATGTGGTCGCGTGGGGTCGGCTCGCTGAGATTGTCGGCCAATACCTGCAAAAGGGCGGTCTCGTTATGATTGAAGGTCGCATTGAGACTCGCTCCTGGGAAGACCAGAATTCTGGCCAGCGTCGCTACCGCACGGAGATTATCGCCGAGAACATGCAGCTTGGTCCTCGAGGGGCCGGGCAAGGCGGCGGCACCGGCCGCCCGACAGCTTCATCCTCCGCGGCTCAAAGCTCCCGCAAGGACGAGGACGATGATTTGCCCACCATTGACGCCGAGCAACCTACTTCCAGCTCGGATGATGAAGTAGATATTAAGGATATTCCATTTTAAAGTAGGTACTTGACGAACGTAATCCGCCAGACGGCGGAGCAGCTTGAGTCTAGTAGCAGCTTTACTCTGAGCGAGTCGAAGAGTTACCGCGGTTCCGTTCCACCCTTCGACTCGCTGCGCATGGCGCAGTTCGCTCAGGGTACTAAATTTTCTAACAACTCAGCGCCGCAAACAAGTTTGCTTGCTTCGTTGAGAAAATTTGTATGAAGCAGTGTCACATTTGTATCACGCCGAATAAGGAGATTGAGTGGAAGGACGCAAACCTTCTGCGTCGTTTTTTGTCGCAAGACAACAAAATCCTTCGACCCCGCGTAACAGGAACCTGCGCCAAGCACCAGCGCGAAATAGCCCGCGCCATCAAGCGCGCCCGCACCATGGGCATTATCGCTTACACCCCACTGGCACAAAAGTAAATCCAGCTGGTACGTGCCCCCAACCAAAAACCCTCCGCCCAAGGCGGAGGGTTTTTGGTTGGGTTATGCTTCCTGAGCGGCGGCGGTGAAAATCTTCTTTTGAATTTCTTTGGCAAGCTTGCCCTCCTCTTCCAGGAACTTCTTTGAGGCCTCAAGCCCCTGGCCGAGTTTCTGGTCGCCATAGGTATACCAGCTGCCGCTGCGCCCCAGCACGTTGTATTTAACGCCCGTGTTGATGAGGTCAGCCACACGCGAAATACCTTCATTGTAGAAAATATCAAACTCGGCGCGGCGAAATGGTGGTGCTACTTTATTTTTGACAATCTTTGCATTGACGCGGTTGCCAATAATCGTCTCCCCGCTTTTAATCTGCGCCGCGCGGCGTACCTCTATGCGCACCGAGGAATAAAATTTAAGTGCATTGCCACCCGGAGTGGTTTCCGGGTTGCCAAACATCACGCCTATTTTCATGCGAATCTGGTTGATGAAAACGATGGACGTCTTGCTTTGGGCCGCAATACTGGTAAGTTTGCGCAACGCTTTGGACATGAGGCGGGCCTGCAGGCCAACCTGCATATCCCCCATTTCCCCTTCAATTTCCGCCTGCGGGGTGAGCGCTGCCACCGAGTCTACTACAATAACGTCTACTTGGCCGCTGCGAACGAGTGATTCGACGATATCCAAGGCCTGCTCGCCCGTGTCGGGCTGAGAAATGAGCAGCTCGCCCACCTGAACGCCGATGCGATGGGCGTATTCGGGGTCAAGGGCGTGCTCGGCGTCTACAAAGGCTGCAATACCGCCCTTCTTTTGCGCTTCGGCCACGATATGCAAAGCAAGGGTTGTCTTCCCGGAACTTTCCGGGCCGTAAATTTCAATAATGCGGCCCCGGGGCACGCCACCGATGCCCAGCGCAATATCCAGCGATGGTGCGCCGGTTGAAATAGCTTCAATGGGGACGCGCTTGCCCGAGCCCATCTGCATAATGGCGCCCTCACCGAACTTCCGGCGAATTTCATCAATAACACTATTAAGCTGATCCCTGTTCTCGCTTCGGACCCCTACTGTTTTTTTCGCTACTTTTTTCTCGGTCTTTTTAAATGCCATATGACTGCGTTCCCCGGTTCAATAGTAGAACCTACTTCAACCTCCCTTTCGACTGCTCGTCATCACACTATATCACTTTGTCCCTATCCCCTCAACCGAAGCAACACTCTTGACCAATCTTCGCCTACCGGACAACCGCTGGAAGGGAGATGTCAACGACTACCGGCCGATGGTCAGAGCCAGAGTGCAGCCCTGCCAAAAACAACCGAAACACAAACTCCTCCGTTCCGAATATGTGGTCGATGGGAATGCCCAGCATGGCGCCATGATGAAGAGCGTATCGTTCGATGTGCACCGATTGTTGTCTGTTCATAACTTGAGTACCTTGCGGATGGCTTCTATCTGTTGGCCATTCTCGCCTTCGATCGTAATGGAAATGGTATTAAGGCCTTCCTGCAACGAAAGCTCATGTCGGAATGTATTTCCTTCTACTCGCGCCTCCTGGCCGCCCACAAACACGCGCCGCGCGGCACGCACCTCTCCTTCAATGGCTATCCACTCGGCATGGCTAATGCTACTAAAAGCAGCGGGGCTTACGATTTCTATCTCCGGCGTGCTTAACGCATCAAACTGGCTGTAATAAAATACCCCCGCCAAGAGCGCACCGACGCCGGCAAACACGCCGACCACCACATACCAAAAATGAATGAAGAAGAGTTGCTGTGTTGCTTTGGGAACCGGCCGCTCTTTAGCTGATGATTGGAACAAAAATTTGTTCTCGCGATAAAATTGCGCTACAACATCGTCCACCTCAATACCGCATACTTTTGCCCATCGCTGCAAAAAACCGCTCGTGTAGACAGGCGGCGGAAGTTTCTCAAACTCCTCCCGTTCAAGCGAACGCAAATGATTAACAGGTACTTTCGTTGCCTCGGAAAGTTCTCGAAACGTAAAACCGGCTTCCGTGCGAGCTTGCTTGAGTTTTTCTCCAAGAGTTGCGGGCATCATTAGGCGGAGAAGAAGTCCTCCGAGTTATTGTTGGGACGCTTGGACGCACCGCCTCCTCGCAGGTCTTCTTCCACTACATAGACCTCGCGGGCTTTTGCGCCCTCTCCGGGACCAATGACGTTATGTTCTTCCAAGATATCGAGTAGGCGTGCGGCACGTGCGTACCCTACGCGCAGACGCCGCTGCAGCAGCGAGGCAGATGCCTTTTGGCTGCGCACTACGATTTCTTTGGCCTCCTCATAGAGATCGTCATCATCCGCACCACCACCCGCAGCGTTGTCAAAGTCAATGGAATGTGTAGCCCCCGGGGCGCTACCAAAATCTTCCGTAGCAATTCCTTGAATAGCCGCAACCTGCTTGCGCAGAAATTCCGCTACGCCGCGAGTTTCTGTATCCTGAATATAGGCACCTTGAATACGCTTTGGTTTTGAACTATCGGGCGCAAGGTAGAGCATGTCACCTTTCCCGAGCAACTTTTCAGCTCCCCCCATATCTAAAATGGTACGCGAGTCCACCTGCGAAGCCACCTGGAACGCCATGCGCGCGGTGATGTTCGCCTTAATAGTTCCGGTAATCACCTCCACGGATGGCCGCTGGGTTGCCAGGATAAGGTGGATACCAACCGCGCGGGCCATTTGGGCGACGCGGACAATCAGCGCTTCAACCTCGCGTCCTTTTGAGGACATCAGGTCAGCAAGCTCATCGATAACGATAATAATGTAGGGCATCGGACCTTCCGTCTCAACTACCTTTTTATTACTGTTATAACTGCCAATGTCCCGTGCGCCAGCTTTGGCCAGGGCATCGAAACGGCGTTCCATCTCGCCAACTGACCATTTGAGCGCATTCACCGCCTTGGCATTATCCACGACAATGGGAGCAAGCAGATGGGGGATGCCGGAATATACGGCAAATTCCACGCGTTTTGGATCTATCAAAATGAGGCGCATTCGTTGAGGTGCATTATGGTACAGCAAGCTCAACAGCACACTATTGAGCGCAATGGTCTTGCCCGAACCGGTGCTCCCGGCAATGAGAAGGTGCGGCATACGCGCCAAGTCCGCATAGACGGGCGCGCCTGAAACATCGCGACCAAGAGCAAACCCAAGATCGCCCGATTTCGCGAACTCTTCCTTATCAATAAGATCACGCAGGCGCACTTGCGCCGCAGTCTTGTTGGGAATCTCAAGACCAACGAGCGACCGGCCGGGAATAGGCGCCTCGATGCGCAGCGGGTGGGCGGCCAGCGCGAGCGCCAAATCGTTGGCGAGCCCCGTTACCTTGGAGAGCTTTACGCCCTCAGCGGGCTTCATAGTATACTGGGTGACCGTTGGCCCTACGTTTACCTCGCCCATCTCCACATCAATGCCGAAGTTTTGCAATGTGCGCTTGATAATGTTAGCGCTCGCTTCAATATCACCGCTTGTGGGCTTGCCAGATTCTTTTTGAAGCAGGTCAATGGGCGGCAAGGTAAAATCCCCCATGGCGCCTGCAAATGAGGGGGCCAACACCTCTGCCTCATTCTTTTTATCAGCCGCCTCTTCCGTTCCCCCGCCAGCGCTTTCGTTCAGGTCCGTTTCCTCACCGAGCGTTTTTACTTTAAATTGCGGCATGTCACTCACCCCCGCAAGCGCGGCATTGGCGGCGTCAACTCCCAACGCGCCGTCCCGCAGGCGCCGTCGCTCTATTTTTTCGGCAATAGTACGGCCAACGGAAATATTAAATCCGATAAGCACCGCCACCACCATAATGCTCGTCAGCACGACAATAGCGCCGGCCAAACCCAATGCGCTTTGCAGCGGCAACAGTACCAAACGCCCCCATTGGCCGCCATGGGCTATTTTCTCGGCGGTATCTGAACCGGTAAGAGCAAAGAAACCCAACAAGCCGGAAAAAAATAGTCCGGCTGCTAAAAGAATGCTTTTGTCATTATGACGGCCCCATGAAAGCAGGAACGCCACCGCCATGACCAATAGCAACAACGGGGCTACGTACATACCCCAGCCAAATGCCGTGTTGAGAAGACGCTCAAGCATGCCCCCCAAAGAGCCCGCTTTACCCATGAAGCTCAGAGTGCTAATGGCAGCGAGTGCGACCAACGCAATGCTCCAGACGCCCTTGAGGACATCCGGCTCAATACCAAGACGCGGACCATGCTGTTCCTCGTTCTTGTGCTTACGCTTCTTTTTTTTCGCCATGCCCGCGAAGAGAATTACGACACTCACAAAATAGCCAGCACAAACCCGGCCAACTCCGTGCAGTGTACCGCGGGAATACTATTTTTTAAAACCAGTTCCCGCTGGTATTATTTTACCAATGATAACGTTCTCCTTCAAACCACGCAGGTCGTCGCGACGGCCTTCAATGGCGGCCTTGATTAAGACGCGAGCTGTTTCCTGGAATGAGGCAGCTGCCAAGAAGCTATCCGTGCTCAAAGCGGCTTTCGTAATACCCAGAAGCTGGCGAGCGCCCGTGGCCTCTTGTTTCTTACCGGCAACAAGACGCTCGTTCGCGCGGTTGAAACGCGCCACCGAAACAATGTCGCCCGGCGTGAGGTCAGAGTCGCCCGGATCGATAATTTTAATGCGGGAGAACATTTGGCGCACTACGATCTCCAAATGTTTGCTGTGGATGGTTGCACCTTGCGAGGTGTAAATTTTCTGCACTTCGTTGACGATGTAGTCCTGCGCTCCTTCTCGGCCCACGAGCTTGAATAGCTCCTTGAGGTCAATATGGCCTTCGGTCAACTGGGTGCCTTCGCCAACGAGATCGCCCTTCTCTACCCAAACGGCGAGGTTGAGCGGCACGCGGTACTCTACGGTTTCATCTTTGGCGCGCCCGGTTTTGGTAGCGCCCCGCTTTTGGTAGCGTACGGTAATGATGCGTTCTTTTTCGTTTTCCGTGATGCTTTCCACGGTGCCATCCACTTCGGCCACGATTGCCTTACCTTTGGGCGTACGCGCTTCAAATACCTCTTCTACGCGTGGTAAACCCTGAGTTACGTCCGAAGCACCCGCCACACCACCGGTGTGGAACGTACGCATGGTCAGCTGGGTTCCCGGCTCTCCAATGGCTTGGGCGGCGACAATACCGACCGCCTCGCCGAGCTTCACCGGCCCGTTGCGCCCAAGGTCCAACCCATAGCAGGCGGCACAAATGCTTTCATCTTGGCACGTCAGCGGAGAACGCGCGAGAACCTCTTCAACCGTTTCGTCCGCATCAATGATGCGCGCGATGTCATGGTCAATAATCTGTCCTCTCTTGGCAAGCACACCTTCCTTGCCTTTCACGGTTTTGAGCGCCGTGCGGCTAAAGATCATATCACGGAACGACTGTCCCGTATCCTGGCTGGAAGCACGGCGCAGCGTAATACCTTTCGTTCCGCCGCAATCCTTCGTGGATACAATCAAATCTTGGGTAACATCCACCAAACGGCGGGTCAGATATCCGGCGCGGGCGGTTCGGAGTGCCGTGTCGGTCGTGCCCTTTCGAGCCGCGTGCGTCGAGGTAAAGTATTCAAGCGGCGTAAACCCTTCCTTGAACGAAGAGATGACCGGCACTTCCATGGTCTGGCCGGCCGGGTTCACCACGGAACCCTTCATGCCCATCATCTGTACGAGCTGCGCAGAAGAACCACGGGCTCCGGAGGAGACAATCATCGAAATGGAGCCGTGCGGTTCCAGATACTTGGGCAGCATTGCTTCGATTTCCTGCTTGGTCCGCGCCCATACCTCGATAACCCGGCTGCGACGCTCCTGGACGCTCAACAGTCCCTCTTCGAACTGGCCGCGAATTTCTTCTACTTCTTTTTCGGCGCGCTCAATGATGCCCCCCTTTTCGTCCGGCACGCGCAAGTCATCCATGGCCCACGTGGTACCTGATATCGTAGCGTAATGGAACCCAAGGTTTTTCATGTTGTCGAGCGTGCTCGCGGTCACTTCATTGCCCCAGCGGTTGTAGAGCTCCGAGGCAATTCGGCCAATAGCTTTTGAGTTCAAATCTTCATTCACAAAGGGAAAATCTTCCGGCAATACCTGATTGAAGATAATGCGGCCTACACTCGTTTCAATAAAACGCTCCCCCCCGGTTGCAACAGACTGCAGGCGAGGGTTGCCGGCAACACGCACCTTAATGAGCGCCTTCAAATTGACCAAGCCCGCGTCGGAAGCTCGGCGCGCGTCGTCGAGGGTCGCGAAGGAGCTGCCCTCACCTTGGGCGCCCTCGCGCACTTTGCTCATCCAGAAACAACCTAAAATCATGTCTTTGGTCGGCTTGACGATAGGGGCGCCGGTCGCTGGCGTGGCAAGATTGACAGACGAGAGCATCAGGTCGTGCGCTTCCTGCTGGGCCTCTGCCGACAATGGCAAATGCACGGCCATCTGATCGCCGTCAAAGTCAGCGTTGTACGCGGTGGTTACCAAGGGATGCAGTTGAATGGCATTGCCCTCGATAAGCACCGGCTGGAACGCTTGGATACCCAGACGGTGCAGAGTCGGGGCGCGATTGAGTAATACATACTTACCGAGAATGACCTCCTCTAGAATTTCCCACACTTCCGCCGGAGCATCATCAATAAGGCGGTTGGCGGCGCGTACATTAAAGGCCAGCTCGCGTTCAATAATCTTGTGGATAACAAACGGGCGGAACAGCTCAAGCGCCATCTTCTTGGGCAAACCGCACTGGTGGAGCTTCAGTTCCGGACCCACCACAATTACGGAACGGCCCGAGTAGTCCACGCGCTTGCCGAGCAGGTTCTGACGAAAACGCCCCTGCTTACCCTTTAGCATATCGGCCAAGGACTTAAGTTGGCGGCGGCCGCCGGCAACAGCAGTCGTGACCGTTGTGCCATGGCGGGCAGAGTTGTCAATAAGAGCATCCACCGCCTCTTGGAGCATACGGCGCTCGTTGCGGGTGATGACTTCCGGTGCGTTCAGTTCAATAAGACGCTTCAACCGGTTGTTGCGGTTGATGACGCGACGATACAGGTCGTTGAGGTCACTCGAGGCATAGCGCCCTCCGTCAAGCTGCACCATAGGGCGCAGTTCGGGCGGGATAATGGGCAGGTGCGTCATGAACATCCAGTCGGCCTTAATGCCCGCCTTGTGCATACGCTGAGCCAAAATAAGACGCCGCTGAGCTTTTTGGCGCACAATGGGTGTTGAGCCCTTGTCCACTTCCTCTTCAAGCCGCTTGACCATCTTGCCCAAATCAAGGTCCTGCAATACCTGCTTGACTGGTTCAGCGCCAGTGCTGGCTTCAAAAATTTCTCCGTATTTCAAGCTGAGGTCGTGGTAGAGGAACTCGCTCAACACCGTCAGCTCGTGGAGCTGTTTTAATCGCGACACTTCCTCGTCGCGCTGCGCTTTGAGCTCTTCTTTTTCGCTCTGCGCCTCCAAGGCCTTCACCTTGCGCTTATACTCTTCTTCAATGCGCGCTATCGCCTCCTTTTTCTTCGCCTCGTCTACCTTGAGAACAATATAGTTGGTGTAGTAGATGACCTTCTCCAGCTGTTGGACGGGAATGTCCAACAAAAGCCCCATGCGCGAAGGCACGCCGCGTAGAAACCAAATATGCGCGACCGGTACGGCCAGCTTGATGTGGCCCATGCGCTCGCGACGTACGCTTGAACGGGTTACCTCAACCCCACACTTGTCGCACACGACGCCTTTATACCGAATACGGCGGTACTTACCGCAGTAACATTCATAGTCCTTTTCAGGGCCGAAGATACGCTCACAGAACAAGCCATCCTTTTCCGGCTTCTGGGTACGATAGTTAATCGTTTCGGGCTTGGTAACCTCGCCATGGGACCACTCCAAAATATTCTCGGGGCTGGCGAGTTTCAGAGTTAATGATTTGAAATCAGATACGCGTGACATGCCTTTGATGCCTGTGAAGGCAAGTTAATTCATTAACGCAGCCTGAACAGCTGCAGAAAAGAGCACCCCGCACCTTTCCCGGTGACGTTCATGCGACTATCGATACCGAGCCGCGAAGCGGCTACGCCTTCGGACGTCAGCATACGATGAGCATCAACAGGAAAGGTGCGGGGTAAAGGAGTTACCGTGCTCGCCTATGGCTCGCAGGGTCAACTTCTTTATTCTTCGTTACCTTGCTCAATTTCAACATTCAAACCCAGACCTTTGAGTTCACTGACAAGCACATTGAACGATTCGGGAACGTTCGGTTTTTTGATGCTCTCACCTTTAATAATGGACTCATACGCGGCGGAGCGCCCCATCACATCGTCAGATTTAATGGTGAGAATTTCCTGTAGGTTGTGGGCCGCGCCATAACCCTCCAATGCCCACACTTCCATTTCTCCAAAGCGCTGGCCGCCAAACTGCGCCTTACCGCCCAGCGGCTGCTGGGTAATAAGAGAGTACGGGCCGATAGAACGCATATGGATTTTGTCTTCCACCATGTGCACGAGCTTCAATATATACATATAGCCAACGGTCACATTTTGGGCAAACGGTTCGCCGGTGCGGCCATCGCGCAGTTCAATTTTGCCGTCTTCGGGCAATCCGGCCGCGCGTAGTTCCTCACGGATGTCATCTTCGGTGGCGCCCGAGAAGGCCGGCGTCAATGCGCGGTACCCCAACTTGCCAGCGGCCCAACCCAAGTGGGTTTCCAGAATCTGACCAATGTTCATACGGGACGGTACACCCAGGGGGTTGAGGACCAAATCAACCGGCGTACCATCGGGCAGGAACGGCATGTCCTCCTGCGGCAGTACGCGGGAGATAACGCCCTTGTTTCCGTGACGGCCGGCGAGCTTATCGCCCGCTTCAATTTTACGAAGCTCCGCAATTTCCACCTGAATGCTCTTGATAACGCCGGTTGGCAGCTTATCGCCGTTTTCACGCGAGAAGACCGTCACGCCCACCACGCGCCCACGCTTACCGTGAGGCATGCGTAGTGAAGTGTCCTTCACATCGCGAGCCTTTTCACCAAAAATGGCGCGTAACAAGCGCTCTTCACTGGTGAGGTCCGCCTCTCCCTTGGGTGAAATCTTGCCAACCAGAATGTCACCCGGCTCCACTTCCGCCCCGATGCGAATGATACCCTCTTCGTCGAGGTCCTTTAGCTTGTCCTCACCAACGTTGGGAATGTCGGGCGTGGTTACCTCGGGCCCCAGTTTGGTTTCGCGTACGTCCATCTCGAAGTTTTCGATATGAATGGATGAAAGGACGTCGTCTTTTACCAAGCGCTGGCTAATGACAATGGCGTCTTCGAAGTTGCCACCCCGCCAAGGCATAAAAGCTACCAGGATGTTTTTACCCAGCGCCAGTACGCCATCGTCTACGGAAGAAGAGTCAGCAAGCAAATCTCCCTTCTTTACGGCCTGTCCGGGCTGCACTTTGGTCATTTGGTGAATCACCGTGTACTGGTTGCTGCGCAAAAAGTTGTTCAACTCATAGGTAGCGCTGCGGCCACGTTTGCCACCCTTGCCCGCGTAGCGCACCACGATCTTGGTCGCGTCGGCCTCTTCGACGATGCCGTCGGCCTCTGCCACCAGTACCAAACCCGAGTCACGCGCGACGCGCTCTTCAAGGCCCGTGCCGACAAACGGAGCTTCAGGACGTACACACGGTACGGCCTGGCGTTGCATGTTGGAAGCCATCAGCGCGCGGTTGGCGTCGTCGTGCTCAACAAAGGGTATAAGGGCCGTAGCAACTGAAATAAACTGCTTGGGCGAAACGTCAATATAAGCTACCCTGCTACGATCCACCAGCATGGGAACTCCGCGCATGCGGGCCGTCACCATTTTGTTCGTGATTTTACCGTTCTTTACGGTAACGCCCGACGAGGCCACCGGCACGCGTTCCTCTTGCAATGCGTTAAGGTACTCAAATTCTCCGCTAATAACACCGTTCTTTACTACAAAGTAGGGAGTTTCGAGAAAACCAAATTCGTTGATGCGAGCATGTGAGGCCAAGCGGCCCACCAGACCGATGTTGGGACCTTCCGGCGTTTGGATAGGACAAATACGGCCATAGTGGGACGGCTGCACGTCGCGGACGTCAAAGCCGGCGCGCTCCCGGGTCAAACCGCCAGGACCAGTGGCCGAAAGGATACGCTTGTGCTCCAATTCGGACAACGGGTTGGTATTATCCATGAACTGCGACAGCTGGCCCGTCGTGAAAAACTCACGCACAATAGATTGTACCGGACGCACATTGGCAAGTTGCGATGGGGTCATCGTGTCCATTTCCAAGGTGGACATTCGGTCTTTCACAATACGCTCCATGCGGGTGAGCCCCACGCGCAAACGATTTTGCAACATTTCCCCTACTGAGCGGACACGTCGGTTCCCCAGGTGGTCGATGTCGTCGGCCACGGCTTCGGGGTCGTTGTTCATGCGAATAATCTCCCACATCACGCCGATAATGTCTTGTGCGGAAAGGATACGCTCTTCCTTAGCGTAGTTGCCATCTTTATCGCGCTTGGCCGCCGGTTTGCCCAACTGCGAGAATATTTCCGCAAGACGTTGGTCAGTCTTCCAACGGCCTACGTTGGAAAGATCGTAGCGGTCAAAGTTGAAGAACGTATTCTCAACCAGGCTGCGCGCATTGTCCACGGTGGCAAGGTCCCCCGGACGAATGCGGCGATATACCTCCAGGAGCGCATCCGGCTGATTCTTCGTAATATCGTGTTCAAGCGTTTTTTCAATGTAGCTGACGTCCGGGTCAGTGTCGATCTTCTTGAAAGCCGCTACAATCTCTTTCTCGTTCAGCCCAAAAGCCCGCAACAGGGTCGTCGCGGGTACTTTACGCTTACGATCAATCTTCACATAAATAGCCCCCGAGTATTCGGTTTCAAATTCCAACCACGCGCCACGGTTAGGAATGATCTTGGCGCCAAACACCTTAATGCCGCGCGAAACCGCCGAGGTAAAAAATGCTCCCGGCGAACGGATAAGCTGAGAGATCATGACACGCTCAACACCATTCATGATGAACGTACCGCGTGTAGTCATTAATGGAAAGTCGCCCAGGTAAATTTCCTGTTCTTTCATCTCGCCGGTCTTCTTGTTGTGCAAACGCATCGTCACCCGCAAGGCTGCCTCGTACGAGGCATTTTGGCGCCGTGCGGTCGACTCAGAGTACTTGGGATCTTCCAGGTGGTACTCGCCAAAGGATAGCTCGAGCTCCTTTCCACTGTAATCAGTGATGGGAGAAATTTCATCCAGGAGCGAGCGGAGACCAACATCCCAGAACCAATCGTAGGAGGAGCGTTGTACCTCGAGAAGATTAGGTAGCTCCTTTTCTTTATATGATTGATGCGAAAAGTTTTTTGTAGGCAAGGACATAGGGCTTGATGCTACCAATCAAAGTAAATAAAAAAAACAAAAAAGCGCACACACCAGCGTTCCTCCACATAAGTGGAGGTTTTCGGGTCGCGTATAAAATTAATTATGACGCAAGAAAATCAAAGGAAGGTGATTACCTTCAGTGCGCTTTCGTTGTTCGAGAACTGCGCGCCACTTTCTAAAGAATGTCAGTAGAAAGTCAAGTGCAGTTTTCCACATCCGCGCTTCTTCTATATTACGCAGAGTTCCTGAAAATGTCAATGCTCCGACTGCCCCCAGCACAAGCCGCTTGGCATTGGCTATTGCTATCACCTGCACATCCCGGCCAACTCGCCCTGAGGAAATCGAAGGGTCAACAGTCTGCCATGATTCAATACCTTGGCAGCGCTCGTTCCTGTTCACACCACAATTCCCGCACGTGTGGGAATTGTGGTGTGAAATTGTTTGCAGTGATGCCAAGGTATTGAGTAGAAACACAGTCTGCCTCCCCACCCCCCGGCATCAGCTTCGCATCTCTGCGGCTAGTATATCGCGCTCTTCTATTTCGTAGGCCCGGGAGGTGTTGCGATAAATACTCTGCACAATACCCATCGCCAGAAAGAGCGTCAGCAAACTGCTCCCTCCATAGCTGACAAACGGCAGAGTCACGCCGGCAACCGGCGCCAAACGCATGGCCACCCCGATGTTAAGAAAGAGTTGGGCCGCGACCATCACGGCTACTCCCACCACCGTCAGGCGGGCAAAATTATTATGAGCCATCCGAGCAATCGCAAAGAGACGCCAGAACAAAACGGCAAACAAGACCAGGACAAGCAGCACCATGAATATGCCAAACTCTTCGGCAATAGCTGAATAGATAAAGTCAGTCTGGGCTTCCGGCAAAAAACCGAGCTGGCTTTGTGTCCCCTGCCGCAACCCCTGCCCCCAGATACCTCCCGAGGCAATGGCAATAAGCGACTGCAGCGAATTATACCCCGCGCCCAAGGGATCAGCCGAGGGATCAAGGAAGGAAAGGATGCGACCTTTTTGATACTCCTGCAGGAGAAAGTTCCAACCAAGCGCCACCAAACCCACCCCGACCGCGCCCATTGCCGCCACCCGTTGGGGTGTAATACCCGAAACAAGCACCATCCCAAACCAAATGGCCACCAAAATGGACAGCGATCCCACATCGGGCTGGCGCAATATGAGAAATGCGGGAATCGCCAAGTAGACGGCCGAAATCAGCAGCGGCTGAAGGCGATACATCTCGACGTGGCGCATTGAAAAGTACTTCGCAAAGATCAGAACTAAAATCACCTTGAGCGGTTCCACGGGTTCAATATTGAAAAACCCTACATTGATCCAGCTTTGCGCGCCACGAACCGGTGACCCAATCACCAGCACCACGACCAAGCCCAGCACACCAATACCGTACAATGCCAGAACCGGCAGAGAATGCACGCGAAATACCCGGTAGTCCACCGAGGCAATCAGTACAAACGCCCCCAAACCCACCACGGCCCACAGCGCCTGCCGATAAAAACTGGAAAGCCCCGGGGCCGTCGTGCTAAACAGCGAGAGAATGCCAATACCCACCAGTCCCAGTGTGGCCGCCAGCAAAATCCAATCAAATTTCCCAAGCAGCGATGAAAGAAATCTCATATCGCTATCGTATAAGGTTATCGGAATTGAGCGCATTAGTGCTCACAAAAAACTCCACGCGAGTTGCGCCTGCAATGACACCCGGCCAAAACACCGGAGCTTCGCGTTCTTCCTGCGGTCGCACGGTTTGAATATTCGTCGTATTGACGCCCACTATCTCGCCCACCTCATTGTAGAGCACGACGGCTACATCAATGGTACGCAGGCCATAAAGCGATTCGTTGCGTATAATAGCTGAGGCACGCTGAATGCCGCCCGCTCCTTCAGTGATAACATTGCGGACGGTGAGCCGCGGCGCAACAACATTTCCCAAGGTGTCCCATACGTGGCCGCCTACCTCCAAACGAACCTCCTCAACATGAAATGAAAATGTCCGCCGCGGCTCAACGATGAGCCGCTTCTCCCCCGCCAAGATATATGAAGTGCCCGAAATATGTTCTTCATTGCCTCCACCCCGCACAACAAACGTATACGCATATGAAGAAGCTCCCCACTTTTCGTTGGGGTTGGCTATCAACGCGGCCAATTCTCCCGGACTCTCCACACCGCTAACATACCGCGCCCAATCAACCGCTAGGTCTTCCTGCTCGCCTCCGTCGTTCACGATAGGTATGAACGGTACTTCCTCTCCGCGCATGAGCGCAACCAGGACCACCACGCCAACGCCAACAGCCGCGGGCACGCCTGCAGTGACGACGAGAATAACTAACCGCTTCAACATCCTATGCATATCCTTTTTATACATGGTCATTGTACGGCAACGTATCAACAAATAAAAACAGTGGTAAGGCGATTACCTACTTTCCCCCTTGCGGAGTATCATCGGCCTTCGAGGATTTCACTTCCGTGTTCGGAATGGGAACGGGTGGAGCACCTCCAGCATAATCGCCTTACCACTGTCTTCATGCGGTTGCGTGAACAAGCTTCGTTATGAACTGAATACCCGGTTTTCAAATAAGGTCGTCATTGTTCTGCGGTTTGTCGTGTACCTAACGGTACACGGAAACAGAAAGGTATGCTGAATATTAGTACTGCTTGGCTCAACACATCGCTGTGCTTACACCTACAGCCTATCAACCTGCTCGTCTAGCAGGAATCTTGAACCCTTATCTTGAGGGAGGCTTCGCGCTTATATGCTTTCAGCGCTTATCCCGTCCGAACATAGCTACCCAGCTGTGCCGTTGGTACGACAACTGGTACACCAGAGGTTCGTTCTCTCCGGTCCTCTCGTACTAGGAGAGACTCCCCGCAAGGTTCGACGCCCACGGAAGATAGAGACCAACCTGTCTTACGACGGTCTGAACCCAGCTCGCGTGACGTTTTAATTGGCGAACAGCCAAACCCTTGGGACCTTCTCCAGCCCCAGGATACGCCGAGCCGACATCGCTGTCTATTTTTCTCCTGTTACCAGGAGGATCGGACTATATCTTCATCCTGCGCTCTGTAAACGCAGGAGATCGGCGTGTAGTCTCTACGGGGTCATAACCCAACTTATACTTCATGGATGGATGTATCGCGATCAGCGATACAATAACCACAGACTTCTGGAATTGGGTTAGACTTCCCACGGTATTGTCCATACGTACATTCTACCATTTGGTAGCGCTAGTGCATGGAGTTCACCGTTATAGCCAATTTATTTTTGTATGGGATTACTCCCATAGACACCCCGATTATTAAGTTCGTAACTTAAATGTTAAGGTGCCGATCCGCCTCGTCGCTGTGAACGCTTGGAGGCGACTAGCCTGTTATCCCCGGGGTAACTTTTATCTGATGATCTTCCGCCTTTCTATAAAGAAAAGGTCGGTTCACTAAGTTCTGCTTTCGCATCTTTCTGCATATTCCGAAGAAGGTGCAGAATTCTCTACTCCCACGTACTCACGTAAAGATTGTACGCAGTTTAAAGAAGCGCGGCTTACAAGCCTTGCAGTTAAGCCAGCTTGTGCCTTTACACGATCACTCCGATTTCCATCCGGAGCTAGCTGACCTTAATAAGCGCCTCCGCTACAATTTAGGAGGCAAGCGCCCCACTTAAACTACCCACCTTTCACTGTCCTGACTGTGTTTAGCAGCCAGTTAGTCATGGCATCAATGCAGACAGGTGTTTCATCGGCGGCTCCACGCCGGCCAAAACCAGCGCTTCAAAGCCTCCCTGCTACGCTACGCAGCAAAAACACCATAACAATAAAAAGCTATAGTAAAGCTCCCGGGGTCTTTTCGTCTATCCGCGGGTAACCGGCATCTTCACCGGTACTGCATTTTCACCGAGCTCTTCGTTGAGACAGTTTCCCAGTCGTTACGCCATTCGTGCGGGACAGAAATTACCTGCCAAGGAATTTCGCTACCTTAGGACCGTTATAGTTACGGCCGACATTCACCGGCGCTTATATCCTCAGCTTTCCTCCCGAAGGAGGAGAACCGCTGATACTTAACGTTCCGGCATTGGTCAGGCGTCAGCCCCTATACATCCTCTTACGAGTTTGCAGAGACCTGTGTTTTTGGTAAACAGTCGCTAGGAAAACATTCGCTGCGCCCCGTATTGCTACGGGGAAGGCATATCCCTAAGTTACGCCTAGCTAATTTGCCGAGTTCCTTAACGAAGACTCACTCGTTCACCTTGGTATACTCTACCAGTCTACCTGTGTCGGTTTTGCGGTACGGATTTCCGTGTGTTAGCCCTAGAAGTTTTTCTGGGAAGGTTGCTCAAAGAAGTCGCTCCCATTACAGAAGCTTCCCTCACCGCTTGGAGTAGCCATAGGGGGATTTCTCCCCTATGCTCCTTATGGCAAGGACGCGAATCCAATAACGCGCTCCTTCTACTAACCTCCGTCGCTCCATCAGAACACACAGAAAGGGCTGGAATATTAACCAGCTGTCCATCCCGCCGATCCTTTCGGACCTGCGGTTAGGACCGCCTAACCCTTGGATGATTGCCATTGCCAAGGAAACCTTAGACTTTCGGTGGAAGGGTCTCGCACCCTTCTTGCGGTTACTCATTCCAACATTCTCTCTTCCCATCGCTCCACCATGCCTCACGACATGACTTCAGCGCAATGGAAATGCTCTCCTACCATCCCGCCACAAGGGCGGAATCCACGTCTTCGGTGATACGTTTGAGCCCCGTTACATTTTCGGCGCAGGAACTCTCGACCAGTCAGCTGTTACGCTTTGTTTAAAGGATGGCTGCTTCTAAGCCAACCTCCTGGCTGTCTGAGAGTTCCCACCTCCTTTCCCACTTAACGTATACTTGGGGACCTTAGACGGTGGTCTGGGCTGTTTCCCTTTCGAGCGCGGAGCTTAGCCCCCGCGTTCTAACTCTTTACTAGTACTACATGGAATTCGGAGTTTAACTGGTCTGACTCAGCAAAGCCTTGACAGACCAATTAGTGCTCTACCTCCACATAGATTCGGTAAAGGCCATGCCTAAACATGTTTCGGAGAGAACCAGCTATTACCTAGTTCGATTAGCTTTTCACTGCGACCCACAGCTCATCCCCTCGTATTGCACGGCGAGTGGGTTCGGGCCTCCCTCCAGTGTTACCTGAAGTTCACCCTGGCCATGGGTAGATCACTAGGCTTCGGGTCTAATGCGTGCTGCACAAAGAGTATTGGCCCTATGACCGGATGGTCACAGAGTCAATACTCTTAAATCGCCCTTTTAAGACTCGGTTTCCCTGCGCTTTCCCGCGTTCAAGCGGTTAAACAAGCAACACACATTAACTCGTTGGATCATTATGCAAAAGGCACACGGTCACCCACATCTCACTGCTTTCGATTCGCGTTCCGATCCCAACCCCTTAAGCGATAACCAAATGAATACACAAAGAGCCACAACAAAATTGTTGGTGTGGTCATTCAATTGGTTCTCAAGGCAGTTCGGTCCGGTCGCTGCATCAAACGCAATGAGATGCAGGCTCCCGTTCCTTGTAGGCACATGGTTTCAGGTACTATTTCAACGCCCTCACCGGGCTACTTTTCACCTTTCCCTCACGGTACTTGTTCACTATCGATCATCAAGTGTATTTAGCCTTTCCCGATAGGTCGGGACGATTCGCTCGAGGTAGTCGTGCCTCGAGCTACTCAGGGACAGAAACCAACATTCAAAACTTTTCGGATACGGGACCTTTACCCTCTTTGGTCGCCCTTTCCAGGGTCGTTCTCCTAAATTTATCGTGTTGTATTGTCTCTGCCCTACAACCCCTGCCCGAAGGCAGGTTTGGGCTCTTCCCTTTTCGCTCGCCGCTACTAAGGGAATACTATGCAGTGCTTGAGAGAGCGCACCGTTTGCACGACGCGTCCTCCCAAGCACTGTTCCTACGGTATCTTTTCCTCCGCTTACTGAAATGTTTTACTTCAGCGGGTTAGGTTTCGTACCTTGCGGCACGAATGATCTGGCTCTCACCAGACCGGGTTTCCCCATTCGGACATCTCCGGATCAACGGTTGCTACACACCTACCCGAAGCTTATCGCAGCTACGCCACGTCCTTCATCCCCACTTGATGTCAAGGCATCCCCCATGTGCCCTTGAGTAACCTTTCTGCTTCTGTACAAAACTCCAGCCGGCTATACAAGCCAACAGAGCTTTGCACTAAACCGCAGAACAATAAGACCTTATTTGGGAACATGCATTGCGGTGCATGTTCACCGGGGTATTCAGTTGTGAAGGTGCACCCCTTCACAGAAGGGCGAGGCCGTATGCGCTTATCATACCGCCTCGTCCATCTACGATTGGTCATTCAAATTGGGCAACGAAAAAACCGCTCGCGCGGCCCAGGGAAACAAAACCTCTGGTAAGGCCGCTTATTGTCGGTGGAGTACGTTGCTGAATGTTGTCACGCTAGCCATGATATCGCAGCCAAGAATACGTGTCAATACTTCGACTCCGCTCAGTACAAGCCCACCTGGCAACGACTACTCCTGCCACAATATCCTGCTATAGAACTCGCCCTGAGGTATTCGAAGGGTCAATACTTCGACTCCGCTCAGTACAAGCCGCTTTGGCCACGTACGCTTTAACAACTCCGTGTACCAACGAACCTCGGTACGTGCCGCAACAGAAAAGCGCCACAGGGGCGCTTTTCTGTTGCGTTTCGCTCAATAACGAGGATGCGTCCTATCTTTCGGTAACGTCACGGCGCACACCTTCCAAGATATCTTTGGCAACACCCTGTCCGCCAAATCCAAAGGCAATACCGCCGGCAATGGCGAGCATCGCCACCAAGCCGGTGGTCAGAATGTTGATCATGTCTGAAGCGATACCCAGCTGGGAGAGCGCTGCCAAAATGGCAAACGTCCAAACAGACCAGCGGGCAACCGTTCCCACCAACCGAGCGGGGCCTACGTTGGTCGCGCGTAAGCTCGAGGACAGTACACGCTCCAGGAATGTCGCCAGCACCGCACCGACCAACAGGATGAGGGCCGCTACGATAATGCTAGGAATGTAGATGAGAATATCATTCAAGTAGCTTGATACCGCGTCGAGGTTCAAGATATCCACCGCGGCCAGGAAGCCGGCAATGATAAAGAACCAGCGAACCAAGCCGGCGAGAATGCCGGAGAATGTCCAATCAACACCGGACTCGCGCAAGTACTTGGTAACGCCCACCTCGTCAAAGACACGGTCGGCGCCCACCGTTTGCAGCACGCGCATTACCAACTTGCCCAGCACGACTCCGATGATCCAGAGGGCAACAAACACCACAATCGCCGCTACCAAGTTAGGTAGAAATTCGGCAAGTTCGCGCAGCAAATCTTCCATTGAGGTCGTGATGGCATTCACGAACTCGTTGTTCTGTAAGTCATTATTCATGTGACCTTTTTTCGTTTATTTTTATAAAAGAGAGAGAATCGACGTTTAGAGTACAACCGACCTTTTCTCTTACTGTTATTGTAACCGACAAGCATGTAAAAACAAGGGTTTCTGGGGATAAATACCAAAATGGGGCGGTCCGCGAGGACCGCCCCTGCCGTCGTGACGCATCACGACCTTCCTTTCGTTCTCCCCCTGGTGCGGAGCAGGAACGCATTCAGTGCCTTCTCAGCCGCCGCTTTCTCTGAGCAGGTGAGCGTCCAGTGACGCCAGCCCGGGTACTCACCATCTTCCGTGTCCTTGCCGCCGGACAGTCGTCGCAACCACCCGAACATGGCCTAACCGCCCTTCTGGCCTAAAGCCCCATGGCCGAGCGTTTCGTCCCACGGGATACCGGCCTGGCACTTGGGGCATTCTGCCAGCGCGTAATCGGGAGTAACCACGCCCGTAAGAGCAAAGCTGGTCGGAACGCCAAGCTCGCGGCCTATGCGATGAAACTCCGCCAGTTCAGCCCGGCAGAAGACTACTGCCATCCCCGTGATACGGGCCTTTGTGTATGCAGAGAGGAGCCCCACAGCTTCGCGAATGGTCGTGCCGCGGGTGTACACATCGTCCACCACAAGCACGTTGATGTGGTCCAACAGAGCGATCTGCTCGTGGGTAAGGCAAAACTGCTTACTTGCCCCCCAATAATTCTCTGTCTCCGCGCGCCTAGGCAGAGCCAGGGATTGCACCTCCCTGCCCATGATTCCACTGTAGGCACGCGCCACGGCGGGCGCCAGAAGCGCTCCGCCTAGAGGCAGCCCCACCACGATGTCCGGCGCCACGGCGGGAATCCGGCTCGCAATCGCATGCCCCAGCTGGTCACGCACTCTCTTGCGACGCAGCACGTCACGCAGATTGCAGTACATATCGCTGTGACGGCCGGACGTCAGTACAACATGGAGATCTTCACGCAGCGCCCCCTCGGCTCGCAGCAACTCAAGCGCTTCACCCCAGAGCATCGCGGTTCCTTTCTGTTTATAGCAGTCAGTACTTGCCGCAGCCTGTGCCACGATGCCCCATGGCAACGAACTCCTCGGGAACCCTTCCCGAAGTCTGCACAAATAGTATCAAAACAGTCCCGAAAAGCAATGTCGGCTCGACTGCTCACTCCTCCAAGAAGCCGCCCGACTGGTGCTTCCAGAGTTGGGCATAGGTGCCGCCTTTGGCCAACAACTCGCTGTGCGTCCCGTCCTCAACAATAGCCCCCTCTTCAAGCACAACAATGCGGTCCAACCGCTGAATGGTGCTAAGCCGATGCGCCACGATAATGGCGGTGCGGCCTTCCAACAATTTCCACAAAGCATCTTGAATAAGTTGTTCGCTTTCACTGTCCAAGGCGCTGGTGGCCTCGTCCAGCAACAAAATGGGCGCGTCTTTCAACATGGCGCGGGCAATGGCAACGCGCTGGCGCTGTCCGCCGGAGAGCTTCACTCCGCGCTCGCCTATCGTGGTCTCGTAGCCATGCGACAGTTTTTCGATAAACTCGGCCGCGTGGGCCATGCGGGCCGCCTCGTAGACCTCCTCGTTGGTTGCCTCGAGCCGACCGTAACGGATGTTTTCCTTAATGGAGCGGTGGAACATAATGGGCTCTTGGGGAACGTAGGCAATGGCGCTGCGTAAGTCTTTCTGGCTGATATTCTTGATGTCGTAGTCTCCAACGAGGATAGCTCCCTTGTCCACATCCATAAGCCGCAAAAGCAACTTGGTTACCGTTGATTTGCCGCCGCCCGAGCGTCCCACCAGGCCGATTTTTTCTCCGCTCGCTATCCGCAGGTTAAACCGAGAAAAGAGCTCCTCGCTCCCTCCGTCCCGGTAGCGGAAGGAAACGTTTTCAAATACGACGCTGGCATTCTCGGTAAGCGACAGTTTTTGTGGGTAGACGATGTCTTGTATTTCGGGCTCTTCAAAGGTAAGGTCGGTAAACTGCGCCGCCTCGCTCACCTGCGTCTCCACGTTGCGGTAAATGCTATTAAACTCCCACATAAAGCGCGTCACGCCCGCAAAGTAGCTGAAGGTAATAAACACCGTCTCCAGGCTGGCCGTGCCGCCCTGGCTTATCATGATGGCCGCTACCAGCCCGGCCACGTTAATCAGCACGTAGAGCGGCGACAACACATTGTTAATGACGAGGTTGTGGTAATCCCACGAACGTTTTGCCTTGCGCGTAAAATCCTCCACGTTGCGCGCATGAGTCTGTTGTTCGAACCCTTCCCGCGAATATGAGCGCACAGCATCCATGTTGGAAATAATATCGGCGATATAACCGGCAAGCTTGTTGCTGGCCACTTCCCGCGCCACCACCAGTCGGTTGCGATACTGTATCAGGGGCCACACGGCTACCGCCGAAAGCAGCATCAAGCCAATAAGGATAACAATCAACCACGGCGAGAACTGCCACAGAATGACCACCACAAATACCAAGGGAATTATCTGCGAAAAGACAGAGAACGTCAGCGTATCCAAAAACCGATCGTAGCTCCTCCCATACCCCACGAGTTTTTTGGTAATGGAACCCGCAAAATTGTTATGAAAGAACGCGAGATCCTTTTCCAACAGGGCTGCCATGCCCGTCTCATACAGGCGGTTCATGCCCCGCTTGCTGGCCGCGTTTAAAAACTGTGTGCCAATGCGCCACAAAATCTCCCCCAACAACCACGCCCCGCCAAACACCGCGATGTAGGGCCACAGCTCGCCGACCGTCAAACTCTCCCCCGTGCTCAGGCGCCCAAGGATACGCGCAATGACCAGCGCGGGAATATAAAAAACGAGAATATTGCCAATTCCCGGCACGACAAAAGCCGGCACCGTGAACTTTTTGTCCCGCCAGATTTGTCCCGCGTATCGTTGCAGGGCGAGTTTCCCCGCCTCTTTGCTATATTGCTTCTGCCCATCCATACTGTTCTAACGTAGCACGTTGCTTGCAAGAGAAAAAGAAAAGAAGGGCAAAACCCTTCTTTTCTTTGTGTGGACCCGACAGGACTCGAACCTGCCACCTCCTCCGTGCAAGGGAGGCGCTCTACCAGATGAGCTAC
Organism: Candidatus Spechtbacterales bacterium; assembly: GCA_040900345.1. GTDB lineage: Bacteria > Patescibacteriota > Minisyncoccia > Spechtbacterales > 2-12-FULL-38-22 > JBBDZE01. The sequence goes on from JBBDZE010000010.1 coordinate 44,557, forward strand.
GGGCCCAAAATAATTTTTCTCAAAAATTATTTTGCCCGCCGTAGCGGATACTATCCGCGTAGGAGGGCGATATTTTGCCCGCCGTAGTCCAAAGGGCGAAGGAGGGCTATCTTATTCCTCTTCGATTCAACCAATCTCTGCCACTGCCTGTTTTGAAATACTTTTCTCGTTGTTCAGCCACCTCCTTCGTGCCGTGCTTTTCTGAATACACAAGCGAGATCGGTCTTCGCAATGCCGTTGAGCTAACCTTACCTCTCTGATGCTCTGCGAGGCGCCGCGACAAATCGGAAGTGACTCCGATGTAGCGCTTTCCGTCCTTCGCGCTTCGAAGAATGTAGACAGTATACTCGTTCATACCGAGCCCGCCTACACTTCCCTCCTTCTCCGCCAGCTGGCGGATTCGGCGGGCAGGCGCTACGGCGGGCACTCAATTTTGCAGCCAAATCAAGATTTGGCTGCAAAATTGGTGTGGGCGTACCAGGACTCGAACCTGGGACCTCGTCATTATCAGTGACGCGCTCTAACCAGCTGA
>JBBDZE010000011.1:0-26287 GCA_040900345.1 Candidatus Spechtbacterales bacterium
CTAAACACGACAGCCGGCTGTCGTGTTTAGGGAGGACACGTTTTTATAGGGGGAAAGGTGGTTTGGGTAGTGTGGGAGGGGGAATTCCGCCGCGCCCGAGCGGATTCGCCGAGCGAAGCGAGGCGTTATCTTTCTTTAAAATACTTTCGCGCTATGTTCAGAATATCCCACAGAAGAAAAAAAGATGACCGCGCAGGATGGGACAAGATTGACATTGTTTCCGTTTTTTGTTTTAATATTTTGGTGTTCTTTAGCGTGTAGTTGCCCAAGGAGGCGAGAATGTTTCGATTTCTCCGCTTCCTGCGGAGCAAATTACGTGTACAGCCTACTACAACTGATGAGCGGCAAAAAGCCGCAGCAACAAAAACGCCCCAGCGCACGCCGAGGAGACGAGAAACTCCTGCGCGTCGGCCAACGCCGCGAGAGGATCAAGTCGTCCTCTTTTCAGATCTGGCCGAGGAGGAGGAGTGCGTCAGCCCTCTCCCAGGTCCAGAAGCCGAGGTAATGGCGCAGGCGCTTCGCGAGGAGATTAGAGTGGTGCTTCAAACACTCAATCCTCGGGAACGGGTTATTATCACCTGGCGCTTGGGACTCTTCGGCCATGACCAGCATACGCTCCGGGAGGTCGGCGAGCGACTTGGAATTACGCCGGAGAGGGTGCGACAGATAGAGGGCAAGGCATTTCGCAAGCTGCGGCACGAATCTCGCGCCAAACGGCTCCGTCCGTTCATCCTCGAGGAGTAGTAGGCAAATGTCCGCACCATGTGTGCGGACATTTGCATTTTAGAGCCTAGAGACTCTTGGTGGAAGGTAGGGGAGATACCATTTACGAACCTCAAAAAATATGGCAGAATGAGGCGTTAGAGCTGGAAAAGCTTTTTGTTTGTTTTGAATAAGCCGGAGGCGTGGCAGAGCGGACGAATGCGCGGCTCTCGAAAAGCCGTAGGGGGTAAAACTCCTCGGAGGTTCGAATCCTCCCGCCTCCGCATTGCCCTGTAGAGAACAGCTCGAAAGCTGTCCTCTACAGGGCAGCTAGTGAGATAAGGGAGGGGAGGATTCGAACCGCGGGCCGCAAGCCGACGCAGGTCGGCCGAAGGTCTCGAGGTGCAGCAGCACCGACCCAGTAGGTCATTCTACTGAATGAGAGGCGAATCCTCAACATCTATGGCTAAAACCACCACGAAAACCAAAAAGGAACTCGTGCAAACCCGACCGCCCGTCGTGGTGATTTTGGGGCATGTTGACCACGGCAAAACGTCCATTTTGGACTACATCCGCAAGACCAAAGTAGCCGAAGGCGAATCGGGAGGCATTACCCAGCACACCGGCGCCTATCAAGTGGAACAAAACGATAAGACCATTACCTTTTTAGACACTCCGGGACACGAAGCCTTCTCGGCTATGCGTTCGCGCGGCGCTCAGGTGGCCGATATCGCCGTACTGGTGGTAGCCGCCGATGATGGGGTCAAGCCCCAGACCAAAGAAGCCATTGCCCATATTAAAAGCGCCGGCATTCCCTTTATTGTCGCCCTGAATAAAATTGATAAGCCCGACGCAGAGTCTTCGCGCGTAAAGACTCAGCTTTTGGAAGAGGAGGTATTACTGGAGGGTTTTGGAGGCGATGTTCCCAATGTGGAAGTTTCCGCAAAAAGCGGCCAGGGTATTGATGATTTGCTGGATATGATTAACTTGGTTGCCGAACTTGAAGAATTGACCGCAGACGCCAACGCCAACCTGGAGTTGGTGGTCATTGAAGCGCAAATGGAAAAAGCCCGCGGTGCGGTTGCCACCCTGTTGGTTCAGCGCGGCACCGTAGAGCGCGGCGATATTATCGCCGGTACCACCACCTGGGCAAAGGTGCGGGGCATGGAGGACTTTCTTGGTACCGCAATGGACGTGGCGGGGCCGGCAACACCCGTCGTACTCTTTGGTTTTAATGCCGTACCGCAGGTGGGCGAGCGTTTTGTGGAGGTAAGCAGTGTTAAGGAAGCTGAAACACGCGTTGCAAACGCTGAGAACGTTGAACCCAATGCATTTGTCCGGGAGGAAGAGGGCCAAAAAGTAGTGAATCTTATTGTAAACACCGACGTACACGGCACCATGGAAGCGGTACGCGATATCATTGCCGCCATGGATAGCGAGGAAGTCAAGCTTCGCGTTTTACAGGAGCGCGTGGGAGAGATAACCGATTCAGACGTCCGTCTTGCCAAAAGCGGCAGCGCTCTTATTGTTGGTTTTCGCGTCCACCCCAATCGCATTGCCGAGCAGCTCGTACGTCAGCACGAAGTTCCCATCGTTACGTTTGATACCATCTATGACCTAAAAGAAGGTGTGCGCGATGCCGTGCATCAACTACTTGACCCCATATACGAAGATGTGTTGGTAGGCGAGCTCAAAGTGCTTCAAATATTCCGCACGGAACCTACGCGTATGATTGTAGGGGGCCGCATTATTTCGGGCGAACTAACACCCAACCTGGACGTGCGCGTGATGCGCGACGGCGAAGAAATTGGCACGGGCAAGCTTTCTGAATTACGTACGGGTCAGCAAAAAGCCGAACGCGCGGGCGAAGGGAGCGAGGTAGGCATTCGGTTCATTGGGGAAACCCGTGTTGTTGAGGGTGATATTATTGTAGCCGGACGCCGCGAAAAGAAAATTCCGGGGCTTCGGTAGCGGCTATTCCCATGAGCGAGCGCGTACAAATACTCAACGGGCTGCTGGCTCGGGAGGTAGGTACTCTCCTAAACGAATACGCGACCGATCGCGAGGCGCTTATTACCGTGCAATCCGTGCGTACGGCTGAAAATCTCGCCTCTGCTCGCATTGAGCTTGCCGTATTTCCGCCGGAGAAACGCCCCTACGCCGAAAAGCTGGTGCGGGCCCACGCCGGTGGCATTCAACGGGCGTTGAATGCGCGCCTTTCCCTGCGGCGTATTCCCAAGCTGATTTTTTCCGTGGCAAACACCGGCAATGAGGTCGGTAAGGTGGAAGAGTTGCTCAATGAAATTGACGAACGCTACCATGAGGACGCCTCTTGAGGAACAATTCGAGAACGCGCTCCGTCTTATTGAGGAAAGTGATTGCGTGTTGTTGTGCGGACATCAAAATCCTGACGGGGATTCCATCGGGGCGGTACTCGCTTTTGCAGCGGCCCTTGAGGACAATAACCCCAAGCAGGTGATGTGCTACGCGCGGGAGGGCATTCCAGAAACTTTTGCATTTTTGCCGGGTGCTGAACGGTTTAACACGCGCGTGCCGTGGTTCCCCGATCTTATTGTTGCTTTTGATTACGGCAACTTTGAACGGCTGGAGCTTTCCGAGGATATCGTAGCCGGAGCTCGAATTCTTACATTTGACCATCACCCGCCCGAGCGTCAACGCGGCGATGTGAAGGTAATAAGTACGGAGTGCGCCTCAACGACTGAACTGCTATACGCGTTTATGTGTTGGGCCGGCTGGCATATTTCGCGCGATACCGCCACCGCGCTTCTGACGGGAATCATTACCGATACCGGTGCGTTTTCCCATAACGTCTGGGCCACGACCATGAAGGCGGCGGGGGAGCTGGTGGAGTTGGGTGCTCCGCTCCAGGATATTTACGCGCGCACCTTTGCCGGCAAGTCGCCGGCAGTGCTGAACGCGTGGGGAGATATTCTGCAAAAAATGGAACACCATGACACGTTCAACTGTGTCGCCGTTACCGTACCCTTTTCTGATTTCAAAAAATATGGTATTGTTTTGGATGACCTTGACGGCATGGTAAACGTGCTGAATGTCGTGGCCGGCACGGAATTTGCGGTGTTTATGGTAGAATACGAACCCGGCAAAGTAAAAGGCAGCTTGCGCAGCGAAGAGTTTAAAGGGCGCGATGTGTCGGTCATTGCCAAACGTCTTGGCGGCGGCGGACATATCTATGCTTCCGGATTTAAGCTGGAAGGCTCGCTGGGCGATGTGCAGCGGCAAGTGGAGGCAGCCATTGAGCAGGAGCTTCTTGCTTCCCATACCGCGTAGGCGCCAGGTGACGGACCACCGCTAAAGCGGGGCCCCGTCACCGCTTTCTTCGGGACCCCGCCAGCAGCGGTGGCCAAAGGCGGTGGGTGGCATTACGTAGGGGTCCTGCAACCCCGCCCCTTTCAATGGCGCGTTGGCCGAGTGGTTAGGCAAGGGTCTGCAAAACCCTTTACACCGGTTCGACTCCGGTACGCGCCTCACAGTTCTTGTACAATAGTATTTGTTTGCCCAGGTGGCGGAATGGTATACGCGGCAGCTTGAGGGGCTGTGTCCTTCGGGGCGTGGAGGTTCGAATCCTCTCCTGGGCACACATTATCGGGCCTGAGCCCGATAATAATTTGGGTAAGTGATTCGCTGCACCTTACAGGAGGAAAGCCCGTGTCTATTGGATTAAGCAATGGGATCAGGGTTACTACGCACGAAGACGGGGGTGGAGTCGTCTTCTTCGAAACGCCCACAGGAAGTGTTTTCGAGATGCCGTTCGAAGATTTCTTCATCGCCGCTCGGTACGCTCTCGTCAACTCGAATCTCACAGGTCTCGAGGATCCCCGACTTGCATTTCTGAAGAGCGTCGGAACCATACGGGAGGTTGATAGTCGTAGGGACGGTGGAAGAAGGCTGGAAATCCCAGGATTCTGGAATGCTCGTTCTTGAGCTAAGTTGAAGAATGGATCGACAGAGCTGCCTTGTTCGTGCAAGGCAGCTCGACTCCCTAATGATTCCATAGGGAGGCTCCAGAAAATAAACGTGGGCGCGCCCCGTTAGAGGATCGGAGTACAACACAGGGCTTCATACCAAGGGTAATTAGCTCAGCTGGTTAGAGCGCTTCCTCGACATGGAAGAGGTCACAGGTTCGAGTCCTGTATTACCCACCCAAAACTAAAACACCCCCTGGGGGTGTTTTAGTTTTGGGTGGGTAATACGACTTCGCTCGAACGCATTTTGAACGGAACACCTGACGCACGCACTCCGCGCGTGATACATTGTCAGCGATTTTGGAAATAGGTGCGAGCTTGGTTGTATAAATATACCGAGAACAACATACCCCTATTCGGGGTATGTTGTTTACAAGAAGTACGGATTGGGGAAACCCAGGTTACGAGCGAGGACATACGAATCGCGCTTTGTACAACCCTTCCTCTTCAGGGTTTGGCGTAAGGCGCAGTACCAGAGATTCGCTGGGGTGTTTGGGGCAGGCAAGGTCGTTGGGGATATGGTTGTCTTCCAGCAGGTCGCGTGCGTCCAACGCGTGAGTATCTATAGCGACGTTATAGGATTTCAAGCTTTGGTCTCCTTCAATGCGGTAGCGTACGAGCCGCACGACCTGAACGGGCGGCGTAAAGTTAAAGACGACAAAATCTTTAATGCCCAATTGCTCAGCGTGCTGGCGATCTTCCGGCTTGCCGCGATGCGAGGAAATCATGACGGGAATGTCTTTCGTGACGGCATTGGCACGCAGCTGTTGCGTGAGCTGGAAGCCGTCCATGTTGGGCATGCTGGTACCGGTAAACACGAGATCGGGTTGTTGAGCGATTGCCATTTCAAGCCCTGCGGCGCCGTCTGGAGCTTCAAGGGTCTTGAAGCCGTTCTCTTTGAAGACTTGCGCGTAGAGGCCGCGAATGTCGGCGTCGTCATCGACAAGAAGGATTGTGTGTGCCATAATTGTGCTGTTTTGTGTATCATAGCACACAATAAATTTCCTCATGATGGAACCCGTCGTTATTTACGAGTCCGACCAGCTAGTTGTCGTTGACAAGCCCGCAGGAATGTTAACCCATCCTACGCATCGCAACGAGGACAACACGCTCGTGGCGTGGCTTTTGAGCGTGTATCCCGACATGGCTGGCGTAGGGGAGGATGTTACCCGCCCAGGCATTGTGCATCGATTGGATGGAGCCACCAGCGGGCTGTTGGTCGTTGCCCGTACGCCCGAGGCGTATGAGCGGCTCAAGCAGCTTTTTCAGGAGCGGGAGGTTGTCAAAAAGTACTGGGCGCTTGTCTGGGGAGTTCCCAAGGAGGACCATGGCGTTATCGAAAAAGACATTACCGCCCACGGTGGCAAGCGCCGCACGGTGGAAGTGTACAGTCAGTTGCCGCCCGGCAAAGCGCGTGCGGCAACAACTGCGTGGCGTAAAGAACGGGCTTATCAAGACTGTGCTCTGCTTGACGTGGCGCCTACAACGGGGCGGACGCATCAAATTCGCGTACACGTGGCGTCCATGGGCCATCCGATTGTATGCGACACCCTCTACGGCGCGAAACGAGCCTGCCCTCCCGAGCTTGGTTGCATGTTTTTGCATAGTTATTTCCTGCGCATTCCGTTCAGCTCTACGGAACTTTTGGAGTTTGAAATACCTCTTCCTAAAGAACTCGAGGCCTATTTGGAGGCACTTTAAAGCTATTGACACTACTTGTCATCCCATTTCTTATGTGCTAAAGTAGCTTTTGTTATGGACACTACGACAGCATTCACACAACAACTTAAAAAAGAGGTTCCTGATATGCGTCCCGGTCAGGTTGTTCGCGTACACGAGCGCATTAAAGAGGGGAACAAAGAGCGCATCCAGGTATTTGAAGGCCTGGTGATTGCCGTAAAGCACGGCAAGGGGCTCAACGGGATGTTTACGGTGCGCAAGATGGCGGCCGGGAAAATTGGCGTGGAGCGCACGTTTCCGTTACATTTGCCCGCAATAGAAAAGATAGAGATTTTACGCGAAGAGAAAGTTCGGCGCGCAAAGTTGTACTTTGTACGCGATCAGGTTGATAAGAAGACAAAGAAACGCAGAGCTTCCGTGGTGAATCGGGTATTCGACACCGTGGCCCAAGACGAGCCGGAAGAGGAAGAGATCGTTGAGGAAGAGGCGGCAGCGAAGACCGAAGAGTCAGCAGAAGTAGCCGAGGAGCCTACGGAAGGGCCGGAGGCCGCAGAAGAAACTCCCGCAGAAGAGTCTCAGGGCGAGCAGGAAGAACCGGTGGTTTCTCAAGAAGAAGAGAAGAAGGAAGCGTAAGCTGGATTGTTTACACTGAGCAATCTGCCGACAGGCGGAGAGTCGAAGTGTGCCGCGGTGGCGGAATTGGTATACGCTCGACACTTAAAATGTCGTGTCCGCAAGGACTTGTGGGTTCGAGTCCCACCCGCGGCACCGTGGGTGGGCGTGTAGCTCAGCGGTTAGAGCGCGAAGCTTATACCTTCGTGGTCCCTGGTTCGAATCCAGGCACGCCCACATCTTGTTTGCCCAAGAGCGGCCTGTTTGCGTGCGGTCACGCACAGGCAGAAGCGATTGGGTAGCAAACAAGAGAACCCCAGACGGAGTGAAGGGCGAACCTCTATGTCGCTTCGCTCCTCAGGATGCTAATGTTTCAAATAAAAATCTCTGTCTGCCGACAGGCAGAAAAGATTTTGAGTACATTGCGGCTGTGCCCTCCGTAGCTTTAGCGAAGGAGGGGCGATTAGCTCAGTTGGCAGAGCGTCTCGTTTACACCGAGAAGGTCGCAGGTTCGAGCCCTGCATCGCCCACATCTTATTTTTCACAATCTTTGATTGTGGTAGAAATAAGAGTGCCCACCTGAGGCGGGCGAAAGGAATGCTCACCAGGGGCGAGTGCTGAAAATTGTATTCTCGCTTCGCTCAACAATTTTCGCGCCGCGGTAGCTCAGTGGTAGATCTGCCAGCTGGCGGACTGAAGAGCATGGTGATGGTAGAGAAAGCCGACCACCATGCCTGGGTAGCTCAGTGGTTAGAGCGTCGCTCTGAAGAGGCGAGCGTCGGGTGTTCGATTCACCCCCCAGGCACCAATTTTTCCCAAATCTTGGTTTGGCCGCAAAATTGAGCGCCCCGAGGAGCAGAGCGGCGAGGGGCAAGGAAGCACCTCGCTTCGCTCGGCACAAACACGAACAGATAAGTTTGCTTCGCAGTCAAGCGGGCCTGCCCGCCGGAGCTCGCGAAGTGTAAGGACAGTACCTCGCTTCGCTCGGCACGCTGCATTTTGCAGTCGCTCGAGCCTCGCCGGCAAACTACGCGGGTATCGTATAATGGCTATTACATCACCTTGCCATGGTGGAAACACGGGTTCGACTCCCGTTACCCGCTCCGATGAAACCAAAAAGGAGTGCCTTGAATGGCACTCCTTTTTGGTTTGTTTGGCTTGGAGGTAACGGGAGTCGAAAGGCGGACCGAGCCGCTTTTAGCGGCGAGGGAGCCCGGGCAGGAAGTGCTTAGCGAACGCAAGCCGAAGGCGCAGCGTGAGGGTAGCAACTTGACGCCGACTCCCGTTACCCGCTCCAAAATGCAAAATGCCTCCTTATGGGGGCATTTGTTGTTTCTGAACGAGCGTGCGGGAATCGAACCCGAGGAAGGGTCCCATTGTTACTCAAGCTATGGTCGGCACAGAGTGGTTGAAGGTGCGTCTTTTGACGTGAAGAAGCAAAGGTATTTTCTCATCAATACCTCGGCATCATTGCAAACGATTTCATACCACAATTCCCGCACGTGCGGGAATTGTGGTATGAACGGGGAAGAGCGATGCCAAGGTAGTGAACCAATACGCAAGGTTGACTTACCAAGGTTATTATGGCACTCTTTTAATACCCACGTTTCAACGGAAAGAGGAGGGCGATGGTTATTGTGCGTTTGACGCGCGCGATGGGCATCGTTGCCCTCGTGCTCGTTGTAGGGGCGTTTTCCCCAAGCGAGCTAGCCGCCCAGGAGGACGCGGGACGCCGCATTTCGGTGCAACTGCCCTCGCAGGGCGTCGCGTTCTTTGTGTGGGGCGGCGGGACACCTGAGGATGTTGTCTCCGAAGCCGCCTTGCAGGGGTGTGGCGTGTCCTCCGTATGGGCTACGCACAACGGAGCGTTCATTTCACACATCATCGGGGCGCCCGCATTCGTGAACCGAGCGTTCGCGAATCGATACCCTGGTGATATCCCCCAGGGCGAGATTGTCGGGGTGGTGTGCGAAAAGATCGTACCACCACCGCCACCCACCCAGGGCTCCGGTCCAGACTGCCGGACCGACTGGCCGGAGATAATTCGGCAAGAAGTTCTGCCACGGATAAAGCCGCTGGCGAGCGTCTGCTATTTCTTCTTCGACACCCTGTCGGAGGCGGAAGTGGCCTTGGGTAGGGATCTCAGCGATAAGGCGGAGACCTACAACAGGCGCGGCTACGTCGCATACTACGAATCTCCCGCGGGGAGAATCGTAGTTGTAGGCCCCGGTGGCGCTGGGAGACCAGGAAGACCTGGGGGTACGCTTACCCATGAGCTCATGCATTCGGTCCAGCATCTCCAGGTCGTCCTGAGTGAGGCTGGGGAAGTTTCCGGGGAGAGCTCCCTACGGGATGCATGGCTGGCCACGCCAGCCGGCGAGGCGCTTCTGGAGTTGGGCGGGTGGACGAGAACGACTCGTCCCGATGGCGCGACGGCATGGGAAGCGCGTGACAATCCCGTGCCGTATGTCAACAGCCCTTTCGAAGCAGGGGCAGAGATGGCGACAATCTATCTCAACCCCGGAGGCGTTGCCTTCACACAACAAGAACAGGCGACCTGGCTTCCACCCCCGTTCAGAGAGTGGGTGGAGCAGTACATGGTTGACCAGTAGAGGGTCCTTGGGGGAGGGACTCTGAAAAGGGGGTGGCTACAGCCGCCCCCTTTGTCATATATGAGCAACTGTGGAAAAGACGTCCATGATTATGCGGTATATTTAAGGCATATTTGCTTGGCGTACGACATGAACTCTCTTTCTCACTTATCTCCTCGCGCACGCCTCGTTGCGTTCATCAGTGTTGGTCTGTTGCTTATTGCCGCAATTGGCGCGGTGTGGTTTTTTGTCATCCCCGCATGGCAGCAGGGGGAGGACCCGGGAATTGTGGCAACTCGTCACATACAAAATAGCGAATACGATGAGGCAATTGCGGTACTCACCGAGGCCCTTGAAAAGGACCCCGAGAATGTGTCGTTGCTGGTAGCTTTGGTGCAGGCCTACTCTTTGAAGGGCAACGCAACGGGAACCGAGCGGGAAATGTACGCTTTGGCACAGCCTTATGCGGTCCGGGCGATAGAACATGCTCCCAATAATCCTGAATTATTGCTTACCATTGGGTATATGGCCGAGATTGGCGGTCGCTACCAAGAGGCGAGCGAGTATTACGCAAAAGCAACAGTGCTTGATCTACAAAACGCGCAGGCTTTCTTCCGCCTGGCGCATGTACTTGAATTTTTAGGTGAAGAGCGAGGATACATCGACGAACTGTATGCACGCGCGTACGCGCTTGACCCTGACAATCCGCAAGTACTTTTGGCAATGGGGGCCAGAACGCTCGCGTCAATAGATGCCGAGGAAGATTTGGATGCAGCGTATGCCTTTTTCGCAACAGCAGCCGATAAGGCCGAAGAAAAAGCGGTACGCGCCGAAGGATGGGCCTCTGCCGCCCGCGTACGGCTCATGCAAGGGTACTTTGAAGAAGCTATTACCTTTGCGAGCTTGGCAGTGAACGAAGATCGCTCGTACGTGCCGGGGTTGGTAGTATATGCCGAAGCCATCGCCCACGACGGCCGATTAGAAGAGGCGTTGGGCTACCTCACCGAAGCTATTGAAAAGAACCCTCGACATAGCAAAGCTCATTACACAGCCGGTGTTTTATTGCGTGCGCGCAGCGATTACGAACAGGCCGTAGAACAGATGAATATCGCATTGGCAAAGATTTCGGATGACAACACGCTCTTGGGCGAGAGTAGCAAGGAGCGCGAGTATGCTCGGGTGCTATACGACATCGCTAAAACGCATGATATGGCAGGGGATATTGAGGCGAGCTTCAGCGCCTTGGAAGACGCAGTTGCCATTGATGCGACCATGGCACAGCACGCATTTGTCGACGCTCAAGAATACGGGTTTTTTGTTGAACTTTCTTCTCAGCAACGCTTCACAGCATTAGGAGGATAACTATGAGGACACTATCTATTTCCATGTGCACGCGTACGGCCGTTATGGTTGTTGCCGCCATTATAGCCGCGGGTGTATTCGTGGCACTCTTTGCTCTTCCGGCCGAGGCGCAAACCCAACGCCAGCAGGCGGACGCATTTATTCGGGCAAATCCCGGGCTGCCCCAGTTTCTTATTAACTATATCTACGCCCAAATAACACAACCGCCACCCCCAACACCGCCGCCACCCCCACCGCCGCCACCGCCACCTCCCCCTCCTCCCCCACCTCCCCCTCCACCACCTCCGCCGTCACCACCGGCTCCGGCGCCGCAGACATGGATTGCGCCCAATAATACGAACCAGTCGCCAAGGACGACTGCTGATGTTAATCGACTGCTCGATATGGGTCGAAACGCGGAGCAAGCCGCAAAAGAGGCGGCAGCGAACGCAAACTCAAGGTCAGGAGGAGCATTTACCGCAACAGCCCATCCTTTGCCTGCGGGTGCCGGTTGGCGTATTAGTTTTACCGGCAACTGCAATAATGGGGATTTAGCGGTTCTCAATCGTGTACCCGCCATAACAGGGTGTGTTGGGGCCTTCTGTAACGAGGAGGAGCCTGAAGATCCAGACATTCCTCCCCCGGGAGGGGGTGGTGGGGAGAACCCTCCACCACCGGTACCAGCCACGCCAACTCCGCCTTCTTCGCCGGCTCTGGCGCCTCCGCCCTCGGGGAGTCCTTCTCCCGACCCGGGAAGCGGCAGTCCCGCTCCGTCTCCCAACAATCCGCCGACCGTCTCTAACCCGAGTGCTTCTATTCGCGTAGGCTCCACGGTACCGTGTACGACCAACGTCTATACAACATGGACATTCTCGGATGCCGAAGATGGCAGCGTGCAAACGGGCTATCACATTCAAATTGATAACAACGGCACATTCGGCTCGCCCGAATATGATTCGGGCAGCGTGACCTCTTCCACGAAGGAGCTCCATATTCCGGTAGGAAATCAGATAGCATTCAATGCTACATACTTTTGGCGCTTGCGGGCACGCGACTCTGCCGGCCTGTGGTCCAACTGGCAAAACGGCAATAGCTTTGCGACGCCGTTGCATGCTCGACCTACCGTTGGTTTCAGCTGGAGTCCGCAAAACCCTATCCAGGAGCAGGCGGTACAGTTTACCGACGAATCGACGGCTGCGGGAGGGGCTACTATTGCGGAATGGAGCTGGACATTTAACGGCGGTACGCCGTCTCTCTCCACACTGAAGAATCCCACTACAAGTTTTTCTTCAGCGGGAAGTAAAAGTGTGGCGCTTTCTGTGACAGATTCAGACAACTATAGCTGTTCTTTGCAGCAAAGCGTGACAGTCGTCCAATCACTACCAGACGTTGATGAGGTGCCGCCAAGTAACATCGTAGGGGGCTTGCGCAGTGTAGGAAAACATATCCTTGCGGTGATAGCCGGTATCTAATTCTATTAGGTCGCATACCAAAAACGCTCCTTAAGAGCGTTTTTGGTATGCGGGGGCGTATAAGGTTGACATTGTGTATAGTTATGGTCTAGCTATTGACAAACGGGCTAGAATATGCTATCCTGAAGCGTTCTCTCAAAAAGAGGACTTTTATTTTGTGAGTACGTATTGCTGAGATTGGTCTTTCGGCAGACTCACAAAACCCTTAATTGCCAGTATGCTTCTTGAGCATTATGCGCAAGAAGTTACGTGGGCACACGTTACTCTCGCTATCATGTATAGCTTGCGAGGCCCTCTGTTGCAGTACGCGTCACTGATGCGGAAAACGGCAGGGGGTTATCGAAACAGCCGTGCTATCGTGCTACCGCGTACTGCGGGGCCCCGCCACTGGCGGTGGCTTGCACTGATGAGCATGGCGATCGTAACGCATGTCGCGCTTACGCGCCTACAGCGTTACGTGGGTGTAGTATCTTCACAGATCGCTGACCCGAATGGCTATGCCAAGGTGATGATTACCGTATCGGCTGTAACCGTATTGGTATCCAGCACGGTAGGCATGGTTGCTCCCTACACCGTAACCGGTGAGGAGCATGAGAAGGAGGTTGTTGAGGAGGTCGTAGAGGCCTCTGAACAGGGTGCTCCGGTCGTGGTTGCCGACGCCGCATTGAAGGCGATGGTTGAACTGCCCCGCATGCCCCAACCGAAGGAGGACGTACGTCCTGCCGCGCAGTATGAACTTGCCGCGCAGAAAAACGTTATGGTAACCCGTTCTATGCGGGTTCCGATGACCGCGTACTCTTCCACGGTTGACCAAACCGACTCCACGCCGTTTATCACGGCGTCCGGTACTCACGTGCACTGGGGTACGGTAGCGGCAAACTTTTTGCCCTTCGGTACCAAGGTACGTATTCCGGAAATGTACGGTGAACAGATTTTTGTGGTCGAGGACCGCATGAACAAGCGGTACACTTACAAGATGGATATTTGGATGCCATCTCGTCAACAGGCGTTGCAGTTTGGACGCCGTACACTTTTGATCGAGGTTGTTGATTAAGACTGAATGAAACAAAACGCCGCCCAAAAGGGCGGCGTTTTGTTTTCGGAAGGCCTGCCGTCAGGAAACAGCAGGAATAGGGGAGCGCATGAGGTTTTCGAATTCTTTGCGCTCAATGGTTTCTTTTTCAATAAGGTAATCGGCAATTTGTTTGAGCTTGCTTTTGTGGCTCGTGAGAATCTCGCGCGCCGTCTTGTGCGCCTCGTCAATGAAATGGCGCACCTCCACATCAATGGAGTGGGCGGTCTCCTCTGAATAGTTGCGTCGCTCGGCCAGTTCTTTACCCAGGAAGACCGCTTCTTCCTGTTCGCCAAAGACCACAGGTCCCATGGTGCCCATGCCAAACTGGGTGACGAGCCGGCGGGCGAGGGATGAGGCTCGCTTCAAATCGTCTGAAGCTCCGGTCGTGAGCTCGCTGAAGGTGAGCTCTTCGGCCGTGTAGCCGCCCAACATGACGGCAAGCTCTGCCACAAATTCCGATTTGGTTTTGAAACTTCGCTCAACATCGGGTATTTTCAGCGTGTACCCGCCCGCGCGTCCGCGGGGAATAATGGATATTTTATGCACGGGGTCGCTTTCGGGAAGGGATGCGGCGACCAGAGCATGGCCTGCTTCGTGATAAGCGGCCGTTCTTTTATCTTGGTCCGTGTAGACCTTGCTTTTGCGTTCAGGGCCGAGCAGCACTTTTTCAATGGAGTCGTACAGGTCGCGCTGGGTGAGTTCGAGGTGCTTGCGACGGGTCGCGAAAATGGCAGCTTCGTTCATGAGGTTGGCCAAATCCGCGCCGGAAAAGCCAGGCGTGCGAGCCGCGATTTCCTGGAGGTCAACCTTTTGGGAAAGTGGCTTACCTTTGGAGTGAATTTTTAGGATCTCCTGGCGTGCTTTAAGGTCGGGTAGGTCGATAACCACGCGGCGGTCAAAGCGGCCGGGGCGCAAGAGCGCCGGGTCAAGCACGTCGGGGCGGTTGGTCGCAGCCATAACAATGACGTTGGCGCCTTGCTCAAACCCATCCATTTCGGAGAGAATTTGGTTCAAGGTTTGTTCGCGTTCGTCGTTGCCGCCTCCCAATCCCGCACCGCGTAACCGTCCGACAGCGTCGATCTCGTCGATAAAGATGATGGACGGGGAGTGTTGCTTGGCGACCTCAAAAAGGTCGCGGACACGCGAAGCACCCACGCCGACGAACATCTCAACAAACTCTGAGCCGGAAATGGAATAAAAGGGTACGCCAGCCTCGCCGGATACAGCTCGTGCCAGGAGGGTTTTGCCGGTGCCCGGAGGGCCCATAAGCATCACGCCTTTGGGAATGCGCGCTCCCATCTTGAGGAAGCGTTCGGGCGTTTTTAAAAATTCTACAATCTCTTTTAACTCTTCCTTCTCTTCGTCCTGGCCGGCGACATCATCAAAGGTGACATCTTGCTTCTTGCCCTGTGCGCCGCCCGTAAGGCGAGCCTTTGCTTTGCCAAACATAAATGCCTGGGAGGCTCCGCGCTGGGCGTTGCGCAGCATATACCACAGGAAGGCGCCAATCAGCAAAATGGGCAGCATGGTAAAGAGAAGAGGAGCAATCCATGTGGCGGCTTGTCCTTCGCCCTCGTTGCGGATGCCGGCATTTTGGATTTGCTCGGCGCTTACGCCAAAGTTAGTAAGGGTTTCGGAGAGCGCAGCTCCCGTTTCAATGCGGGCCTCGCGTTTGTCGCCGCCTTCAAGTGTGACCGTGGCCACGTTACCCGAGACAACGACCTCTTCAACACGCCCGTCCTGAACTTCTTGGACGAGTTGGCTCAGCGAAATTTCTTCGGTCTCTTCAAAGGGCGAATATAACGTACCCGCAACAACCGCGATGCCGACAAGGATTGCTGAGGCGATGATGAATTGTCTGCTAAAAAATCTCATATACATCAAGTATAACCCGTCAATGATAATTGTGAGAATAATAAAAGGGGCTTGCCCCGTTAGAAATTCCAGACAGAAAAATGTAATCATTTTTCTGCAACTCTCTAAATTCCTGTACTGATGGGGTAGCCCCTTTTATGAATGGAGTGCCTAGGGTGTAGCTACGTAATTTCTAACGGGGCGTGCAGCCCGATCGTCATCGCAACGCGGGCGGACGATCAGCTTCAAGCCCCTTGTATCGGGGATGCCCGCAGCGGGATGCGGCGCAGAACGGCGACCCTCTATTTGGCGAGCCGAAGGGCTATCTTGCGCTCGGAGGCCTCAACTGAGATGACCTCAAAGGCATAGGTCGTGCCTTCGACAAGCTGTTCCTTCATCTCGTCTTCCGAGGCAAATTCGGAAACATGCACAAGGCCCTGGATGCCGTCACTGACCTTGACCAAAGCCCCATAGGAGTTAATCTTGGTGACCTCGCCCTCAACGCGCGCTCCTTCCTTGAACATATCTTGAGCATTATTCCAGGGATCGTTTTGCAATGCTTTCAAGGAAAGCGAGACGCGGCCATCGCCTGAGATGTCCACAATCTTTGCCTTCACGCTCTGCCCAACACTCACCACGTCGCGCGGGTCTTTCACCAAGTTCCAATCGAGTTCGGAAATGTGGATGAGGCCTTCCAAGAGAGGGTCGAACTTGATGAAGGCGCCAAACTCAACCACGCCGGTAATTTCTCCTTCTACTTCGTCACCAACCGAATATTTACCCAGCGCATCCTGAATTTTGTCGGTCTCGGCGGCGCGCTCCGAGAAGATGAGCTTGTTCTCCTGGGGTTCCGCGTCCAAAATGCGAACGGTCAGCTCTTCACCCACGAACTTTCGCAGCTCCTCAAGAATCATTTCTTTATTGCCTCCCTCAACGCGCGGGTAATGGGCGGGAGCGAGCTGTGAGACGGGGATAAAGCCCATCATGTCGCCGGCCTGCGCCATGAGTCCGCCGCGGTTGGCTTCGGTAATCTTTACTTTCAACGGCTCTTTGCTGTCGCGAAGCTCGCGCAATCGATGCCAGGTCTTCTCTTCGCCGGCTTCTTTCAAGGAGAGTTCGCGGTAGCCGTCTTCGTTTTCAAGCTCAATGAGTTTTGCAGAAAGCTTGTCACCGGGCTTGAGGTCTTTCAGCTGGTCCTGGACGGCGAAATATTCGCGGCCGTAGATAACGCCCGTGCCGATAATACCCAAATCTATATACAATACGCCCGACTCTTTTCCCAGAATAGTGCCCTCAACGAGCTCGCCAACCTTGGGGAGCTGAAAAAGAGATTTATGGGTAGTCAGGGCTTCTTTCATAAGTGCCGCGCTCGATGTCGCGGTCGTTGGTACGATAGTATCCATACCTAGAGAAAATACCATACATAGGGGCGCCATGCAAGTCCTGGAGAGCTTGAGAAAAGCCTTGAATAATGATAGGATAGGTTGGTATGTAGAGCATTAGGAAGAGGGATTAGAGCTTTAAGAAAGCCCTATAACCTAATGCTCTAGCGCTCTAAAGCTCTGGACGTATGGTCATTACTTGGTACGGGCAAGCATGTTTTAAGATTCAAAGCGGGCCGTTGTCGTTGATTATCGACCCGTTTGAGCAAAAGATAGGTCTGACCCCTCCCAAAATAGAGGCGCAGTTGGTGTTGGTAACGCATGACCACTATGACCACAACAACATCGCCACGGTAAAAGGCAATCCGTTTGTGGTTGATGGTCCCGGTGAGTTTGAGTATCAAGGAGTGCGGATACTGGGTGTGCCGTCGTTCCACGACAACGTCGAAGGGAAAGAGCGCGGCCTTAATACAATTTACGCCATGGATATTGAAGGTATGCGCTTGGTACATCTGGGGGACATTGGCCAGGATAAGCTCATTGACGAGCAAATCGAGGCGCTCGGTACCGTCAACATTCTCTTGGTACCCGTGGGGGGCGTGTTTACGGTGAACGCCGAGCACGCGATTGAGATTGTCAACCAAGTAGGGCCGCAGCTGGTTATCCCGATGCATTACAAGGTGAAAGGCCTAAAGGTCGAACTTGAGGACGCATCCGCTTTTTTGAAAGAAATAGGTCATCCCGACGCCGCCCCCCAAGATAAACTGACGGTAAAGAAAAAGGATCTGCCGGAGGAGCGTACGGATGTAGTGGTCATGAAAGTGTAGGCGGCTGAAGGGAGCAGAGCATTAGGTTCTAGGTTTTAGGTGATAGGTTGCCCCTAATGCTCTGTTGCTCTAACACCTAATGCTCTCGTTTGAAGCGAAGCGAACAAACAATGAGTTACTCAAAACGCCTTATTGTGTTTCTGCTAGTAATGGCCGTGATGGCAGGGGGCGTCGTCTCACTCTTTGTTATACGAGCGGGCAATTTACTGGGCCAAACGTCGGTCGATTTGCCCGAGGAGAGCGGCGAGATACGAAGCCAGTTTGAAAGGATTTTTGAGCGATAAGGTTATGGCAAATATTGGAAATATCGAACCGAGGGACATGGTACGCGAAATGGAGGAGTCCTACTTGGACTACGCCATGAGCGTTATTGTTCAGCGTGCCTTGCCGGATGTACGCGACGGTCTCAAGCCCGTACACCGGCGCATTTTGTTTACCATGAGCGAAATGGGCCTTAACGCCAGTTCGCGTTTTCGAAAGTCAGCCGCGGTGGTCGGTGAGGTACTTGGAAAGTACCACCCGCACTCCGATACGGCCGTCTACGACGCCATGGCACGTTTGGCTCAGGACTTTAACATGCGCTATCAGCTGGTATGGGGCCAAGGAAACTTCGGCTCCATCGATGGTGACTCGCCAGCCGCTATGCGATATACCGAGGCCAAGATGACGCGCGTGGCCTCTTTGATGCTGGAGGACATCAACAAGAATACCGTCGAATGGATGGATAACTATGACGGAACACGCCAGGAGCCCAAGGTGTTACCGGCGGCCGTGCCACAGCTCTTGCTCAATGGAGCGCTGGGAATTGCCGTGGGTATGGCAACGAACATTCCGCCGCATAACCTCACGGAGGTCGTAGACGCCTCGACGCATCTTATTGATAATCCCAAAGCCACTACCGCCGACCTTATGAATATCGTGAAGGGTCCGGACTTTCCTACGGGCGGCAACATTTATAGTAAGAAAGCCATCCTCGAGGCCTACGGGCAGGGGAAAGGGCCGATTCTTATGCGCGGCAAGGCGGATATAAAAGACCCACCCAAGCGCGGCGCCATCAAGACCCAATACATCGAAATTACCGAAATTCCCTATCAGGTGAATAAGTCGACCCTTGTTGAGCAGATGGCAACGCTGGTGCAAGACGGCCGGCTGGATAACATCAAGGACATTCGCGATGAATCCGACCGCACCGGCTTGCGCATTATCATTGAACTCAAGCGCGAAGCCCAGCCGCAAAAGACGCTCAATAAGCTCTATAAGTTCACCGAACTGCAAAAGACATTCCACCTGAACATGCTGGCGCTCGTGGACGGCATCCAGCCTCAAGTGCTGACCCTCAAAGAGGTGCTGGAGAAGTACCTGGAGCACAAGTTCATTGTGGTGAAGCGTCGCACCGAATTTGACTTGGAGGCGGCTCGAGCGCGCGCGCATATATTGGAGGGGCTCAAAAAAGCACTCGATCATATCGACGAGGTCATCCAAACTATTCGTAAGTCAAAGGACCGCGCGGACGCCCACGTCAACTTACGCAAGACATTCAAATTCTCTGACTTGCAGACCGCCGCTATTTTAGAGATGCGGCTGCAGAACCTGGCCAACCTTGAGCGTATGAAGGTCGAGGAAGAATTGAAGGGAAAGCAGGCTCTTATTAAAGAGTACGAACTGTTGTTAGCCAACGAAAAGAAAATGTGGGCGAAAATAAAACAAGAGCTTATCGACGTCAAAGCCCAGTATGGCGACGAGCGTCGCACCAAGGTGAACGTTCAAGCGCCAGGAGAGTTCTCTGAAGAGGACCTCATCCTCAAGGAAGAGACCATTGTTTCGATTACGCGCGGCGGGTATATTAAGCGCGTCTCGCCCAGCAATTACCGCGTACAAAACCGTGGCGGCAAGGGTATTATTGGCATGGGGACGCGCGGCGAGGATGTTATCGAGCATTTCTTCACCGCTTCCACGCACGACCGATTGCTTTTCTTTACCAACCAAGGGCGCGTGTTCCAGGCCATTGCCTATGAAATTCCCGAAAGTACGCGCGTGGGGCGGGGCAAAGCGCTCGCCAACTTTTTGGATCTTCCCAAAGAAGAAACCGTGAGCGCCGTCATTCCGCTGGACCGCGGCAAGGGTTCCGATGCTCCACAGGACGAGTTTCTCGTGATGGTAACCGAGGGTGGTATAATAAAAAAGACGCCGCTGAAAGACTTTGAAAACGTGCGCCGAAATGGCCTCATTGCCCTCAATATCAAGAAAGATGATTCACTGCGTTGGGTCGGCGTTTCAAGCGGCAAGGATGAATTACTTCTGGTGACAAGAAACGGTCAGGCCATTCACTTCAAGGAAAGCGATGTGCGCCCCATGGGCCGCACGGCCGCGGGCGTTAAAGCAATAGCCCTGAAAGGACGCGACGCCGTTGTTGGCATGAATATCATCCACCCCAAAACCGCAAACGATGTGCTCATGGTCACGCAAAATGGTTTTGGAAAGAAAACTGCCGTTGCACTTTTTAAAGTACAAAAACGCGGCGGCTCGGGAATCAAGGCAGCGAAAGTTACCGACAAAACGGGTGCCCTTGTCAGTGTACGCATGATTGCCGAAGAAGAAGAGCTTATCGTGATTTCCGCCAAGGGGCATGTTATTCGGGTGGGTCTTAAAAATATCCCCAAATTGAGCCGTGCCACGCAGGGCGTGCGCGTAATGCGCCTTGCCGATGGCGACCACGTGGCGTCGGTGGCAGCTGTGTAATCATATGTGCACTCTTTGAGGGCAAATATGAAAAACTCGAAACCCGAAGCACGAAAATCGAAACCATACGAAAATTCAAATATCAAAAGAGGTTACGTTTAGACATTTGGATTTTTTGCTTGTTTCGACATTCGGAATTAGAAATTCGTATTTAGTGAGTGTAAGCGAACACAGGCATGCCCATCCAACAAGGAACGCCAACCAGTTTTCTCAACCCCAAGGTAGTCGTTGAGGAATTTGACCTAAAGCCCGACATGCATGTGGCCGATTTTGGGAGTGGTGCGGGACACTTTGCGTTGGCCATGGCCGAGCGTGTTGGCAAACGGGGCACGGTTGCCGCGCTTGATGTACGACCGGAAGTACTTGAGGTACTCAATGGGCATCGTAAACTGCGGGGACTCTTGAATATTACGACGCGCGTTGCAGATTTGGATATTGTCGGAGCTTCTCAACTGGGTGATAATTCCCAAGACCGGGTTCTCTGCGCTAATATTTTGCACCAAACCGACGATGCCAAGGCGGTCGTGCAAGAAGCGTTCCGAGTTCTCAAACGCGGAGGGTCCCTCATTATCATTGACTGGAAGCCTCAAGTAATACTGGGCCCGCGCGCCGTACTAAGCGCCGAGAATGCGCGTGCGCTCGCCGAGGAGGCGGGGTTTGTTTTCAAGAATACGTTTGACGCCGGCGCATTTCACTATGGCTTCATACTCACCAAACACACCTAGCTTGGTGGAAATTCCCGGAGAGCGTAAGAATCCCATTGAATGGTTCCGCTCTCTGCAACCGCACCAGCGCAATCGTCTAGTGCTCTTTGGCACCGGCGTTATCGTGCTATTGGTACTGGGACTTCTGTTCTGGTTGCCCGGCAACCGCGTATCCCAACAGCAGACCATTATTGAGTTTTGGGATGTCTTTGACGACTACAACGCCTACGGCGAGCTTATCAACAAGTACCAAAGCCAGAATCCCGGGGTCACCATCCGCTATGCCAAAAAAGAATTTGAGACCTATCGCAATGAAGTACTTAACGGCCTGGCAAGCGGTTCGGGGCCAGATGTCTATGCCATACACAATACCTGGCTGCCGGTAGAGCAGTCGCGTTTGGCTGCCATGAACGACGCTTACCAACCTCAACACGTGGCGGAGGTCATCGCCACCTACCCCGATGTGGTCCGATTTGACTTTGTACGGGAAGACCCGCGTAGTGGGGTGCACAATGTGTACGCCATTCCGCTTTCCATTGATACGCTGGGCCTCTATTACCATACGGGCTACTTTAACAGCGCCAATATTTTGGAAGCTCCGGCAACCTGGGATGAATTCGTAGCTGATGTCAAAACCCTGCGCCGCGTAAACGCAAACGGCGAGGTGCAGGTTGCGGGTGTGGCGATGGGCAGTGCCGGCAATGTCAACCGCGCTACCGATATCTTAAGCTTGCTGATGTTGCAGGGCGGCACACGGATGAACAATCCCGAGCGCGACGAGGTAACGTTCCATTTCACTGCCAGCAACTCGCCTGCGGTTCCCGGCCTGGATGCGCTCATGTTCTATACTTCTTTTAGCGATCCGAGCTCGGAAAATTACACCTGGGACCGAAACGGCATCTACTCCATCGACGCCTTCGCCGAGGGCCGGGCCGCCATGATGGTCAACTACTCGTTCCAGAGGGCGACCATTCGCAGTAAGGCGCCTAACCTTCAGTTCGCAATAGCACCTATACCGCAACCCGCCAGCCAGTTTGAACGTATCAACTACGCTAACTACTGGGGATTGGGCGTGGCAAAGGCATCCGAGCACACCGACGAGGCGTGGAAGTTTATCAACTTCCTACAGCAGGAAGAGAATGCTAGAGTATACCTAGCACGCACCGGCCGTCCGGCAGCGCTTCGTGCGCTTGCCAATAGCCAGTTGGGCGACGAGGAACTGGGGCCCTTTGCCAGCCAAGTCCTGACGGCAAAAAGCTGGGTGCAGGGTGATGCCCGGGAGGCCGAACCTATTATGCAGGAGATGATTAGCGCCACGTTGGTCGACCGTAGCCGTGCACGAGCGGAACTTGTCCGCGCGGTCAACCGTATCAACGTGATAATGGACAAGCTGTTTAATTCATGATGAAAAAATTTTTGTTAGTTTTCTTGGCTGTTTTTGTCCTCTTCGGCGTTCCTGCGGGAGTAGCGTATGCAGAAGATGATGGGAGCGGTAGCGGACCGGCCAATCCGGGCGGTGATGATGGCGGACCGGTCAATCCGGGCGGTGATGATGGTGGATCGGCCAACCCCGGCGAAACTGTTGAAATTCGCAATCCTATCAATGCTGAAAATTTTCAGGAGTTTTTGAACCAGCTCATCAACGTCCTTTTGGTGTTTGCCATACCCATTGTTGTTTTCATGGTTGTTCTTGCCGGCTTTATCTTCGTGGTGAGCGGGTCCAATCCCGCGCGGCGTCAAACGGCGTTCAACATTATAAAATATGCTATAATAGGACTAGTCGTAATTCTATTAGCGCGGGTTCTTGTTTCTGTTGTGCAAGGTCTTTTCTAGCACGCAGCGGTCCCGGAAACATTTAGCGTTAAATTAATTAGCATAGTATGACATCTTCCATTTCGAAGCGCTCTCTCGTGTTTCTCGCCCTGTTTGCCATTTTGGGCGTTACGGGAGGAGGGTTTGTGAATGCGCAAATAACACCTCCCAGCGAGGCATTTGATACGTGTACAGTTCGTAGTACGGTAACGGCTGACGAAGTACAGCGCCTTACCGGCCAGCCGGGTGGGCCTTATGGCGGAGGAAATGTTAGCAGCTTGTCGTTGGAAGGCAACAGTGCTGGTAATAATGGCCTCATCTGTACGTATTCGCTCATCAAGTGGGCGACGAACCTCTTGTTCCTCGTGGTATTGACGGTCGCTATTCTTCTCTTGCTCTGGGCCGCATTCCTCTGGGTCACTGCCGGCGCGCGCGGAGAATCGGATCAGTCAAACAAGGCAAAGCAAGTACTCTTATACGCCATTGTCGGGCTTATTGTAGCGGGCATTGCCTTTGTACTACCCAATATCATTATTGGTATTATCGGATTGACTTAGCGTTCGATAGCTTGGTTTACAAGCACCTAAAAACCCCTCCGCCAGCTGGCGGAGGGGTTTTTAGGTGGGGGAGCGAACGGAATCCTACCTATTGACTAAATTATTAAAACAAAGTATAATATGTGCACGATCTTTGACAATCAAATATGTGTGTTCGGTTGTTCGACCAGTGGACTACAGACCTGAAGGAGGTACTCGGTGGCAAACCCAAACTGGCAACTGGACGTTCTTTCCCGAACGGGGAAGAACGAAGAAGTCGTGAAGGTGCAATCCTTCGCAAAGCAGCGCAACGCGGCATCGGAAGGCGAGGTGCTTCACCTTCTCCTGGACGGTGAGGAGGTTGACTCCAAACCGACCGGGGAAGACACCCAGATTACCTGGGATGAGGTGACCGTTCCTTCGGGAAAGCACTCCTTCCAAGTGGTGGATAGCGATGGAAACCGCTCGCCCTTGCGGGCGATCGTGATTGCGGGGGAGAAGAAGGACTCCCAGGAGGCGAAGCTCGAGTGGAGCTATGACTTCCTCGGGCCACCGGACGACCCAGAGAGCCAGTGGCTCGAGATCTCGGTCCGCAACGCCAAGACGAAGGAACCCGTCAAGGACCACCGCGTCTCTCTGCACGATCCGCTGTTCCAGGAAGAGAACGAGCGAATCAAACGCAAGGACACGGACGAAGATGGGAGGGTCGAGTTCATCTTGACGCGGGGCGAGCAAGCCCGCCCCATCATCATTTTCGTTCGAGGAACATCGAACCCAGAGCTCCACACGGTGGTTCGTCCCAATGTGGAGGAGCAAATCAGACAGAAGACGGAACGAAACATCCCGGTACCCACCAACTAGGAGCAGGAGATGGTCTTCAGTATAGCCGCAATGCTTGGCGGCCTGGGAGGGATGTTCCAAGCCGCCCTTCCGCACGCCGCAGTCGAGCTCATAATGGGTGCCGGCAAGGAAGCCACTACGGGCGCAGCCAAAGCCGGGATCCAATACGTCAACGAAAGGTTGCAGGAGGACGAGTACTGGCGCAGCCACCTCGAGGACTTTATAACCCGCGAGGTGCAGCCTCGCGATCCTCAGCTCGCCGCCCTCGTCCGGGAGATGTTTCTTGCGGCAGATGAGTGTCGCGGGGTATTCAAGGCGATGGAGGAAGACTCCATCATTCGCGACATTGCGCGGCAGATCCAGTATCGCACGGACATTGGCCCCGAGCATGCTCAAGGTGACTCGCCAAAGGTCATCCGGAGCATTGTGGGGCTTGAGCAAAGCCTCTCGTACCAACAGCGGGAAGACCGCTATAACGAGATCGCCGACCTGCTGGAGCGGATGGTGGTCCTGTGGAAGGCGGGGGAACACCCCCGCGCTGCACTGTCCATCATCAACCAGAACAACAAGTCGCAGATGATCAAGCGTGCAGCGCAGGAAGCTGACGATGCGGCGGAAGCCGCGAGCGAAGCAACACTGCGGGGGCTCGGCAACATTGTTACGGGGTTGCTCGAGGCCAACGCTCTTGAGCCAGGCGCCAAGCCCGGTCGGTTCCGTCGGCGCAAGCAAGGTCCGGCGAAAATGAGCGAGGGCACGCGTCGCGAAGGCGAAGCCCTCGCTGCCGAAATCAAGAACTTCTTCGCGGGCCGCACGGCGGGTCCCGAAGACCAGCAGAACGAGGGAGAACAGCAGCAATGAGCGCGGTAGCCTATTTGGCCACCATCCTGCCGAGGATACTTCTGTTCCTCGGGCGGGTAACGAATGATACCGTCCTGCATTATGCGCGGCGGTTCCTGTTGATCCCAGTGGGAATCTGGCTCTTCATCTACTTCCTATCCGAATGGTTCGGATGGGAACGCGGGGGCTATCCCGTTGGCATCATCATCCTTTTCGTGCTGACCGTGGCGTCGATCGCCTACGTCGCATGGAAATGGTCGGTGGTCGCGGCCGCGCTTGCTACGGTCGACGTCACCCAGCCGACCGTAGCAGTGGTCGCCGCGGGATATGCCATCGCCTTCCTGATGCTGCTACTCGGTGCGGCGATTCCGCTTCACGAGGCACCCGGGCCGTGGCGCATGGGGGCCATACTGGCCATCATGCTCATCGCAACCGCCGCCATGTGGGGCTTCCTCCGAGTCGAGCAGATGCCCCTGTGGATCACTCCACGCAGACTGGTGGTTGCGGGACTCGTCGTACTTGCTATCGCGGCGTTTTTCAGCCTCGACGGCAAGTACAGCTGGGGCGTCTACGACCGAGTGGAAAGCGCGGTCGAGAACTCCAGCAATGTTGGCGAACTTCAGGAGGAGGTTCGCACAGACCGGGAAGAAAGGACCATCAAGGTCTGCCCCGGTCAAGAGGGGATTGAGATCGAAGGTGAGGACCTTCCGCGGCTGTCGCGGAAGCAACTCGCCCTCGGCGGCCTGGAGGGATTCCGGGTCACCGAGTATCCCCTCGGGTGCGCCGGCGCACTTATTGTGCAGCCGGAAAACACGAGTTTCGTGGTTTGGCCGCGAAGCTCCCGGGGATGTTTCTCCTTCTGGATTCTCGATCTCAAGAAGGGCGATGTCGTTGTGGAGGGGCTCTCCGGAGTCCTTGTGGGGTGCGATGATCCCATTCCGCCGGCGTCGGCCTACCGCATCATCCTGAGCGCCCCCGGCAAGGTCGGGCTGGCGCTCACAGAACAGTAGAGAGGAGGTCGCGATGAATGCGACCGGTTGCAAGGTCCGCGGCGTAACTGCTCGCGGACGAGGGCCGCCGTTGGTACTACCACGGCGGCCTTTTCATTATATATAGAGCAGTCTAGAAGGGTTCACAAAGATATGCAGCGTATCAAGCATGCAGTGTGCGAAGCAGGTGCGAAGCATGCAAAGGGTAATGTATTAAAAGTAGAGGATAGGGACAGCACAAACGAATGGATTGCTGAAAAAACTCGTCGCCTAATTCGACGGCCGTCGAA
>JBBDZE010000011.1:26297-44763 GCA_040900345.1 Candidatus Spechtbacterales bacterium
GACGATAGGCGGACAAAGAATGGAAGGATAAAAAGAGGAGCATGTTCATAGTGTAAAAAGCGTGGTATAGAATGCGAGGAGTACATGCCCCCGTGGTGGAATTGGTAGACACGCATGGTTTAGGACCATGTGCCGAAAGGTATAGAGGTTCGAGTCCTCTCGGGGGCACCAATTATAAAAATAAGTCTCCTTTAATAAGGGGCTTATTTTGATAACCGATCCGAGAGGATTCGAACCTGCGGAGGCACGGGTTTTGCCGGTGGTGGAAATTTTGCTAGAGTGCCAAGGGGGGTAGTTGTTAGTTATGCACACCCCCTTTTGCTTTTTGTTGGGGAGGAAGTATACTTAAGGTATATACAATGAAGGTCGAATGATTATAGTACGTTCACATTAAACAATGAATCAACTAAAATAATAAAAACAATAACAATAATTTATGATTAAAAAATTTAGAAAAACACTCTTTCTGCCATTGCTGCTCGTTCTTTTTTTAGCGGGGGCGACTTATGTGTATGTGTATGCAGCCGGTCCGACGACGGTAAATCTGGGAACAGCTGACAATTTTGCAATTCTAGCCGGATCTGGGATTACCAACGTCCCAACTTCAACCATTGTTGGGGACGCCGGATCACATCCGACCCCTTCGAATGGCTTAACGAATGCAGAAGTAACCGGGACAAACTACACGGCGAGCAGTCCTGTTGTAGAGCAGGCCAAAGTTGATTTAGTCACTGCCTACAATGACGCTGCCGGACGAACGCCGGTTTCCACTGTGCCCACAGAACTTGGCGGAACAACTAAAACCACAGGTGTATATAATTCTGCAGACGGGACATTTGGCATAACCGGAACTCTGACGCTCGATGCTCAGGGAGACCCCACTGCGGTTTTTATCTTTAAGACCGCTTCCACACTCATAACAGCGGGGGCCAGTAATATGGTTCTCACTGGCGATGCCCAGGCCTGTAATGTTTTTTGGCAGGTTGGCAGTTCTGCAACGCTCGACACAAGCTCAAACTTCAAGGGTAACATCTTGGCTTTAACATCAATCACCGACAATGGCGGTTCAACGATTGATGGAAGACTCCTGGCTCGCAATGGCGCGGTTACATTGAACCAAACACACGTTACAAAACAGACCTGTGCGACACCGCCAGAACCAACACCGAGTGCAACCCTTACACTCGTCAAAACCGTCATCAATAACAGCGGTGGAACAAAGACAGTCTCCGATTTTCCTCTCTTTGTAGGAACGACGTCGGTAGCAAGTGGCGTCGCAACGACTTTCGCTCCGGGTACTTATACAGCCAGTGAAACAAACTCTGCAGGGTATACGGCCAGCGTATGGGGTGGAGATTGCGCCGGCGCTGGGAGTGTCACGCTTGCAGACGGTGATAATAAAACTTGTACTATTACCAATGACGACATCGCTCCTATTCCCACGTTGCCAGATACTGGGAGTGGTTCTGCCGATGAGAGCAATGTTCCTTGGAACATCATCATCATCACTATTGTCACATTTGTGTCTTTGTCCTTACTCTACGCAACTCGAAGGAAGCAAACAAATTAGCTTCGTGTGCTGAAGGACCTCTACGCCCATTAGGATCGGCGTCGGCGGGAAAAGCTAAACAAAACACCGGTTTGGCTTTTCGGGTTATACGCATTTAGAAAATCGCTATAATGAAAACTTTTTCGAGAAAACGGTTGTTGGTAATCATAGCTGCAGGATTCGCATTCGGCTGTTTATTTTTTATATACTCCATCGGTAACTTACATGAAAAATTGATTTCGTTGATCTCAATTCAAGACGATGAGGTACTACTTGCTGAAAATACAGCCGATCCATATCACCAGGAGCAAGCGAAGAGCAAACTCCCGGTACGTTTGAAGATTCCGGGAATAGAAGTTGATGTTGCAATTGAGTATGTAGGCGTCACGCCCGCGGGAGCAATGGATGTGCCGAAGGATCGCGACAATGTTGCATGGTTTTCTCTGGGGACTCGCCCCGGAGAGAATGGTAGCGCTGTTATTGCCGGCCACAGCGGTTATAGGGCTGGGAAGGTGGCCTTTGATGATTTAAATACATTACGCAAGGGGGACAAGTTGTATGTAGAAGATGCATTAGGAAAATCTGTTTCTTTTGTGGTCCGAGAAAGTCGTGTCTATGATGCAGGGGCCTATGTTCCCGAGGTTTTTACGTCTGATACTGGCATACATCTTAATCTTGTTACTTGTGTCGGCGTTTGGGACGAATCCACAAAAAGGTATAGCAAACGATTAGTAGTATTTACCGATAGCATAGAGTAGTTTCTCGCTAAAGATTATTTCCCAAAATTTTCACCACCAGATGAACCCATGCCAGGGGCAGGCGTGGGCTGGGCGGGGGAATTCATTTTCCACACCCGTTCTTTCCACTGGGCCTCTCATGGGCACCACTCATCAAACTAGCGCACTGAGGACGTGAGTGCGGGGCCGAGTACCGAAACCACAAAGACCCCTTGAAGGGGTCTTTGTGGTGGGGAGGTCAAAAAAAGATTTGTTGCAAAGAGTATAAAAAAGAAAAGAGGGGAGGTCGCGTTTTCGCAACCTCCCCCTGTACAATGACCCACCCCGCCATGGGTCTGCGATCGACGCGTCGGCTATGCGGGAAGGGCAGCGACCTCCCACGCGACGCCGGCGGCAGTGACGAACGCCACGAAGCGCGCGCGGGGCTTCTGGACGAGCTCGCCCTTGGTCGCCTGCCACATGCCGATGAGGATGCGGCCGCCCTTGGTGGGTTGCTGATCGATGTCCGTGAGGTCCAGCGCCCCGTTGTCCTTGTAGAACTCCAGAAGCCACGCGGCGAACTGTTCACGCGGCACGCCGTTGAAGTCGAAGCCCGGGGCCGTCGCCTCCCCGACTCGTCGCTCCATCTCGCCAAGGGGGATGCTCTCGGGGTTCTTTTCCAGCGGCACCCACAGGCCCGCGTAGTTGCCGACGACGCCGTCCAGAACCCTGGCCTCTTCCTGCGTGGACATGACACCTCCTGTGTCTACTGGCTCCTCAAAGTTTATATCTGAGGTTTGGCCTATGATAAGCTAACACACAAAAGGAATACCCGTCAAGGGTAAAATAGTCCACATCCGCCCCTCTTTCCCTTATACTATCATACTAGCTAGTATCGTAGTATAAGGGAAAGAGGTAAAAATAGAAGTTGGCGGTTGATTTTTTTGGAAAGTGAGGTACTATTTACATATCGGAGAGAAATTGGGGGAAGGAGAAGCCCAAGAAAAAATATCAACCGGGGAGCGACGGAAGGAGCTCAGATGAGCCTCGTTAGGAGGTACGTGTTGCGGTGGTATGGGTCCGCTTTGCGGATCTCCGCCATTGCAACCTTCACTCTCGTCGCCGTCATCACGGTGTCCTTGCTGCTTCCGGGCCCGACGGCCCGGGCGGCGACGGACAGCGGTTCGGAGATGGGCGCCACCGACGTCCGTGCCGGGCCGATGGTGGCGACGACGATCATCGACATCGGCGAGATCGCGCGTGGCAGCCCCGATCTGCTGGCGACGATCGCTATGACCGCTACGACTGAGCCGGCCGCGATACACGACACGGACGCCGGCCTGCGATCGGCTACCTATGCGGAGATGGGCTTGGCTGGTCGCGACGTGGGGAAGGACGAATTCGCGACGGCGACGCAGTTCGCCGTCATCCTCGCTGCGATTTCGCTAGCCATACTCTTTCTGGTGGTGCGCCCCGCGGTACTCAGCATGACAGCCTCGGCCGACGGCGCCAACTCCAGAGCCAGTAACATGAGGAGGCATCTGGCGAGACTTGCCAGATGGAACTTCCCTGGGCAACGCGGCTAACTAGCCGCCGCGGGACAACGGGCCCGCACAGAAAACAAGGAGCGGATCGGGTCGGCAGGTTCGAGCGCTCGGTCTGATTCGCGTAACAGGCGGCTGCATCCCTCGGGACAGCCGCCTTGTCATTTCTACCCTAACAAAACGCCCCGACAGATGTTGGGGCGTTTTGTTAGGGTGAGCCTCTGATCCGTAGCGCTGACGGCGTACCCCTTGGGTGCGCCGTCTTCACGTTTTAATACTCGAGCTGTTTATTTTTGTCAGCGTTCGTGCTACCCTAGTCGTACTAGGCTGTGCAAAAGAGAGAAGAAAAGGAGTGGCGGTGAGGAAATCTTTTGTTCCAGTGGTTGGGGTGTTTGTTCGAGGCGGTCCCGCATCGTTCCTCGGCATCATGTTCGTCCTGTTACTGCTGGCGTTGACGTTGGGGAACGCATCCAGCGCATCCGTCACCCAGACGTCGTTTAAGCCCATGCCGGCAAGCTTGGTCTATGCGGAACCGCCGCAGCCCAAGAGAGGGGGGACAACCTCGTTCCTGGTGAGGGATCGCTTGGGACCCAATCGTCCTCCCACGCAGCATGGACGGCATACCCGCCGGTCCCCGCACCGATCCGCCGGGCGTCGCCAGCCGCCGCACAGGGCTGCTGCCTGGCGCTAGGCCGGACAGACTACGTACCACGCACAGTCGCAACGACGGCTCGGGTTTCCCGAGCCGTCGTTTTCGTTTCTTCTGTAAACAACACCCCGTAGGCGGGGGTGCTGTTATTCGAGTGGGTTGACAACAGCTGGTTCTACGTAGGGGCTCCCATAATTTGAATAAAATATCTGTTCCTCCATCACATTGTTGTTTTCATCAAGGACGGTTTGTTTGAGCCATGCTTTTTTCGCCCCCGTTTCAGACGTTTGATAGACCGACGGTCCTTGTATTCGCACGGTGCGGCCATCATTGGGACCGTACACCTCGAAAGTTACGCGCGAGCCCACTACCCGGCTTTGCACAAGAAGGTACCCCGAGGTGTTATTGCGGAATTTCAGGTCCAGGCCCGGTCTGTAGATTGCCGCATCAAAGCCGGGGGTTCCATATATATCAAGGGCTAGTGAATGTGGATGACGCTCGGTCAGTTGCAGTCCTGCGTTCACCGCGGCGCGAAACAGGGTGGTAGAAACCTGGCAGAGCCCGCCGCCAAATCCCGGGATAATTTTTCCATTCTTAATAACGAAGCTATTCCTAAACCCCTCGGCTGCCGTAATGGGCCCGAGATTTTCAAGAAATGAGAATTCTCCGCCAGGAGGTAGGAGCGTGCCGTTGTGCTTAGCTGATCCGACGCGAATGTTCTCAACCCGGCCGTAAACAGAGCCGGCGAACGAGGTTGAGGCGGAGCCAAGCAGTGTAGTAATGCCCAGGGTTTCGACATCGTCTGCGGTTAGGGAAGCGGGGATTTCAGTAAAGGAGAGTGTGGCAGTGCGTTCAGTACGCTCAAGAGCCGCTTTGATGGCTTGAGCGCTTGGGGCTATATTGAGCTTACGCCCGGGCTGTTCCAAGGAAAACGCTCTTACCTTGCCGCCTGTTACGGCAAACTGCGCGTTTGTGGGTTCGCGCTCAAATTCAGATGCACGTTCGTCAAGGTAGGTTTCAATAGCATCCGCAGAGATATGAACGGCAAGGCGATAGTTGCCGTCGGCTCGTTCTGGAATAAAGCGAATCCATGCTCCCATATCTTTTTTTGCGACGTCCAGTTGTGTGTCCTCGGTGAGGAGTTCAAACGAGCCGCCATTGAGGATGTGCAGCGCTTCTACGCGTGCCGCTTCAATGCCGCGCTCTATAACGATAGCTTCCTGGTGGCGCTGAACCAGCAAGATGGGTTCGGTGGAAATGTTCTCGGCGCGTCGCGTGAGCTCGTCGCGCAGTACATCAAGCTTAACCACCGTTCCCGAATGGGCGGCGATGTAATCAAATTCTCCAGTGTTAGGGTTAAAAACGAGCGAGGTATTCTGCGCCGGTCGGTGCATTTGGGTAAGACGCGTGTCCACAAACGCATTAAAAACACGCTGGTCGATATTAACGCGCACCGGTTCGCGAATACCAAAGGCAATGGCGTAGAGCTGTTCAGCCAGGCGTTTGAGCAAAAAGCCTTCGCGACCCCGTGCGTATGCACGGCGCACCGTTTCTTCGATATCCAGTGAAACTCCCATCTCGTTAGGCGATGCGGATACGCTAGTGCCGGCGTTGTTGGTAACGGTAATGGTGAGCTCGCTTGCCAAGAAGCGTTCCGCATCAAGGGCAAGCTGGCGCAGGGCCTCTTCTTGGGAAAGCGGCGTGAGGTATACCGGTCCCGCGCTTACGCCCTGTATGGCGGGGGTGGCGGCGTTTTGATACCCAAGCGCTGTGCTGGCCACGGCAAAACCGCCCACAGAGAGCACGGAGACAGCAACAATAATTTTCCAGCTTCGTGGTAGCTGGCTGATAGAACGATACGCGCGAACCATGCGTTCAGTTAGTCTGCTTGTATCTTGAGCCGACGTTCCTCACTGCGGGACAGCTTGGGCATGCGTATGGTCAAGATGCCGTTTTTGAGCGTTGCCTTAGCTTTATCCGGGTCTATTTCAGTCGGCAAGAGGATAGAGCGCGAGAATGCGCCCCAATAGCACTCCTGATAGAAGTAGGAGTCAGTGGATATCTTTTCGTCTTTTTCACGAACACCGCGAATGGAAACTGAATCGGCCGTGACGTCAATCTCCAAGTTTTCCTGGGCAACGCCAGCTACGGTGCTTTTGACGATAATCTCGCGAGCCGTTTCGTAGACGTCTACGGTGAGGCGGCCTTCAGCTTGCGCCGCCTTCTTTGCGGGAGCGGTTTTTGCAGCCGGACGTCGGCGCGTCGTGGTAGCCCCCGTCAGGGTAGCGGTCGCCGCGGGTTCTTCTTGGGCGGGGCTTTCTTCAGGTTCTTCAGCGGGTGCGGGCATTTCCGGCTCGGGTTCTGCCGGGGCCGGCTCGCTTTCCGGAGCCATGGGCCGTTCTTGAGGCACGTCGTCGCCGGGGACTTGCTCTTGGGAAAGGTAGTCCCGGCGTTCAATGGGATGCTCGCTTACCACGGTTTCGTCATCCTGGTCCTCCAGGTGAAGTGAATTACCCAGTTTTTCAAAAAATGATTTGTTTTCTTCGGCCATAGGTTTACGAAAAGGTCTTTTTAGCGAGCGTGTAAAATGTTGTGAGAATGATGATGCCCGAAATGATGAGCAAGGCCACAAGCAGAATTGTTTCAAAATTTGCTGCTCCAAACTGGCCGTTCAGATTGCGCTCTACAATTCTTATTATAAAGGTGTTGAAAATGCCATGCAACAGGGTGGCAAGCGCCAGGCCTGTGTATAAAAAGCGTTTGAACTCCCGCGGGTTGGCTAGCGCGAGCGCGAGGAAGTAACCCAGCGTTGCGGAAGCGACGATATGCAGAATGTTAGCTGTAATACTGCGCAGGACGATAATTTGTACTACAACCTCGCCGCCAACACCCGGATTCTGAAATGTTCCCAGTGCGTACAGAATATTTTCGATAGCTGCGAACCCAAGGGCCGCTGTAATCATATAGACCATGGCATCTTGGGGTTCTTCCAAAAAGTTTTGAGAGACTGCCCGAAAACGGACGACCAAATACTTGCCAAGCTCTTCCACGAACGCGATGGCCAAAAATGAAAAGATTACCGGTGGGAGCACGAACAAAAATGGCGCTGCCCCGCCCATAAGGTCAAATCCTTCGCGGCAGTCGACAAACCAGCAGGAAAGTATATTTTCAATAACGATAACGGGGACGGCCAGCGCAACGCCCCACAGGAAGACATGCGTCAAATCCATGAGTTTTTCTCGGTGTCGGTCCTGGGTCGCGAAAAAAAAGAGCCACGCCAGCGGGGGAATAATGGCGAGCGGGGTTACGACCATGCAAGTGGTGCTGCAGGAGAGGGACAATATATCAAGCATGGGGTTGGTGGGGCCAAGTTTCTACCATCAACAGGTCGCGCTTATCGCCGGGCATGGTGCGCCAGAGCTCTTCGGTAACGAAAGGAACGAACGGATGGAGCAGTTTTAAGGTGTTCTTCCATGTCGTGGCGAGTACATGTTGACGCGCCGCACGGGCGGCTTCATCTTGGAGAACGGGTTTGGACGCTTCAAGAATGGTATCGGCGAAGGTGTGCCAGGCGTAGTGGTAAAGTTTTTCGGCGGCCAGGTAGAGGCGGTAGGCCTCAATGTCCTTCGTAATCTCCTCGGCAAGTTTTTCAAACTCATCGAGAATGGCCCGGTCATCCTTGCTGAATGACACCGCAGCGCCGGGGTCGTAATCTTCCATATTCATCAGGAGAAAGCGGCTGATGTTCCACAGCTTGTTCGTGAAATTCTTGTACCCGCGGACTTTGTCCTCGGACAGTTTTACATCCGAGCCTGGAGCCGCGCCAATAATGAGCGACAGGCGTGTGGCATCGGCCCCGTATTTTTCAATTAACGTTAGCGGGTCAATAATATTGTCCAGCGACTTACTCATCTTACGGCCGGCCTCGTCGCGAACCAGCCCGTGCAAATACACGGTGGAGAAGGGGATATCGCCTAAAAGATAGCCGCTCATTAGTATCATGCGGGCAACCCAGAAGAAGAGGATGTCGTAGCCGGTCTCCAGTAAGTTTGTTGGATGATATACATCAAGGTCAGCCGTCTGTTCAGGCCAACCTAACGTAGAAAAGGTCCACAGCCCCGACGAAAACCACGTGTCCAAAGTGTCGGGGTCTTGCTCTAAGGGTCCTTTGCAGTTTGGACATTCGTTGAGTTCTTCTATGCTTACAATAGGTTTTTGGCAGCCTGTTTCGAAATTCGAGCTTCGAGCTTCGGAATTCCCCCGTGTACAGTAGTACACGGGGATGCGGTGGCCGTACCAGAGTTGGCGAGAGATATTCCAGTCGCGCAAGTTATCAATCCAGTGGAAGTAAATTTTTTCAAACCGGTCGGGCAGAATTTCTATTTGACCGCTTTTGACGGCCATCTGCATGACTTTCTTCAAGGTGACCTCGGCACCGTCAGCGATATCTTTGAGGTTTGATGTGGGCAGCGTGAACTTCTTGTTGACGTCCACGAACCACTGCTGCTTTATCTGTGGCTCAATAAGCTCACCCCCTCGTGAGTTGGTGGCGATGCGATGAATGTAGTTTTCGTCCACGCGTTCAAGCAGGCCCTTTTCTTTGAGCTTTTCTACAATTAAAGGACGAGCTTTTTTGATGTGCATGCCTGCAAGCTCGCCGGCAATGGACAACAGCTTGCCGTTCTCATCGATAATTTGCTCGGCATCCAAGTTGTGGCGCTCGGCAATGTCAAAGTCGGTGGCATCGTGCCAAGGGGTAATCGTCATAACACCCGTGCCAAGCTCCATGTCAATGGCTTCGTCTTTAATAACGGTGGCTTCCACCGGGCCGTTTATCCATTCCAGCGTGAGCTTCTGGCCGCTCTGGTATTCTTTGTAGCGTTTGTCGTCCGGGTGCATAACCACGTATTTGTCTCCAAATTTGGTTTCGGGACGGGCGGTGGCAATAGTGAAGGGACCGTACCTTAAGTAGTAAAAGTTGGTTCTTTCTTCCCGCCATTCTATTTCGTCGTCAGAGATGGTGGTTTGCATTCGTGGGTCCCAGTTGACAATGCGGCGGCCACGGTAAATAAGGCCGTCGTCGTACATTTTTTTGAATGCCGTGCGGACGGCCACATTGCGCGCTTCGTCCAGGGTGTAGGCTTCACGGCTCCAGTCCACCGATGAGCCCATCTTGCGCACTTGGTTGACGATAGTGTCGTGGCTCTCTTGGGCGAAGGCTTCAACGCGCTTCACAAACTCTTCACGGCCAAGGTCGTGGCGGGTTGAGCCTTCCTTTTTGTATAGTTCTTTTTCTACTTTGGTCTGAGTAGCGATGGCGGCGTGGTCGGTGCCGGGTACCCACAAGGTGCGCTTGCCCCGCATGCGGTGGTACCGCACGAGGGTGTCTTCAATGGCCAGCATGGCCGCGTGGCCCATATGCAAGGTTCCCGTCACATTGGGCGGGGGGAGGACAATGGAAAACGCCTCGGCATCTTTATCGGCAATGCCGTCTTTCACGAGGTTGTCGGGATTAAAATAACCGCTTTCTTCCCAGCGGGCATAGGTGGCGTCCTCGGTTTCTTGCGGGTTGTAATGCTTGGGGAGTTCAGCCATTCTTACGGATTTATTGTGCCAGGCAAATGCGTTGAAGTAAAGGCAAATTACGTACCGGTTTGTGTAGTGCTGAGCCTCAACTGGTTAGAAGTTCTGCTACAAGAGATGCCATGTCAGGTGCGAGAATGGTATCTTCTCTTATACCATATCTCTGCAGCTGCAGAGATATGGTATAAGAGAAGAATGAAAGCGAAGAAACCATTTTTCCTCCATCGTGCCAACAGGAAAACAGTAACCAAGGTGCTTATCCTTGCGCTCGCAACACCGATCATTCTTTCCTCTCCCGCAGGAACGCGGGTGCTGACGCGGCAGTTGGGGCGGGAGCTAACAAAGCGTCTGAGTAATCGCGAAGATGAACGGCTTTCTCCAGAGAACGTTCGCCAAACCCTCTACAAAATAAAGAGCAAGGGCTACTATCGACCGGTCATCAAGCCAAATGGCAGGACTCGATTCGAACTTACGATAAAAGGGGAGCGACTTCTCAAAGAATATCAGTTTGCCGACATGGGCCCAGTGCGGCCTGTACGATGGGATGGCCGGTGGCATTTTGTTTCGTTCGATATTCCTCAGAAAGCGAGTTATGCGCGTGACATCTTCAGGGATAAATTAAAAAGAATGGGTTTTTTCCAAGTCCAGCAGAGTTTATGGGTGTACCCGTATGAGTGCAAGCGGGAAATTGATTTCATAATAGATTTTTTGCACATTGAACGGTATGTATTTGTGTTTAGAACAACTATAGAGGAGGACAAGAGGTTGCGAGAGTATTTTCAAAAGAGAGGATTCGAGCTGTAACCTTTTATACTCTATCTCCGCAGCTGCGGAGATAGAGTATAAAAGGTTTAGGCGTGGCCGATTTGCTTGTTGCCGTCGGCAGAAAGGGTTGCAATGTCCGATCGCTCGCCGGCCAAAAAATGCATGGCGCCTGCCGCCCCAATCATGGCGGCGTTGTCGGTGGCAAGCTCGCGCGGGGGAATATATAGGGTGATGGCCGGATAGGGGGCAAGCGCCTCGCCAAGCTGACGTCGCAGCTCTTCGTTGGCAGCCACGCCGCCGCCTAAAAGCACTGAACGCACGTTGTATTCTTGGGCTGCGCACATGGTTTTGGTGACCAGGGTTTCGACCACCGCCTGCTGGAACGAGGCGGCGATGTCGTCGGTACGCTCTGATATTTCTTCTTTATTCATTTCTTTCAACGTATACAAGACGGATGTTTTGAGTCCCGAAAAGCTAAAGCGATAATCGCCCGAGTCCAGCATCGGGCGGGGGAAGGCGAAGGCAGCGGGGTCGCCTTTTTGGGCCAGGCGCGCAATTTCCGGACCGCCCGGGTAGGGGAGATTGAGCATGCGCGCGACCTTATCGAACGCCTCGCCAGCCGCGTCGTCTACGGTCTCGCCAAGCAATTCATACGAAAGTGGCTCTTTCATATATATAAGTTGGGTATGGCCGCCCGAAACCGTAAGCGCCAGGG
Organism: Candidatus Spechtbacterales bacterium; assembly: GCA_040900345.1. Taxonomy (GTDB): domain Bacteria; phylum Patescibacteriota; class Minisyncoccia; order Spechtbacterales; family 2-12-FULL-38-22; genus JBBDZE01. The sequence goes on from JBBDZE010000011.1 coordinate 37,819, forward strand.
CAGGAAAGGCAACGGAGTTGTTGCCGATGAAGTTGGCGGCGATGTGTCCTTCCATGTGGTCCGTACCTACCAGTGGCACGTCCCACAAAACAGCCAGCGCCTTGGCAAACTGAATACCCACCCATAGAGCCGGCTCCAGGCCCGGGCCGTTCGTAACGGCAATGGCGTCAATGGCAGGTTTGCCGAGAGGGACGATGTCATTTTGGATATGCTCGGTTAGCTCAGGGTAGCGTTCCAAGAGAGCTGCGAGCTTCGAGCTGTTAGCTTCGAGTTTCCCGGAGCGTTCGGTTGCTCCTAAAACACGCGCCGTAAGCGGCGGCAGCAGGCGCACATGCTCGCGGCGGGCAATGTTGGGGACAACACCGCCAAATTCCCGGTGCTGTTCTACCTGGGAGGCAACTTCATGCGCGAGAATGGCCATGGTGGGTAACGGCTTGCCAGGCGTTACGTCCATGACCGCAAGAGCGGTTTCGTCGCACGAGGTTTCAATAGCAAGTATTTTCATCGTGGGCAGTATAATACTTTGACACACTCCTGTAAATGTTGTAAGATAGCAACGTTTAATATGGATATTTTGCCCCTGTCGTCTAACGGCTAGGACGCCACCCTTTCACGGTGGAAATCGGGGTTCGATTCCCCGTGGGGGTACCAAGATACACAAGAAGAAGGGGTATTTGGCCCCTTCTTCTTGTGTATGTGCCCACGGGGAGGCGAGGGGTGCAAGCATACAGGTATATAATACAAATATGCCGCACAAAAACCCTTGGAAAAAGTTGAGTTCAAAGATCGCCTACGACAATTCGCCGTATTGGCGTATTCGTGAGGACGAGGTGATCACCCCCACGGGCACAAAGGGAAGGTACGCCTATGTCGAAACAGAATTTGCGGTAAGTATTGTCGCCTTCAACGAAGCCAACGAAGTGTTGCTGGTTGGCCAGTATCGCTATCCGACGGATATTTTTTCGTGGGAGGTGCCAGCAGGCGGTGGCGCCAAGGGCGAAATACCCCTGCAGACAGCACACAAAGAACTTGCCGAAGAGGCGGGTATGACGGCGGATGAATGGATCGCCTTGTCCAGGTATCAAACCTGGAACGGCGCCTCAAGCGAATGGACGTATCCTTTTATTGCCCGCAATCTGCACCCGACACACGCCAAAGAGCAGGACGACGAGCAGATTGACGAAGTAAAAAACGTAGCGTTGTCCGATGCGCTTGCCATGATTGATAGGGGTGAGATAACCGATGGCCAAAGCATTGCGACCCTCTACTTAGCCGCCCGTCATTTGGGCATGATAAAATAATACCAGCATGCAGGAGTACGAACCTCTCCCCGCGTACCTTAATGTCGGCCGCGCGGCGGACATTAAGAATAAAAAGGAACGTTACATTTACCGGGCTATGGAAATTATCCCGGGTGTTGCGATATGGTCCACGTTCGTCATTACCGTCGCGCTGGCATATTTTCAGCCGGTCTTGGTGAGTGTGCTCGTGCTTTCGTTTTCGATGTACTGGATGCTGCGCGTCTATTACTTTACGCTCCACGGCAAAGCGGCCTACACCCGCATGCGCAAGCATGAAAAGGTGGACTGGGTAGAAAAACTCAATGAGCTCAAGCCCGAAGAGGTAACCGCCGACGTGCATCATTGGGGGCAGGTGTGGCATCTGGTTATTTTGCCCATGTACAACGAGTCGTTCGATCTGGCGCGCGAAACCATTGAGGGCATTTTACGCACGGACTGGCCCAAGGAGCGCATGCTGTTGGTGTTGGCAACCGAGGAGCGGGCCGGCGAAGAGGCGCAAGAGGTTGCCCGTCAGGTGCGCGCAAAGTACGGGGATAGGTTTGCCAGGATGCTCGTAACCGTTCATCCCGACGGCCTGGCGGGCGAGTTGTCAGGGAAGGGCTCCAATGCCGCCTGGGCAGGAAAACGCGCCAAGGAAGAACTCATCGATACGCTCAACATTCCCTACGAACACGTGCTCGTCTCCTCGCTGGATATCGATACCATTGTATTTCCGCGTTACTTTTCATGCCTCACGTACCACTTTCTTACCAGCGAAAACCCTTATCGGGCCAGCTATCAGCCTATCCCGCTTTTTATTAACAACATCTGGCACGCGCCGCTTCTTTCGCGCTTGAGCGCGTTTTCTTCCTCGTTCTGGGAGGTTATGAACCAAGAGCGCCCCGAAAAGAAGCTCACGTTCTCGTCCCATTCTATGCCGTTTAAGACACTGGTCGAGGTGGGCTTTTGGAACAAGAACGCCGTCTCAGAGGACTCGCGCATTTTTTGGCTGTGCTTTTTGCGCTTTAACGGAGATTACCGTGTGGTGAGTTTATACTACCCTGTTGCAATGGACGCCAACCTGGCGCCCACCTTTTGGGGCACCATGAAGAACGTTTACAGGCAGCAGCGTCGCTGGGGCTATGGCGCGGCCGATATTCCATACTTTGTATACGGCTACTTTAAAAACGGTAATATTTCGGCGCGAAAGATGTGGCAGTACGGCTTTACCGTAGCCGAAGGATTTTACTCTTGGGGCACGCACGCTATTTTGCTGTTTGTCATGGGGTGGCTGCCGATTTTCCTGGGAGGCGATCAGTTCAACTCCACCGTGCTTTCCTACAGCCTGCCGCGCATGACGCAGTTTATCATGACGTTTGCCATGATCGGCCTCGTTGCTACGGCTTATTACAGTATTGTAGTGCTTCCGCCGCGTCCGGCGGGGTTTGGCCGCTGGCGCTATGGCCTGTTTATGGCCCAATGGGTCTTTACTCCGTTCAATTTGATTGTCTTTGGCGCCTTGCCGGCGATAGATGCCCAAACGCGCCTCATGTTTGGTAAATATTTAGGATTCTGGGTGACCCCCAAACATCGGGCGGAAGAATCGCCCCTCACGAAAGCAAGCAAAAAGCACCCCGCCTCTTGATACGAGGAGCGGGGTGTTTTTTTGGTGAGGAAGCTTGGCGGGCGTTTTTAAGGTGAAAGGGTTGACATAATGATATAAATAATGGCATTATATGTGCGCAGAAAGGGGACGAATAGATGGATGACCCACGTGAACTTGCCCTGGTTTCCTTCCGACAAAACCGAAAGGAAGCCCAAGAACGTTTGCAGGCGCTAAAGCGTCGGCAACATCCCGGGAGGCATCGGTTTTGGTGCCGAATCAGCGGTTGTAGAAACCGCGAGCGCGAAGTGCGAGAGGTGGAAGATCGCATCGGCCGCTACCAACGGGCCGAAGAAGGGATCGAACGAGGTGACATGGGGCCGGCGATCGAGCTGCTTGACCATCTCATCCCGTTGCTCTACGAGCACCCCTTCGAAGCAGCCCGGCGCATAGCCGAGCAGCCGCCCACGCTGAGCACAATTCTGTCGAGTCCCACAGGCATGAGGGTTCGCACGGAGCGGCTGCGCGCGGACCTCGTCGCTCTCCAGGAGGGAGGGGCATGAAGAAAGCCATCATTGCTTACTCTTTCGGGCTCAACTACGAGGACAATCCGTGCAATCAGCGGCTAGCTCGAGCGGTGGAGCGCATCTACCGCGAGGAACTGGCCGCCGGGCACGAGGTCCGCGTCTGCTCCCAGTGGGAGGTGGCGGAGGGGCTGAAAGGGCGGAGCCCGCCTTCGAAGGTCGTCGAGCGACATCGGCGAGCTCGGGAGTACCTCGACTCGGAGGAAGTGACCGCCCAGTGCGCAGAAGTTCTGCGCTGGGCGGGGGAGGTTATCCCGGTCGCGAACTCGTTCCTGCACGTCATTCTCTGCCGACGCATCCTGCGCAAACGGGGGTTCCCCGCTGCAGGGTCTCCGTGGTCGTTGATGTGGCGTATCGGGTGGATCGGGTTCCATTGGGGCAATGCGCAGTGGCAGGTGTGGAGTCCATTCCACATGCTGCTGTACTTCGTTCTGAAGGCCTTGAGGTGGCCGGATCCCTCACGCACATTCTTTCCGTAGAGATGAAGGAGGTGACCAAGGGCCCGCACCTAGCGCGATGCACGTCGTCGCAAAGGTGCGGGCCCATCGAAGTATACTGAGCAGGCCTTCCGGCCTGTTTTTTGGTGATCGGGGATTGACAAAAAGGGGAAAATACTATTCAATATTGCCACAGTGGCAGGAACGAAAGGAAAGAGGGCTACGTGATCCAAGAACAGAATCCTGGAAGCATGGGCGCGCTCCTCAAGGACGATGAGCGAGCGCGCAACCTGTTCCATAGGATCGTCACGAGGGCGGACGACGGTGCTGGCGGCACACTCTCTCCTGACGAGGCCAAGGACATTGTGGGAGATGCGCTGGGCATCACCGGCTCAGAAAATCTGAAGAGACGCTTCGGACCCAACATCGGAGTGCTCATCCGCGAGGGATTCCTTGCGAAGATCGAGGGTGGAGACTACGAGCCCACCGACAAGGCTCGGCAGGCGGCAGGTGAGGTGGGCTACTTCGAAGTTCCACTGGCAGAAGGGGAGTTGTTGGGACAGGAGCCGCAGGCCGGGGGCGACGTCGGGGCTCTCGCGGAGCAGCACAGTGCGGTCAGGGGCCTCCAGCAGGAGCTCGAGGCGCTCGACCAGCAGGTGGCCGATGCTCGCCAGGCGGTGGCACAGGCAGAGGCTGCCCTTGGGGAGCTGAAGCAGCGACGTACTGATGCTCATGGGCGGCTCAGCACGGCCGTCCAGCAGCTTCTGCCTGACAAGGACTAGCCGCTGCACGGCGGCAAAAACGCAGCAGGGCGCCCGTAAATCGGGCGCCCTGCATTCATATCTGCACGAACGTTCGCTCGAACGTTCGTCCGAAGGTGCGACGTATATATGCACGTATATACGGTCGTATATACGTAGAGCTTCTTGCAAAACCTGCTTTCGAGCAAGCTGCACTCAGATTGCGAGCGAGGTACCGTGAAAATGAACGAGGCATATTAGCAATACGCCGAGAGCATTTTCGCAAGCCGCAGCCGGAATCTAGGGCAGCGCTGCCGGAATGAGGTCTTGGAAGAGGCTCTACTCAAAGTGCATCGTTTTCTGCAGGGTCTCCACGCGTTCGTGGAGATTTTTGTTGTGGGCAAGCGTCGGGTCGGTTTCCAAGTATTCTTGGGCGGCTAAACGGGCATCTTCAATGAGCTTCACATCCGAAAGGGCGGCAACGGCAAGGTCGGGCAACCCCGACTGGCGCGTGCCGTACACCTCGCCCGGGCCGCGCAAGGCCAGGTCATACTCGGCCAGCTTGAATCCGCTGTCGGCTTTCACCAGCGCGCGCAGGCGTTTGCGGGCCGTTTGGGTAGTGCTTTCACTCAACAGCAAACAATACGACTGGTGCTCGCTTCTACCCACACGCCCGCGGAACTGATGCAGTTGAGCCAAGCCAAAACGCTCGGCGTTTTCTATCATCATGACGGTGGCGTTGGGTACATCGATGCCTACTTCCACCACGGAGGTTGCCACCAGCACGTCGAGTTTGCCGTCCTTGAACTCCTGCATGACGGACTCTTTCTCGGCCGGTTTTAACTTGCCGTGCAGCAGGCCAACCTTATAGTTTTTAAAAGGCCCTTGAGCCAGGCGCTCGCGCTCTTGCGTGGCGGCCTTGGCCTCTAGTTTTTCAGATTCCTCCACGAGGGGGAATATCACGAATGCCTGGCGGCCTGCGTCCAGTTCGTTGCGAATAAGTGTAAAGGCCTCTTCACGTTCGTTAGGTAAGACCAATCGCGTTTCAATTTTCTTGCGGCCCTTGGGCATCTCGCGCAACAGCGAAATATCCAAATCGCCGTAGACGGTGAGGGCAAGCGTGCGGGGGATAGGGGTGGCTGTCATGGATAACAGATGCGGCAGATGGCCGGCCATCTTTTGTTTAAGGGCGGCGCGTTGGGCCACCCCAAACCTATGTTGTTCATCAATGACCACCAGACCCAGCTTTTTAAAGTTCACTTTGTCTTGGATAAGGGCGTGCGTGCCAATAACCACATCGGCCTGCGTGGCGGCCCGGTCCTTTTTGGTGCGAGTCAGCACCGACACGTCCACGCCCGTCCCGTACAGCACTTTGGCGAAGTTGTTGTAGTGCTGGTGCGCCAAAATTTCGGTGGGCGCCATTACGGCCACGCGGTAGCCGGCCCGCACAGCGTTGAGGGCGGCAACCGCGGCCACCACGGTTTTGCCGCTGCCAACGTCGCCTTCCAGCAGGCGATTCATCGGGGTGGCGCGTTCCATGTCTTTTAGGATGCGCCAGGCTGCCTTTTTTTGTGAATCGGTGAGGGTAAAGGTGAGCGATTCGGTGAAGGCCTTAATGGCCTCAATGTCGGTGGCAATGGCCGGCGCTGCCTCGCGTTGCATGTCGCGTTTGGTCTTGAGGACGGCCAGCTGGATGCAAAATAGTTCCTCAAATGAGAATCGGTGGCGCGCCCGGTCCGCCTCATCAGTTGTGGCGGGGAAGTGGACGGCGCGCAGGGCATCGGCTACGGGCATGAGGTCAAATTGATCGCGCAGCTCTTGGGGCAGGGGGTCCTCCACGTTGTCGGCCAGGGGCAAGAGTTTTTCTATGATGTAGCGAAACCACCGCGAGGTAACGCCGCGGGTTTCGGGGTATACCGGCACGAGGCGCGCGGTATGAATGGGGTCGGCGCCCAGCCGCTTTATCTCGTGGATGGGGTTGGCCAAATATGGCCCTTGCTTGCCAAGCGTTACCTTGCCAGCCAGCAGGACCGGTTTATCGGTGGTGAGGGTGTCTTTCAGATACGCCTGGTTAAACCACGTAACCGGCAGCGAACCGCTGTCGTCGGTGATGGTGGCCGAGAGTACGTTGAGCCGGCGCGAACGGGCGACACGCGCGTCCACATCTGTTACGCGGCCCTGTACGGTAACCACATCACCGGGGCGTGCTGAGCCGATCGGCACGACATTGCCGAAGTTCTCGTATCGGGCGGGAAAATGAAAAAGAAGGTCGCGAACCTCCTTGATGCCGAGCTTGGCCAG
>JBBDZE010000012.1:0-5747 GCA_040900345.1 Candidatus Spechtbacterales bacterium
CCCCCCCCCCCCCCCCCCCCCCCCCCCCCCCCCCCCCCCCCCCCCGGGGGGGGGTCGTACTTGGGTTGGCGGATGCCGTGGTTGCGGCCAGATCAGATGCCGTACTTGGGTTGGCGGATACCGTGTTTGCGGAAATACTTGTAGCCGCTTGCCAGGTGGATGCGTGCGTATTTGTTGAGCAGAGGCGCCAGGAAGGGATAGCGGCTGCGGCTGGCCTTGCCGTGGAAATGGTACATGCTGGCAAGCGGATAGTACATGACCTTGAGATTCGCTTCCCAAAAACGACGGCATAGGTCTACGTCCTCCATATACATGAAGAAGCGTTCGTCGAAGACGCCAACGCGGTCCAGGTACTTCTTGCGCGTAAGCAGCGCCGAACCCATCAGCCAATCAACGGGGGTGGGTTCTTTGCGTAGTTTCTCGCAGTCTTTCATAGTGAACGTGGCAATCTTGTTCTTACCCCAGGGCGTTTTGCCCAGGAACGTGCGGCGCAGGATGATGGTCAGGGGCGTGTAGTAACGAAACGCCGAAGGTTGGTGGGAATTGTCGAAGTTCATCAGTTGCGGACCGGCGATGCCGATTTCCTCGTGTTCGCGTACATAGTCGATCAGCTTTGTGAGCTCTTCAGGATGGGCAATCACGATGTCGGCATTCATTATAAAGATAAGCTCTCCCTTGGCATGGGCTACGCCGCGGTTGACAAGCTTACCGTAGCCGATATTCTTGGGCTCGGTGAGCAACGTGGTGTGAGGGTAGTATTCTTCCATCATCGCGCCGGTGGCCGCAATAGTGGCCGAGTCGCTTACGATGACCTCCACAGTGCCGACACCACGTTCTTGTTCGTATTGGGTTTTCCACGCATACAGATACGCGAGCCCCATCTGTAAGATTTCGGGCGAGCGATAATGCGTGACAACAACGGAAATATCCATGCTAAATGATGAGATTTTTGTGAAGTTTTTCTTTTGCGAGCTGGTTGGCACGATGAAGGGAGTCAAATGTTCCCGCATCAATCCATTCTTTGTTGAGAACGCGTACGTCCAATTCACCCAGTGTAAGGTATCGGTTGTGAATGTCAACAATCTCAAGTTCCCCACGGGCGCTGGGCTTGGCCTCTTTGGCAAATTGAATAGCGCGGTTGTCGTAAATATAGAGGCCCGGGATAGCGAAGGAGCTTTTTGGCGTCTTGGGCTTTTCAACGATGGAAAGCACACGGTTGTCGTTGTCAAACTCCACCACGCCAAAGCGTTCGGGGTCGGGCACTTCTTTGGCAAAGATGCGCCCACCCTTTTTAAAGCTCTTGATGTGCTCGCTTACGTCGTCTTCAAAAATGTTATCGCCGAGGATAAGGGCGACATCTTCGTTGCCGAGGAAGGTTTCGCCGATCAAAAGGGCCTGGGCAATGCCCTCGGGTTTGTCTTGAATCTCATACGTGAACTTTGCGCCAAACTCTTTACCCGAGCCAAGCGCATTGAGGTAGTGGCCGGCTTGTTCGGGGGCTACAATAATGAGAATTTCTGAAATACCCGCTTTCAACAGCGTGTTGAGCGGGTAGTAAATCATGGGCCGATGGTAGACCGGCAGGAGCTGCTTGGAGATGGTCTTGGTGAGGGGGAGAAGACGCGTACCGCGCCCGCCCGAAAGAATGATGCCGCGCATAGAAGTGCGATAGTTGTTAGGCCTGCTTATACTGGAGCGCGTAATACTGCTGGTACGCGCCCGACTTTACTTTCTGCCACCAGTCAGTGTGTTGTTGGTACCACTGAATCGTAGAAGCCAAGCCCATGTCAAGCGATATGGTCGGTTGCCACTGCAGGTCTTTGTTCATCTTGGTGAAATCAATGGCGTAACGGCGGTCGTGGCCCGGACGGTCTTTGACCGGCTCCAGCCAGGATTCGTCTTTGCCCAGCGTGCGGGCAATGCGGACGGCGATATCGTAGTTGGTCGGCTGGTTGCCCCCGCCGATGCAGTAGGTGTGTCCCAGCCTACCCCGCTGGAGAATTTCGTCAATAGCCATGCAGTGGTCACGTACGTGGAGCCAGTCGCGCACTTGTTGTCCATCGCCATAGATGGGTGCTTTTTTGCTTTCCAGCAAGTTGGTGATGGTGAGGGGGATGAACTTTTCCGGAAAATGGTACGGGCCGTAGTTGTTGGAACAGTTGGAAAGGGTTACCGGTACGCCGTAGGTGTGCGCGTAGGCGCGCACGAGGTGGTCGGCCGAGGCCTTGGAGGCGCTATAAGGGCTCTTGGGGTCGTAGCGGGTTTCCTCGTTGAACGGCGGGTCGTCTGGTTCAAGCGCGCCAAAGACCTCGTCGGTGGAGATATGGTGGAAGCGCTTTACGCCGTAAGTGCGTGCCGCCTCCAGCAGGGTGTACGTGCCGACAATGTTGGTGCGGATAAAGTTCTCTGGATCCAAAATGGAGCGGTCCACGTGGGACTCGGCCGCAAAGTGCACTACAACATCGGTTGCTTTTACGAGTGGGTTCACCACCTCGGCGTCGGCGATGTCCCCCCGGACGAACCGGTAGTTGGGGTTGTTTTCAAGGTGCGCGTGATTTTGCGGGTTGCCCGCATAGGTGAGTAAATCCAAATTGACCACCGTATGCTCGGGGTGCGCTTCTAACATATAGTGGATGAAGTTGGATCCGATAAATCCGGAGCCGCCCGTTACAAGAAGCTTCATGAGGCCGGGTAGGTGAATTCGCTGTGTATAGTGTTAAGACGTGGCAGTACCCGGTCTTTTTCAGAGAGTGTGGGGTCATTGAGCGGCCAATCGATGCCGATGTCCGAATCGCTCCAGAGAATACCGCGGTCGTGATCGGGCGCGTAGAAGTTCGTCGTCTTGTAGGCGAATATTGTGTCGTCCTCTAACGTGAGAAAGGCGTGGGCGAACCCTTCGGGAATCCACAGCTGCTGTTTGGTCTGGTCGGTTAGCTCCACGGCGATATGCTTGCCAAAGGTGGGTGAGCCGGTGCGAATATCCACCGCCACGTCCAGTACTCGGCCCTGAACCACCGAAACAAGCTTTCCTTGGGCAAAGGGCGGGGCTTGGTAGTGCAGGCCGCGCAGAACGCCTCGCTTGGATTTGGACAAGTTGTCCTGCACGAAATCAACGGCAACCCCGGCCTCTTCGTAATGCTTCTTATTGTAGGTTTCGACAAAAAACCCTCGTTCATCGCCGAAGATCTGCGGTGTTATCAACAGCACGTCAGGAATGTCAGTAGGTTCTACCTGCATACAAATGCGTCCCTGTACAGTTATGGTAACGCTAAAAGTTCATCTATTGTATCACTTTGCCAATATGAAGCAAAATTGACGGCTCCCCTATTGCGTGGTACTTTTTGAGTGCGGCAAAAACTTCAGAAAGGAGGGGGTGTGCTGCTCAAAGAGGTTCTAAAAACAGGAGCATGGGGAACATGCTGCGCGGCAGCCCTCATTCTTCTACATAGAGGACTTTCGTCAGGAGGAATTTCAACTCCTCGGATTCTGCTAATCGGCGCAGTAATGTGCATCGGGGCAGCGGCGTCTGGAATGGCCTGGGAGTTAAAGAGTCGCGATAGGGAGAGCTATTCCTTCGTGCGCCATTTTCTTCAAGCCGTGGGGTTTTTATTGATGGCTTACGCGGCCATCATGCTGGCAATGTTCTACGCCGGGTAGTTAGGGAATCGGAAAATGGAACTCTTCGGGCTTGTCCGGCCACTATTGGGAATCGGCCTGATGATGGTGGCGACCTATGCGTCCTTCGTTGCGGGCGAGGGGCGCTACCCTCTCGGCATTCGCTTCGTGGGCGCAGGAGCGGGTGCAGGGGCATTCGTGGGCGCGCTCGTTCTGCTCTGGAGTGACCTCGTCGACGAGTTTGCGAGCAATCCCGCGTACTTCGCGGGGTATGCTGCGCTACTCGCTTTCATTCTGATAGTTGCAATCGTGAGCCTTCGCTCGCGCGCGCAACACCACTAAGGATCCTACCATGGAAATCCCGAGCCCGGACTGTGTCCGGGCTCGCTGCTTGCCCCATCACCAGAGTAAAACTCGGTGAGGGGCTGCGCTTTGGCCTAGGAACCTACACATTTTACGTGTCTTATCCTGCTAGTATTGTTTCTCCTTCTAGACAGCATTCAGCGCTTGTCTAGCGGGGCGTAATTTGTCAGAATCAAACCATATGAAGACACTTATCTTTGGCGCCCAAGGAATGCTTGGCACGGACCTGGCCGAAGCATTCAAAACCGACAACCCCGTCCTTTTAGATAAAGACGACGTTGATATTGCCGACGAGGCGGCCATTCAGGAGCTGCTGCGGCGCGAGCGTCCCGAACTTGTCATCAACGCGGCCGCCTATACCGCCGTGGACGACGCCGAGAGCAACCAAGAGCTCGCCATGGCCGTGAACGGCACGGCGGTGGGGCATATCGCCAAGGCCGCCCACGAACAGGGGGCTGTCGTGGTGCATTACTCCACAGACTATATTTTTGACGGTGAAAACCAACAGGGCTACGACGAGGACGATAAGCCGGCCGATACACCCCTGAACGTCTACGGCGCTTCCAAACTGTTGGGCGAGCAGGAGCTCGTGAAAAACACCCCCAACTACTACCTTATTCGCACCTCGTGGCTCTTTGGCAAAAACGGCAAGAACTTCCCGGCTACTATGGTGCGCTTGGCCGGCGAGCGCGACGAGCTCAATGTCATCAACGACCAGCACGGCAAGCCCACCTACACGAAGGACTTGGCCAAGGCGACGTACGATCTCACGCACGGTGAGTATGACTTTGGCATTTACCACATCACCAATGAGGAGGCGACCACATGGTTTGATATTGCAAACGAAGCTATTGCGGCCTATGGCAAGGCCAACAACTGGCCCAAGGACAGGTATCCAAAAGTAAGCCCCATTGCGACGGAGCAATACCCCACGCCGGCTAAACGCCCGCACTGGTCTATCCTCAACAACACCAAGTTTCCGCCCCTGCGCTCATGGAAAGAGGCACTGAAGGAGTATATAGAAGAAATTGTATAGAAGGCGGGTGGATTGAGGAGGGATTGAGCGAGGCAGAAAATCGAGGCAAAAGGGGAGATAGAAGGAGGGGAGGAAGGGAGAGAGGAAGGGAGAAGCAGAAGCAGAAGGGAAGCGGGGAGAGGCAGAAAGGAGAGGAATGGCAGAAAGGAAGGGATGAAAGATAAGTACAACATCTCCACATCTCTCATGGTTTCCTACCTCATATTTCCCTTATACTACGATACTAGCTAGTATGATAGTATAAGGGAAAGAAAGCTAAACACGACACCACCATGGCTAAGTTTCGTCATCCATCCCCACTATCCCCAGAAGTGCAAGAAGAGATTTTGCAAGCTTTTGCCGATGTCCTGGCGGAAATACAATCTCCAAGCGAAGCATTGGCATTCATTAAGGATCTTCTTTCTACCCAGGAGGCTGAGATGTTGGCCAAGCGCATTCAAATCGCACAAATGCTTCTGAAAGGACACCGCTACGATACTATCCAATCAACCTTTCGCGTATCCGCAAACACTATAGCTCGGATCAACGAGTGGTTGAAACGTTCAGGCGATGGATACCGGCGGGCGATTGAAAAACTCGAGAAGAAGCAGCCAAAATTAAAGAAGCTACCAATCAGAATGCGCGGAGGCGGGCTGAGCGATTTGCGACGCCAGCATCCGGTTATGTTTTGGCCGCAAGCAGTGCTGGAAGAGATTGTTCGCATGGCGGATGAAAAGAAAAAGAAGCAGTTGCG
>JBBDZE010000013.1:0-747 GCA_040900345.1 Candidatus Spechtbacterales bacterium
GCTTGCTCGGGGGCGCAAAAAACCCCGGGAGCTTGGCGATTGGGGCTGGGGAATAGATCGACACGGCGTGCGAATTGTCTGGAAAATTCCCCCGGCACGAGGTAGCGGAGGAGGGCAAGTCTACCTTCACGTACCGCATTGGCGCGTCGGGACCCTTGTCAAACTGGGCGTGCCGCAATGTCGCAACGCTCGTCGAGAAAGTAACCACGCCTTCTGTGCGTGGGTAGAGGAGAAGTATCCAGCTCGTTGATATAAACGCTCTTTGTGAGGATGCCTGCTGGCCAGCAGGCATCCTCCACGGCCCCGGCAATTTGTCGGGGCCGTTGTGCGTCTGGGGCCTAAAGAGAAACTATTGACCTTTTGAATACCTCAGGACGAGCTGGATAGGCTGGTTTTAGAATAGCAGCGCATGTTGCCGAAGGACCTGCGGTGGGGTGCCGAACTATTGACAAAATCAGTAAACTATGCTATGATGTAAATCGTAAGAATGAGGAATGTACTTTTGGATACTATCCTTGTTGCCATAGTGGGCACTTGCCCAGCGCCTAGTATGGCAACAAGGAAGCGGATTATGGGAGGCTACCATGCCAATGCTGTCCGAGATCGCGCACACCAAAGAGGGGAAGCGGGTGGTGAGTGGCAACGTTCTTGCCACATTCTCTCCCCAATTTCCAGAGTCCAGCATGTGCACTGATTGCGGGCGACAGACCGTCGACCCGCAGCAGGCGATCTGCTATCGATGCCGAT
>JBBDZE010000013.1:757-33995 GCA_040900345.1 Candidatus Spechtbacterales bacterium
CACGGCAACCACTGCCGTGGTCGATGATTCGCCGCCCCGACCGTGATTTCACGCGTCGGGGCTGCTACTTCTCAAGCTCTGATAAGCAGGGAGTGAGAAGCAGCACTAATCAAAAACACCACCGCATTTGCGGTGGTGTTTTTGGTGTGTAGAGGAGCTACTGTCTTGGCTTGCGCTTGATGCTCGTACCGCTGTCGGTGTCGTTCAGTTCGTAGCCCAGCTCCTCAATTTCTTGGCGCAAGAGGTCGGCTTGGTTCCACTTCTTATCCGCGCGCAGCGCCTCGCGCTCACGCAGTAAGTGCACAACCTGGGAGGGCAGCTGTTCGGGTTCGGCCAGGCGGTGCTCATCCACGACGCCAAAGATGGCATTCACTTCTTTTAGAAACTCCATCATGGCGCGCGCGTCGCGGGCGGCCAGCGCACCGGCGGTAATTTTCGGGTTCACATAACTGATAAGGGTGAACAGATGTGCGAAAGCGGCCGGAGTATTGAAGTCGTCTTCCAGTTCCTTCCAGAAGGCCGCAATAAACTTAGGGTACTGGCGGTCGGTCTTGAGCTTGGGCTTTACGTTACGCAGGCGGCTCCAGAATTCGCCGATGCGGCGTTCCACCGCCTGAGCTTCGGATAGCTGTATCTCGCTGTACTCAATTGGTGAGCGGTAGTGGCGGGTGGTAAAAAGCACGCGCAGGGTCTGGACCGAGTAGGTTTCTAGGATTTTCCGGATAGTAATGAAGTTCTTGAGAGACTTGGCCATCTTCTCGCCACGAATTTGCAAAAACCCCGTGTGCAACCAGGTCTTCACCATGGGATGCACGCCATAGGCGGCCTCCATCTGGGCTATTTCGGCTTCGTGGTGGGGGAAAATAAGGTCGCGCGCGCCGCCATGCAGTTCGTACTTGGGTGAGCCAAACTCCTTTTGCGCGAGCGCGGTATCCTCAATGTGCCAGCCGGGGCGGCCTTCGCCCCAGGGGGATTTCCACGTGGGCTCGCCCGGCTTGGCTGCCTTCCACAGCACAAAGTCCAGCGGGTCTTCCTTCAGGGCGTCTTCCTCAATGTTCACGCCGGTGCGCAACTCGCTGAGTTTTTGATGCGAGAGCGCGCCATAGCGCGGGAACTTCCTTACCCGGAAGTACACGCCATTGTCCGTCTGGTAGGCGTACTCCTTTTCTACGAGCAGCTCGATCTGCTTGATAATCTCCTTGATATAATCGCTGGCGCGGGCGTGCTTGTCTACACTGGTTACCCCAAGCGCCTTCATGTCTTCGTGGTAGGTGTTCTCATAGAAGCGGGCAACGTCCTTCGGCTCTTTTTGTTCTTCGCGTGCGCGGTTGAGGATTTTATCCTCCACATCGGTGATGTTCTGCAAATAAAACACCTTATGGCCGCGGGCGCGTAGGTATTTTACGAGCATGTCAAACACCACGTAAGTGCGTGCGTGGCCGATGTGCGCGTAATCGTAGACCGTCGGACCACACACATACAGGTTGATGGTGTCCTTGGTCTTGCGCAGCATCTTCTTTTTACCCGAAAGCGTGTCGTAGAGCTTCATGGGGGTTGTTTACCACAAGCCAACTAACGATGCCAATAGCATCAGTGCCGATCCGCCCATAATAAGGACAATACCCCACCCCAGCATATTGGAAAACCAGCCGTTGGTATATTTTCCCATAATCTTTTTGTTGTTGGCAATAAAGAGCATCATGATGATAATGGGCGGGGCGGCAAAGCCGTTGAGCACCGCCGTAAAGTACAAAAGGCGGAAAGGTTCAATGGGAAGAAAGTTCACAAAAAGACCCACGAATGTTGCGGCCGCCAATACCGTGTAAAAGCCCACCGCCTTTTCGGCGCGTAACGACAGACCGCTCTTCCAGCGAAACATCTCAGCCACGGCGTAGGAGACCGATCCGGCCAATATCGGCACGGCTAACAGTCCGGTGCCGATAATACCAAGGGCAAACAGCAGCGAGGCAAATCTTCCTGCCAATGGCTCCAATGCCGCGGCTGCTTGGTCGGCGGTCTCTACCGTGGTAATGCCGGCCGCACCTAACGTTGAGGCGGCGGTAATGATGATAAAGAACATCACAACATTTGAAAGCAGCATGCCGATGATGGTATCGCGGCGCATGCGCCGAATGTCGCGCATATTGATATGCGGTCGTCCCCAACCCATGCGCTTCATTTTACCGGTGCGCACATTTTCTTCGGCCTCTTCGCTTGCTTGCCAAAAAAAGAGGTAGGGTGAAATGGTGGTACCCAAAATAGCCACAATATTCAGGAGGAAGGCGCGTTCCAAGGAAAGCGTGGGCAGCACCATGTGGCGAAATATCTGGTGCCATTCTTGGTTTACGGCGAAGGCGGTTAAAATGTAGGCGCCAAGGGAAAGGGCCAGGTACTTCAAGACCCGCACGTAGGAGTGGTAGGGGACAAAGACCTGGACCAGCAGGGTGCCAAAGGTAAAGGCAAGCAGCAAGCTAATGAACGGAATGTCCACGATAAGGCGCGTGCTGGCCGCCATCGCGCCCAGGTTGGCGCCGATGTTGATGATGTTGGCTACCAGGAGTGTAGCGACCCCGCCCCATAGAATGGGTTGAGGATAGTGGGTGCGCATCACCGAGGCCAGGCCGCGGCCCGTCACAATACCAATACGGCCGCTCATCTCCTGGACCACCGTCATGAACGGAAATGAGAACGGGGCCGCCCACACCTGCTGATAGCCAAACTGGGCGCCGGTTTGCGAATAGGTGGCAATTCCCGCAGGATCGTCGTCCGAGGCGCCGGTTACAAAACCGGGGCCAAGTTCTTTTACGGTTCGGCGTATACGGCGCATTTGCTTACGCGGCGAGGGCCGAAAGCGTCTGGTGCCGAGCGAATCAACCGGGCGCGTGTCGGTGGTTCGGGGAAATTTTTCGGGAGACGCGGAGGGAGGAGTAGATGGCATTGGTATCGTTCAAAACTGGATATCGTTGCTTTATTTTACCATGCCAATCTGGCCTCAGTGCAATGCAGCAGCGTAGAGTGAAAGGAGTCCTACTGCAGATGGTTATCTTCCCCATCCCCTACGGCATCTTCCTTGTGCCGGCTCTTTAGGAGGCGGTTTTATTATGCGTGCACATTTAGCACTCTTGACTGGCATTTGCTAAATTACTATACTAAAGGGTGATGGTCACGCAATTTGAAAAAGAACGCCTGCTTCTGGATGTGGTCCAGGAATATATTGAAACGGCAACCCCGGTCTCGTCCGGCGGGTTGCTGGAAAAGTACGGGTATGACGTCAGCTCGGCCACTTTGCGCAATTGGATGGCAGAACTGTCGGACGCGGGTTTTTTGATGCAGCCTCACACCTCGGCCGGACGCATTCCCACCCCAAAGGCATACCGCTTTTTCGTGGACAAAGTGGCCCTGGGTGCCCGCGAGCCGGTAGAGGAGAGCGAGGCGCACAAGCAAAAGGCCTTGCCCGAGGCCGTGCGTGACGAGCTGGAGACGGCCCTTCGCAACTCGCCGCAGGAGGCGGCCCGCGAAATGTCGCGCTACTTGGCCGAGATGTCTCACGCCATGGGGTTTGCCGGCCTGTTAGGCCTGAACCAGTTTTACCGCGAAGGCTTGCGCCGCTTGCTGGATGAGCCGGAATTTCTCAATACCGAAAACGTCCGCCGCTTGGTAGAGTTTGCCGACTCGTTGGAGGAAGAGATGGAACAGGTCTTTCGCAATTTAGACGAGGATGTGCAAATTATCATCGGCTCGCCCGAGCATCCTCGCCGGGAAATGCCGTTTAGTGTGATGGCCTTTACCTCCGAATTGCCCAACCACGAGCGCGCCGTGTTTGGCATTGTAGGCCCCATGCGCATGCGCTATAGCGACAACCTACGCCTATTGGAAGATATCCGTGGAGTATTTAACGACTATGAATAGCGAACCCGAATACATCAACGAAGAAGACGAAACCGACGCGGCCGGCGCCAAGGTAAAGAAAGTCAAAAAGCAGCTGAAGGCGGCCGAGAAAGAGCGCAAGGAGTACCTGGACGGCTGGCAGCGCGAGCGCGCCTCGTTCGCCAACTACAAAAAGGACATTGAGAAATACATTACCGAGATGCGGGGTGCGGTGCGCGAGGACGCGTTGCTGACCTTCCTGCCTATTCTGGACAACTTAGAGCTTGCGCTTTCACACACGCCCGAAGACATCGCCGGCACGCCGTACCACAAGGGCATTGAACACATCGTCACCCAGATTCGGCAGTACCTTACGCAAATGGGTGTAGAAGAAATGCCAGTCAAAGAAGGCGATACGTTTGATCCCAACAAGCACGAAGCGGTTGATGGTGAGGGGGAAACTATCGCCGAGGTTGTGCAAAAAGGATATATGATTAACGGCTCAATCCTCCGCGTGGCGAAAGTAAAGGTGAAATAATTGCAAGTTAATTTAATAAACGTATGGCAAAAATACTAGGAATAGACCTCGGCACAACAAACAGTGCCATGGCCGTTGTGGAGGCCGGGCAGCCAAAAATCATAGAGAATAAGGAGGGCAATCGCACCACGCCCTCTATTGTGGCCGTCAACAAAGCCGGCGAGCGGCTGGTGGGCCTGTTGGCAAAGCGCCAGGCAGTAACCAACCCGCACAACACGATTTATTCGGCAAAGCGCCTCATTGGCCGCAAGTTCTCCGACCCCGAGGTGCAGGAGGACATCAAGCACCTGCCCTACGAGGTGCGCGCCGGCGAGAACGACAGCGTGGAAATTAAGCTGGGAGACCCTTCGAGTTCCTCAGGGCAAGGAAAGTGGCTGCGGCCGGCAGAAATTTCCGCCATGGTGCTGGGTAAGCTCAAGCAAGACGCCGAGGAGCGCTTGGGCGAGAAAATTACCGAGGCGGTCATTACCGTGCCTGCCTACTTTGACGACAGCCAGCGCAAAGCGACCAAAGACGCCGGCGTTATCGCCGGACTGGAGGTAAAGCGCATTATTAACGAGCCCACGGCCGCCGCGTTGGCATACGGGTTGAATAAACAAAAGGACGAGCAAATTGTCGTCTACGACTTTGGCGGTGGTACGTTTGATGTTTCCGTGTTGGAAGTGTCCGCTGACACCATTGAGGTAAAAGCAACCGGCGGCGACACCCACCTAGGCGGTGACGACTTTGACCAGGTCGTCATGCGCTGGATTATCGAGGAGTTTAAAAAAGCAGAAGGCATCGACTTGGGCAAAGACCCGCTGGCCTCACAACGCCTAAAGGACGCGGCCGAAAACGCCAAACACGAGCTGTCCTCTACCCAAGAGACCGAAATTAACATTCCCTTCATTACCTCGGACGTCGAAGGACCCAAGCACCTCAACCTCAAATTGACGCGGGCCACGTTTGAAGGCATGGTGGCCGACTACATCAAGCGCGCCGAAGAAAAGACCCGCCAGACCGTCAAAGACGCGGGGCTGGAACTTTCCGACATTGATGAAATTGTGCTGGTAGGCGGACAGACCCGCATGCCGGCTATTCAGGAAAGTGTAAAAAGTTTGTTTGGCAAAGAGCCCCACCGCGACATCAACCCCGACGAGGTGGTTGCCTTGGGAGCGGCCACGCAAGGTGGTATTCTTGGGGGTGATGTCAAAGACGTCCTGCTGTTGGATGTTATCCCGTTGTCGCTTGGTATTGAGACGCTCGGCGGGGTTATGACCAAACTTATTGAGCGCAACACGACCGTTCCCACGCAAAAGACGCAGGTCTTCTCTACCGCGGCCGACAACCAACCCAGCGTGGAAATTCACGTCCTGCAGGGCGAGCGCGAAATGGCTGCTGACAACAAGACGCTTGGCCGGTTCATGCTGGACGGCATTCCGCCCGCACCCCGCGGCACGCCGCAAGTGGAGGTAAAGTTTGACATTGACGCCAACGGCATCCTCAATGTGTCGGCCAAGGACAAGGCCACCGGCAAGGAGCAGAGTGTGCGTATTGAGGCCAGCAGTGGTTTGTCCGAAGAGGAAATAAAGAACATGCAGCAGGACGCCGAGGCCCACGCCGAGGAAGACAAAAAGAAGCGCGAGCTGATTGATGTAAAGAATCAGGCCGAGGCGCTTGCCTACTCAACCGAAAAGACCCTCACGGAGCACGGCGACAAGGTAGACGAGGGCACGAAGAAAGCAATTGAAGATAAGCTCAAAGCGCTGAATGAGGTACGGGATAAGGATGGGGCTGAACCGATTAAAGCCGCGATGACCGACCTTTCCACCACGGCTCAGAAGTTGGGTGAGGCGATGTACGCTTCGCAGCAAGCTGAGCAACCATCAACCGATAACAATCAACCAATAACAGCAGAAGGCGATGAGAAGCCCGAAGCGAAGGAAGGAGAGTTTGAAGACCCCTCGACAAGCTCCGCGCCAGAGGACGGGCAGGCAGGGCAGGAAGGGGAAGGGAAAAAGGAATAACAAAATAGAAAGCCGCCCACAAGGGCGGTCTTCTATTGCCTAGAGAAGCTCTTTTTGGTATGAATGGGGTACTTTGGGCCAAGGAGAGAGGTTACTCGAATGATTGAACATCGCGAAGTGACGAAGGCACGCTCTTCAAGAGCGATTCCCGACGACATGTTTCATTGTCCCGATTGCGTGGGCAGCGTCCTCGAGAAGATCGATCCGGGGAGGGCTGGAACGGGGCGATACGTCTGCGCCCGGTGTGAAGGGTGTTTCCAGCATTCCCATGAGCTCGCGAGCCTGTTCGACCAAATAAGGATGCAGCGACGCAGAAAAGGCAAAGTGCTCGTTCGGCTCGTGCGCGCCATGGCGCATCCAGAGTTCAATGACGGGATCTTCTGCAACCATGAGGACGAGCTGCCACACTCGGAGAGGGCGCAGGGAGCCCACCTAAGCTGGAGAATGGTCAATGGCGAGCAGCGCGGGGAGTGCTACTACTGCGGCCAGCGATGCCACAAGAACCAGCAATGAGCGCCCTGCGGCCCAAGCACAAGCCCCGCCGAAGTTTTGGAGACGACTTCGGCGGGGCGAAAGGAACAAAGCCCGGTAAGGGCTTTTCTGTTATTATTAGGAGTACCATGAACGAGATTTTGACCAACGATTCCACACTGGCGGCGCTCGTAAAACAATTCGGCCCGTGCCTATTGCGGCCAAGCCGCGGCAACCCGTACGAGGCGCTGGTGGCTAGCATTATCGGCCAGCAGCTTTCGGGCAAGGCGGCGCGCACCATCCGCGGCCGGTTCTTTGCCATGTATGGTAGTGAGACGACCTGTCCTACCCCCCAGCAAATGCTCAAGACCTCTATGGAACAATTCCGCGCCACGGGCGTATCCGGACAAAAGGCGACCTACCTCTTGGATTTAGCTCGCCATGTACAGGAGGACCTGCTGGATTTGAAGAATATTAAAAAGCTTCCCGACGAAGAGGTTATCGCCCAGCTCGTCGCCGTAAAAGGCATTGGCGAGTGGACGGCGCACATGTTCCTCATGTTTCACTTGGGCCGGCCCGACGTGCTTCCTACCGGCGACCTGGGCGTGCGCAAGGGAATGATGATGGCTTATAATTTACGCAAACTTCCCACGCCCAAGCGCATGGAGCAAATAGCCCGCCCTTGGCGGCCGTATCGCTCCGCGGGCAGCTGGTACATGTGGGAGGTGGCCGATGCGGTGAATCCGGTGCGGTAGCTGGGTAAAAGGGTTGACCCTACCCCGTTAGAGGGCGCGAGGGCACGCAGCGCGCCTCTACTTCTAACGGGGCGGGGTTGACGATACGCATCCTCGGGACTATAGTTTTAACAACGCAGCGTCGAGTGAATGGAGGTGCGCTGTGGGAGGAGCGGGACGGGACAATCAGCGCCGTCTGTTTGAGAGCGTGGTCTGGAAGCATCTGGTAGAGATGAATCAAGCCC
The DNA here is from genome assembly GCA_040900345.1 of Candidatus Spechtbacterales bacterium. Lineage (GTDB taxonomy): Bacteria > Patescibacteriota > Minisyncoccia > Spechtbacterales > 2-12-FULL-38-22 > JBBDZE01. The sequence goes on from JBBDZE010000013.1 coordinate 8,619, forward strand.
AGGGCTTGACCGTTTGGGAGGTCTGGGCGCACTGCCGAGCGATCGCCCGCGAAAGCATGGCCGTTGTCGGCGTCAACGCTCCCGTCAAGGAGATTCAGGCGTGGAGTGGGGTGCAACTGGGCATGTCTGGGAGCGTGCGGTTTCTGCTGAGCGAAAATCTCGTGGGGTCGGGAGGCCCTTCCGATAAACGTGAGTTTCTCTGGGTGGTCAGTGGAAGCTCCATGCAGACCTTGCTGCTCGATGACTGGCGAGGTCAGTTCCTTGGCAGCTTGGCGACCAGGCGCTTCTTCGAATGTCTCGAAGACCCTGACGTGCCCCTCAGCGAGTTTGAACCTTTCCTGCTACAAATCCTTCTCGAGGGGAATAACCAATTGGAGGATGAGTTTCGGGTGGGCTTGCTCGCCCGGTGGATTCTAACCACCCTCATCAAGCAGGGAGAGGCCCTGATTGAATACTGGGGTCCCGCATTGCCATACAGGCCAACCTGACGAACGAGAGGAGTGTTCGCCAGGTTGGCCAAAAGGAGCATACAGCCTTATACGCTGTTTTTTATTACCGAAAAACCTGTAGCAGGAAGTTCTTCAGACGCACGGAGCGCCCCCGCTTTACGTAACACTTTACGTAAAGTATACGTAAAGCGGGGGCGCAAACAAAAACCGCATCCCAAGTGCGGTTTTTGTTTGCGCCTGACCCGTTCCCGAGCCCGAATATGTTCTTCTATCCTACGCCACCAAGCAAAAAAGTCAAACGGCGCACGCGCATTCATCAGAGCCCCTCTATCACCTAAATTATCCCATGGGATAATTTAGGTGATAGAGGAAGAGGGGGGTAGAAGATGGGGCAGTTTGAAACCCTCCACAACCCCAAATATTCCTATCGGGGTATAATGTAAATCACTATGGCTCTGCCCCGATGGGAACAGCTGAGAGAATTTGTTTCGCTTGGTTCGGTTCGCCAGGCTACACGTTCGCATGCCATACTGGCGGCAGCTTTTGGGGTGGTGTCGTTACTCTTTCTCGTGCAGTTGCTGGCGGTGCTTCTTGGCACTACGGCCATGTCGGTTATTTTGTTGCTGGCATTCCTGTGGTTTGTTTGGATGGTGCTATTGGCGCTGGTGTTTGTGTTCCTTGAACAGCGGCTGGCGCGGTTGGTCCTGCTGGTGTTCTTATTGGTAATACTGCTGATGTTTGGCCTGGCAAGCCCCTATACGTTTTTTGGCGCATTATTCTTGAGCCTTATGCTTTTGCGTGGCTTGCGAAAAGCGCAGGAAGAACAAGCGATTCTCATGATATTTGCGCCGATGCGCCTCCTGCGCAAGGGGTTGTTTGCTATTTTTATCGGTCTCTCAGTATTTTTTGCCACTGCTTATTACGCTTTTGTTGTGGCTGAGGCGACCGAGCGGGATGTGAGTATCAGCCAAGAGGTATTTGATACCGCATTTGTCCCAGTACACGGGCTTCTTGAAGCAATCCTGCCCGGCTATGAGCGTGGTATGTCGCTTGAAGAGGCCGAGGGTCTGGTATTGCGGCGTATTGTGCCGGCCGATGTCCAGCAAAATGCCGGCCAGAGCTTGGAGGCGATTAGCTTTTTTGGACCCGAAGAACGCGAGCGCCCGTTGGCCGAGCTTACGCACGATAAGGTAAACGAGCTTATTGCTACGATGATTACCTCGTATCGCAACGCGATTGCGCCGATATTTATCCTGGGCTTATTCTTTGTTTTACAGCTGCTTTCCTTCCCCTTTCGATGGATGCTGCTGGGTGTGGCGCTCCTTGTCATTAAAGTGCTTCGCTGGTATAATATTGTGGTTATTGAAGAGGATACGGTGGCAAAAGAGACTGGCGTACTTGCATGAGTTTTGCTCATGCAAGAAATCCGAAGCACGAATAACGAAATTCCTGCCTGCGGCAGGCAGGCGAAACAATACCAAAATGCAAAATTCAAATAACCAAAACGTTTTGAATGGAGAGCATTAGGTATTTGGATTTGTTTCGTATTTCGCCCGTTCGACGGGCTCAGGGCGACCTGAGTGGCAGTCGAAGGTCGAATTTAGAATTTAGAGTTTTGAGCGTAGCCGAGTTACACTCGGCGAAGCGATCTCATGGCAAAAGATTATTACAGTATTTTAGGTGTTCCCCGCGATGCGTCGCAGGAGGACATTAAAAAAGCATACCGCAAACTTGCCCATGCGCATCATCCCGATCGCGGGGGCGAAGAAGCGAAATTCAAGGAGGTCAACGAGGCCTATCAAATTTTGGGTAACGCCAAAAAGCGCACCCAATATGATCAGTTTGGCGGTGCATTCGATGGCAGCGCTGGCGGTCCCGGTGGGTTCCAGGGTAGCGCATGGCAGGGCAATTACACAGATTTTCAGGATATGTTCGGCGGAGGGCTGGGCGATATTTTTGAACAATTCTTTGGCGGAGCATACAGCCAAACCCGAACGCGCACGCGCGGCAATGATGTGCAAATAAATCTTGACCTTACCTTAGAAGAAGCCTTCAAGGGACTTCACCGTGACCTTGCGGTGAATTGGAACGCGAGTGGGACTAAAACTGTTGCTATTGATATTCCCGCCGGCATTGCCGGAGGCGACGTTCTGCGCATCTCGCGCATGGGCGAGGCAGCCCCCGTGGAGGGAGGGCAAGCCGGGGACCTGTACGTGCACGTGCAGGTTTTGCCGCACAGGCAGTTCACGCGCCGCGGGGACGACATCATTACGCATGCCGAAGTCGCGTTCTCGCAGGTGGCGTTGGGGGCAAAAATTTCGGTCCCCACATTGGAAGGCAGCGTAAAGCTTTCCGTGCCGGCGGGTACTCAGTCTGGCGAGCTTATCCGTTTGCGTGGCAAGGGTATGCCCAAGCGTTCAGGGCAAGGCAGGGGCGATGAATATGTTAAACTACAGGTAGTAACGCCAACGAAGCTTTCCAAGAAGCAAAAAGATCTTCTGGAAGAGTTGGGCAAGGAGTCGTCATAACGGCCGTCCATGGACTTTCCCTTGGAATTTATTAACCAATTTACCGCGCAAGTAGCTGGCCAAGAGCGGTTCACGCTGACGTGGGATATTGCCGTCATTGCGTTCTTATTTGTCGCGGTTTTTCTGTATGGCCTCAACGCGGGGCGCAAGCGTCTAGCCTTGTTTATCGTCAGTTTTTATGGTAGTATAGCGCTGGTTTCGCTCTTCCCCATGACGTTTTTGCAAGAGCGAACGGGGGGTGTTTCCTCGGAAGCGACCGGCCTCGTGTTGCTTGTCCTCTTCACCGTACTTTTTTATTTCGTGTTTACCGGCTCGCTCGTAAAGGCGGGCCTTCCGTTGCCCAAGCGAGGCAAGGGGCATATCTGGCAGATTTTTTTGCTCAGCATTGCTTTTGGAGGATTTTTAGCAAGCGTACTTGGTGTAGTGGCAGGGCCCTTGCTTGCCATGGAACTTTCCACGCCGACCCGCGATTACTTTACGGCCGACATCGCCCGCTTCCTCTGGGCGCTTGCGCCGGCCCTGGCAATTCTCATCGCCGCCCAGCGCAGCGATAAACACGGGAGGTAAGCGAGGTCACTCTCGGCCCGTAGAAAAATTCGCGCCCATAGCTCAATGGTAGAGCAGTGGCCTTTTAAGCCATTGGTTGGAGGTTCGAGCCCTCCTGGGCGCACACTGTCCTGAAATAGCTCAATGGCCCGCCCGCAACGCCTGAGCAAGCTCATGCTTGCGACCCACCCGCCAGCGCAAGCGAAGCATTGCGGGCAGGTGGCGGGCGGGTAGAGCAGAGGACTTTTAATCCTTTGATCCAGGTTCGAGCCCTGGTGGGGGCAGAAAAGGCAACAATAAGGTTGCTTTTTTGTTCATTTAGTGGCATTTTATTTGTAGGAACAGTCCGACAAGCGGGCTGTGTTTGCACAAATTCAGTGAGAGCTGGAGAGAGAGGCTGGGTAAGGTGACAAACGGGCAGGGAACGACTACGCACGTGGACGTGAAGCGCATGAGCTTCCGCGAAAAGTTCGAAGAGACGGCAGAGCGCAATAAGTCGTTGCTCTGCGTCGGGATCGATCCTGATCCGGACCGAATTCCGCCGGGCGTGGACGTGGAGGACTTCCTCCGCGCGATCATGGAGGCGACCGCGGACCTCGTGTGCTGCTACAAGCCCAACAGTGCCTTCTTCGAGCCCGACCTCGGCGTTGGCATGGGGCGTCTTCGCCGGCTGATCGCCGGTGTGCCACACGACATCCCGGTACTCCTGGACGCCAAGCGCGGCGACATCGGCCACACGGCGACGTTCTACGCGCGTGCGGCGTTCGACTCGCTGGACGCGGACGCCGTCACCGCCAACGGCTACCTCGGACGCGACGCCGTCGTCCCGTTCCTTGACCGGGCCGACCGCATGACCTTCCTGCTCGTGCGCACATCCAACCCGGGCGCTCGGGACGTGCAGGACCTGCGCATGGAGGACGGCCGTCCGCTGTACGAGCATGTGGCCGGTCTCGCCGCCGAGTGGAACCGGGAGCATGGCAACGTGGGCGTCGTCGTGGGCGCGACCTATCCGGACGAGGCGCGGCGCATCCGGGAGATCTGTCCTGACCAGCCGATGCTGATGCCGGGCGTGGGCGCGCAGGAGGGGGATCTTGAGGCCGCCGTCAAGGCCGGCGTTGACGCGCGCGGCGGTGGTGTGCTGGTGAACGCGTCGCGAGGCGTGATGTACGCGGGCGCGGGCACCGGTGCACGGTCGCTTCGCGAATGGGCAGCAGCGGCTCGGGTCGCCGCCATGGACCTGCGAGCCCAGATCAACGCCGCACGCGACGCCTAGTTCTTCTCGCGCGCGACAACCAAAGAGCGGCCCTTCAGTGCACTGCACTGAAGGGCCGCTCGGAAAGAACATCAATCCGCCCTGAAGAGGCGGTTTTTGATTGTCCCTCCCCGCCAAATATGCTACAAAGAAACTCATATGGATGACCAAAATCTTGATGCCATTCAGGAGCTTACTAAAAAGGAGCGGCGCGAACTGAAGCGCCAGCAGAAAAAAGAAGAGCGGGCTCGTGAGCAGCGTAAAAGTTCAACGATGCGCTTTTTTGCGTGGGCGCTCATACTCGTGCTGATTGGTGGTTCGATCTGGGCCGTACTACAGTTCGTGGCCAATTCGGGAACCGATGTAAGTAACGTAACACCCCAAGAAGTAACCGCTGACGACTGGATAACCGGTAACGCCAACTCATCGGTTACCCTGCTGGAATATGGTGATTTTGAATGTCCTGCCTGTGCCTCGTATCATCCGGTCTTGCAGACTCTCAAAAGCGAATACGGCGATCGCGTTGCGTTTGCCTATCGCCATTTTCCGTTGAGCATTCATCCGCGGGCCGATGAGACGGCTCGTGCGGCCGAGGCCGCCGGCAATCAGGGCACGTTTTGGGAAATGCACGACATGCTCTTTGAGCGCCAAAGCGCTTGGTCCAAGGGCGGCAATATCGATGACATCCTCGCCGGGTATGCCGAAGAACTGGGTCTGAATGAGGACCAGTTTCGCGCCGACTATAACTCCGATGAAGTGAAAGGCCGCGTTGAAGCCGATGAGCGAGCCGGCCGCGCTGCGGGTGTTCCCGGCACCCCGACCTTCTTCCTAAACGGCCAGGCAATTGACAGTCCGGGCAATGCGGAGGAGTTTCGTAACCTCTTGAATGCCGCACTCAATGAAGGCGCTTAGCGTTTTTCACAGACGCTGGTTCCTTCTTGTGCTGGCGGGTCTGGCATTTGTAGGGTTCTTGGATGCCACCTATCTCACGGCCGTTCACTACATGGGCGAGGTTCCTGTTTGTTCGGTAGTGAAGGGCTGTGAAGTGGTTACCACCAGCGCATATTCGATGGTACCCATGCCCTGGGGAACGGTGCCGATATCGCTTTTGGGCGCGGGGTACTTTATCACTTTGGCGCTTCTTCTCTTCGCGGTGTGGGATAGCGGCAAGCGGATTCTGCTCAAAGGGGCTCTTTGGCTTGCTGCGGCAGGATTTGCCATCGCGCTTTTTTTGTTCTATCTGCAATTTTTTGTCCTGGAAGCGGTCTGCCAGTACTGCCTGGTGGCCGACACGCTTTCCATCGTGATATTCGCGCTGCTGGCCGGCATGGTACAATCGAGAAGGACATTAGGAAGGTAGGCGCTAGGCGCTGCTTATTTCGAACATCCTAATGCCTAATATCCTAATGTTCTAAGGCTATGTATATTCCTCTTATTTTAGGGACGGGGCGCCAGGGGCGCGCATCGGAGAACGCGGCACGGTATGTTTTTGAGCGCATCAAGCAGTATGGGGCGTTTGAGAGCGAACTTATTGATGCACGGGATTTTCAGCGCTGTATTACGCAAAATCCTAAAGACCAGGACATGGTAGATGCTCTGCGCGAGAAGATGCAGCGTGCCGATGGATATCTCATCGTATCGCCCGAATATAACCATGGCTATCCGGGCGAGTTGAAATTGTTGCTTGATGAGTTCTACGACGAGTACGAGAAAAAGCCCGTGGGCATTATGGGCGCCTCCGATGGTGGCATGGGCGGGGTGCGCATGGTGGAGCAGTTACGCCTGGTGGCCATTACCCTCAAGCTCGTACCTATACAGCCGGCCGTGTACTTTTCGAATGTCGATAAGCTGTTTAATGAGAACGGAACCATTAAGGATGATAGTTTTGATAAGCGAGTGGACGGATTGCTGAAGGAATTAACTTGGTACGCTGATGTGCTCGCTCGTGCGCGCGCATAGGTTGCTCACGCTATGAAGAATGAAATAGTCCGGGATAAATTCGGTCCGGAATATGTTATTGAAGTATACGATGCCACAACCGGTATGCGCGGATTTTTAGTGATTGACAATACCGTGATGGGCCGGGGAAAGGGAGGTATTCGCATGACCCCAGACGTTACCCCCGAAGAAGTATTTCGCCTGGCGCGCACTATGACGTGGAAAAACGCTTTGGCCGAACTGCCCTTTGGCGGCGCCAAGGCCGGCATCGTGTGGTCGGGCGGCGACAACGCGAAGAAAGAAGAGCTGGTACGCGCCTTTGCCCGCGCCGTCAAACCGTTTTTGCACAAATACTATGTCGGCGGGCCGGACGTGGGCTCGGGAGAAGTTGAGATGCAATGGATAGCCGAAGAGGCACGCGACCTGAGAGCCGTTACCGGCAAACCCGCCAATATGTGCATGGTGTATATGGGCGGCAAAGGGGAGAAGTGCGGTCTACCGCACGAGTATGGCAGTACCGGCATGGGGGCGGCCCACGCGACGAAAGTCGCGGCGCACGTGGCCGGTATGAAGCTTGAAGGCGCGACGGTAGCTATTCACGGCTTCGGCAATGTGGGCTCGTTCGTATTCAATACGTTGCGTCACATGGGCGCCAAGGTGGTAGCAGTGGCCGATCGCGACACCGGTTTATTCGATGAGGCGGGTTTACATGAAGAGATATTCGTCCTCGGGGCAGAGCGAAAACCGCTCGCGGGTTACAAAAAAGCCAAGCACATCAGCCCGGAAGAAGTATTGGCCGCTAAAGTCGATATCTTAATTCCCGCCAGCGTGACAGACGTCATTCACCAAGGGAACAAAAAGAACGTGAGGGCGAAGATTATTGTAGAGGCGGGCAACATTCCGATGAGCGAGGCCATTGAGCAGGAGTTTTATGAAGACGGTGTTCTTGTCATACCGGATTTTGTCGCCAACGCCGGCGGAGTGATATCCTCCTACGCCGAATATCGCGGCTACAATCCCAAGCGCATGTTCGCGCTGGTAGAACGCAAAATCACCAAAAATACTCGTGTCGTGCTGCGCGAGAGCAAGCGGCAGGGAATCAGCCCGCGGGAAGCGGCCATGCGTATTGCGATAGGGCGTGTAGAGCGCAAACGTCGCGTCAGGGCTCAAAAGGGATAACGCCCGGTTCCTCTTGGGACGTTGACATACGAGCGCGGACGATTATAATGTAATTTGCACTCTCACCTTGAGTGTGCTAAATTGGTATATGGCTCCGGTTCATTGAACTGGCCCTTGTAATAATTAAGATAACGTGCGTTGACAGATAAGAGCTCTAGGGTGACAGAGCATGAGGTAACAGTTTCCTAAAGCTCTAACGCTCTCTCACCTAACGTTCTATTTGTTCGCCGCGCGAACAAACTATGGCGCTGAAAATCAGACCACTGCGCGATCAGGTCATTATTGAGCCGCAAACACCCGAAGAGGTGACCAAAAGCGGTATTGTCATTCCCGACACGGCGGACCGGGACCGACCCGAGCAGGGAAAGGTAGTAGCGGTAGGACCCGGACGCACCGAGGACGGCGAACGCATTGCCCCCGAGGTAAAGAAGGGTGACACGGTACTGTTTGCAAAGTACGGCCCGACCGAAATTACCGTTGATGGCAAGGACTATTTGATTGCCAAGGAGACCGATATTCTTGCTATTTTGGAGTAGGTACTTAGCGGGCCCAAGCGTGCAACGCGCAGAGCGAGCCTAGTAGCAGCTCCACCCCCTCACTATTGCAGCCACTCGGGCTGCGTTCATCAAGTAAATTAACTTGCCCTCGTGGGCAATACTGGTATGCCTAAACAAATTCTTTTTGACGAAGCCGCTCGCCGTAAATTGCAGGCTGGCGTGAATAAACTGGCCGATACTGTGCGCGTGACGCTGGGTCCCAAGGGCCGCAACGTACTTTTGGATAAAGGGTATGGCGCGCCGCAGGTCACCAACGACGGGGTTACTATTGCCAAGGAAATAGAACTCCCGGACAAAATTGAAAACATGGGCGCCGAGGTTGTACGCGAAGTCGCCTCCAACACCAATGATGTTGCGGGTGACGGCACCACGACCGCGACCATTCTGGCCCAGTCTATTATCAATGAAGGGTTTAAAATGGTAGCGGCCGGTGCTTCTCCTCGCGCGCTCAAGCGCGGCATTGACGCGGCCACCGAAGCGGCTGTTGAGCAATTAAACGGCATGGCCGAGAAAATCTCCGGCAACAAGGATGAAATAGCGCACGTTGCCACCAACTCCGCTGACGACGAAGAGATGGGTCGCATTATCGCTGAGGTTATGACACATGTGGGCAAAGATGGTGTCGTTACCGTGGAAGAGGCACAGACGTTCGGTTTGAGCAAAGAGTTCGTGGAAGGCATGCAGTTTGATCGCGGCTACATTTCGCCGTATATGGTTACCAACGCCGAGCGCATGGAAGCGCGGTATGACAAGCCCGGCATTTTAATCACCGACCAGAAAATTTCCGCGATGGGCGATATTGTGCCCGTTATGGAGAAGCTCGCCCAGTCGGGCCGCAAGGAGCTGGTCATTATTGCCGAAGATGTGGACGGTGAAGCCCTCGCCACGCTCGTGGTGAACAAGCTGCGCGGCACGTTTAATACGCTAGCCATTAAGGCACCGGCATTTGGCGACCGCAAGAAAGAGATGCTGGCTGACATCGCCGTCGTCACGGGGGGCGAGGTCATCAGCGAAGATCGCGGCATGAAGCTCGAGAATACCGAGCTCAACATGCTCGGCTCTGCCGACAAAATCATCGCCACCAAGGAAACCACGACCGTTGTGGGCGGCAAGGGCAAAAAGGCGGCCGTGGAAGGCCGTGTTGCGCAAATCAAAGCCGCTATTGAAAACACTGAATCTACCTTTGACCGCGAAAAGCTCATGGAGCGCTTGGCCAAGCTCTCCGGCGGTGTTGCCGTCATCCGTGTGGGTGCTGCCACAGAAATTGAGACCAAGCAAAAACAGCAAAAGCTGGAGGACGCTTTGAATGCCACCCGCGCCGCACTTGAAGAGGGTATTGTGCCCGGCGGTGGCGTGGCCTTCATTCGCATGGCCAAGGCGTTGGACGCCGTAAAACTTAAAGACAGCGACGAGGCCGCCGGCGTAAAAATCTTGCGCCGCGCGCTGGAAGCGCCCCTGCGCCAGCTGGCCGAGAACGCCGGCATTGACGAGGGCGTTGCGGTGAATACCGTGGCCAAGGGAACGGGTGCCTTCGGTATCAACTTCAAAACCATGGAAGAGGGCGACCTCAAAAAGGACGGTGTCATTGACCCGGCCAAGGTGGTACGCTCGGCATTGCAAAACGCCGCTTCAGCCGCAGGCATGCTACTCACCACCGAAGCGGTTGTAGCCCAGCTACCGGAAGACAAGCCCGAGGCAGGAATGCCCGGTATGGGCGATATGATGGGCGGAATGTAGCGCGATTTACCCGCAAGCGAAGCGAGCGTCGTAAATCCCTTATCCTGGCAGGAGGAACCTGCCAAAACACTGAAACAAAATATCCTCACCCTAGCCAAGGGCGGGGATATTTTGTTTCTGGGCATCTTGCGTAAAGATGTATACGCTGGTATAGTATATCGGCTCTCGCGACTGTGAATTTCGAAAGGCAAAAGAGTGGCTCGTCCTGTTATTTGGAGTGTGGGGGTTCTCACATTTCGGCAAAGGCCGAGGAGCAGGAGAAGGCAGGGCAACACACCAGAAGTTCTTTTAGTTCAACATACCGAGGCGGCTCACCCTCGGACGGGCTCGTATGGGTTGCCGGGGGGCACAAAAGAGGAAGGCGAGACTGCGGAAGCAGCGGCTCTGCGTGAGCTGGCTGAGGAGACCGGTCTTACTGCGGACTCGCTTGTCGACCTTTCGGGTCCGGATAAACTCGGCGCCTTCTACGCCCCGGAGGACCAGCTTACCGGAATCCGACCGGCGGGAAAAAAGCCCTGGGAGTATGATCTCTACGGGCTGCGAGTATTCCTGGCCGGCGAGGTTACCGGGGAGTTAGTGGCATCGGATAAAACCACTCCTCTCTGGGTCCCGGTAGGGCACCTCCCGCGTTATTCAGAAAGACTCCTGCCCAACGTGGCCCAAATCATTGAGAGGGGCGTTGAGTATTGGGCGTCATAAGCGCCGTCTCGCATGCGAGACGGCGCTTATTGTTTTTGTACTCTACAAAGGCCTAAAGGATGTGTTGCTTGCGAGACGGTCGCTTTTAGTGGAATATGAGGATATGAAAGATATATCGGTTGAGTACGCGCACATCTACACGAATGACAAAATTGGCGAAGAGCATCAGCTTTCGTTGGACATTCTGGGAAAAGTAAAAGAACTTGAGGCGGGCAAGGACATTTCTTTGGTTGTGCTTGTGGATGATTACTCGTTCCCGGATGCATCGTTTGATTACAGCGCATTTACTGAGTGGTTAGCTGCAAATGGGTTTAAACCAGATCTTGTACTGAAAGAGTCAGAGCTTATTCCGGTATGCGACGAGGTGGTGCTACTCATTGAGGACATGCGTATGCGAGAAGAACTGGCAGAGTATATCCGCACGAGAAAATATCCGTGCTCGCTGTTTATTGCAGCGTGGTATTTGCTTCGGCTGGGATATGTTCGCTTCCCTTTGTTGCCGGAGGAACTTGTCGCAAGAAAGCTGCTCAACATCCTCCCCGAGAGCTTTAAGTCGTTTGAAGAGAAAGGCCTGGATATTATCGCCTCCACAAAATATAAGGAAGCGAACGATCAGATCGAATATAAGTATTTTGAAGGGCGCGCGATAAGGTAGGAGTAAACCTTTGATCAAGAGAAGATGAAAATAGTACTCCTTGGTAAACTGCCGAAAGGGGACGAAGCCCGTCAGTCTTTTGTCGACTGGAAGAAAGAGTTTGTGGATGCTATTGAAGCCGCATTGCCCAATGCATCCCTATTGAACGGGGATCTTATTCGCGATGACGTCGGTTCCGAACTTGTTGTGGGGCACGATCTTTGGATGGTGAAGAATGCCGACGTGGTTGTCGTAGATGCGCGAGAAAAAATTGGCGCAGGAACGGCTCAAGAGATGGTGATGGCGAAATATTTTAAGAAACCGATTGTTGCCGTTATTCCGCCGGATACCCCTCATCGGCGAAGCAATCTCGCATTTGACGGGACGGTAGTGGAGGATTGGGTGCATCCCTTCTTAGAGGTAAGCTCAGACTATGTGGCGGACGATATCGAAGATGCCGTCGTGTATCTCAAAAAATTTAGTCAAGGCGAAATAGAAAGCGAAGTAAAGGATATTTCGGTCTTTGATAACACGATAGCCATGTTTGAAGAAGAGCTACCCCGGGTACTCAAAAAATATAGAGCACAAGGCTGGGGATGAACGGCTCACACGTCGCGTGAGCCGTTCAAAAAGGCGGTTTTATCTTGAAAAATGGCCTGAAATAGCGTATAATTGGCGTACGGTTGAGAACTAATTCTTTCGATATTTATGACAACTTTACTGGCACTTATTGGTTTGGCCGCTTTGGTGGGCATTATCATCGCGTTTTTGTACAATAGCTTGGTGCGCCAGCGAAACCGCGTGCAGGAGGCATGGGCGGACATTGATGTTCAGCTTAAGCGTCGCCACGACCTGGTCCCCAACCTTATTGAAACCGTAAAGGGCTACATGACCCACGAGCGCGAAGTGTTGGAGAATGTTACCAAGGCTCGCACGGCGGTGATGTCAGCGGGTACGCGCGAAGAATTGCAAGACGGCGAGAACATGCTGACGGGTGCATTGAAGAGCCTGTTCGCCGTTTCAGAAAACTACCCGGACCTAAAGGCCTCCACCAACTTTTTGGAACTTCAGCGCGACCTGCGCGATACGGAGGACAAGATTCAGGCGGCTCGCCGTTTCTACAACACGAACGTCCGTGACTACAACACCTCCATTGAGTCTGTGCCAACCAACATTATTGCTGGTATGTTCGGCTTCAAGCAGGAGGAAATGTTTGAGGTTCAGGTAGAAGAAGAGCGTGAGGTGCCGGCAGTTAGTTTTTAGCTAATGGCCGTTATCTCGGCGAGACATATGGCGAAGTATATTTGGGCTAGTTTGCTCCTACTGGTTTTCACTCCACACCCCATCCTTGCCCAAGGGGCAGATAACAGCTGGGAGGAAACGACTGTGCTTGAGAAAGTAGAATTCTTTTTCCTTGTCTTTCTTTTTGTTCCGGTGGGGCTGGCGCTCGTTGTATATACCCCGATGTTTTACTACTTCAGGAAGCGAGTGAAGAGTTCTGTACTGGTATACGCGCTGAGCTTCCTTGCACCGTTTGGAGCGTTTCTGCTGATATGGCTGACGGGCCTCTTTCTGGTTATGCGCTTCTCTTTACCGGATTTTCTGCTCTTTTAGCTTATGGCCGCCAATCTTTACTCCCATAAAGACAGCAACGTCCGCAAAACATGGTTTTTGATAACCGTGTTTTTGCTCTTGGTGATTGGTTTTGGCTGGGTGTTGAGCTATGTCTTTGATAACGTCGCCATTTTGGCGATTGCCGTGATTGTCAGTATCGCAATGAGCGTGGGCAGCTACTGGTGGAGCGATAAGCTGGTCCTCTCCATGACGGGTGCTAAAGAAGCTTCACCCCAGGAGTATTCCGAATTGCATCGAATCGTTGAAAACCTCGCCATTACCGCCGGCCTGCCCAAGCCGAAGATTTATGTTTTGCACGAATCCGCCCCCAATGCTTTTGCCACGGGCAGAGACCCCGAGCACGCTGTGGTGGCCGTCACTACGGGCTTGCTGGATCGGCTGGAGCGGGTTGAGCTGGAAGGCGTGCTGGCCCACGAACTTTCGCACATCGGCAATCGCGACATGTTGGTATCCACCGTGGTGGTGGTGCTGGCCGGCGTTATCATTTTCGCTTCGGACATTCTCATGCGCTCGTTTCTCTTTGGCGGCATGCGCGGAGACGACCGCAAGGGGAGTGCGATATTTTTGGCCATTGGTATCGTCGCCTTGATTTTAGCGCCCATTCTTGCAACAATACTTCGGCTGGCTGTCTCAAGGAAACGCGAGTTCTTGGCCGATGCGTCCGGCGCGCTCTTGACGCGCTACCCGGACGGGCTGGCGCGTGCATTGGAGAAAATAGCCGCAGATCCCACACCCATGCGGCGTGCCAGTAACGCCACGGCGCATCTGTTTATTGCCAACCCATTCAAGAAGGACGTCCGCGGCCATGCGCAGGAGCCCAACTGGTTTACGAAATTATTCATGACTCACCCGCCTACGTCGGCGCGCATTCGCGCATTGCGCGGAATGCAGGAGTAAGTTTCTAGTTGTCAGTGTCTATGAGCGTACGAGTTCTGAGTGCAAACTAAAACCTAGAACCTAATAACTAACAACTAAATAAGGAGGGGTGCCAGAGTGGACAAATGGAACGGCCTGGAAAGTCGTGATGCGCAAGCGTCTCGTGGGTTCGAATCCCACCCCCTCCGCCTTCGCCTCGCCGAAGCCCGCTAGGGCGCAGGAGGGCTTCGCTCGGCTACAGCGTGACGCAGTCCGCTTTCAGCAGGAAGAAGTTAAGCTTTCAGCGTCAGGAGGAAAATGATAAGAGCACCCATTCAAATACTAAAAAATTTAGTGAGCAGGCATTTGCCCGGGGCATTGGTTGGTGTGTTGCTCAGTTCGGTGATAGGCGTGGCGATTTGGGCTTTTGCATATTTTAACTATACAAACCTGGGATTGCCGCAAAGGTACGATTTTGAAAAAATTGATCATTATGTAAAGCGAGAGCTGCCTCCGCATTATACTTATAAGGCGTCTTTCTTAGAAAATTTTAGGCAGCCTAATGCAAAAAGTATTCTGGTTCAAGCTTGGGACGAGAGGCTGGGCGATCTCGCCCAAAAGGAGGTTGATTCGGATCTGATTATTATCTTGGACACTAACGGAAGAGAGTACGAGGTAACGTATAAATTTCAGCCGAATGAGTTCTATCCTGCCCATGTAAGACAGTTAGAAGTGGAGGACCTTGATGAAGACGGTCGGCCAGAGATTATTGTCGGGTGGTCAGAGCTGGGAGCCCACTGGGCAGACACATTCCTTACAATCTTTAGGGTTAAAGAAATAGGGATAGAAATTTTAGGGCAGCCTCGGCTATCTAACTTTGAGTATCCGGCAGGATACAAAGAAGAAGAGTTTGTGAATGAGCACAATAAAAGTGAGAGGGTCACTTCAGTTAGAAGTGAGTATTTTGCGGTTAGGAGTGGCCAGATAGCAGCCATCAATAGAAGTCGTGAAGCATGCTATGCCTGCGTTGAAGAAGACTTGTGGTTTATAAATTTTTTGGTGCTGGAGGATTCGTACCTTTGGGAGAATAAACAGCCGATAGCAAATCTAGAAGGGTATGCTGAGATGGCAGAGAGTCTCAGGAAGGAAGGCTATATGTTGGAGTGAGAGATGAAGGTTGTGGTAAGGTTTGAATCCTGTCCCCTCCGCTTTGTAAAGAAGCGTTCAGAACTTGCGCACCCCACCTACCCCTACGGTAGGCTTTTTAGTATAGAGTGCATTGACCGTAGGTTGGCTTTATTGTAGGATTTGGTCAGCACACGGGCGGACAATTTAGAGGATTGAGGGTTTTAATGACCATGCCGACGATTGAGGAAATCCAGAACTACTTTTTCCTCGCTATGGCCAAGGGCTGGGCCGCCGGTCGCGGAGGAGGGGGGATTCTGGGCTTCCCTGGTTACGAGGCCTATGTCCACGGGGATGACAGATTTCGGCTCATTGATCGCTGGTGCGTCGGGGAGGACGGAAGGTCGGCCGGTGACACGACCATCTGGTACGATGGTACGCCCGTCTGGGTGATGCACTACGGGGGCTGGTACGACAAAAAAGCCCTCCCCTTTCTCAAGAAGGTTCTCCTCCTTGCCTACGAGGAGCGATCCTTCACTGGTTGCCGAGGGCCCGGGCGGCTTGACCTCGGCGATTACAGCTACCAGAACGCCTGGGAAGGTTCCGGCTTCACCTCCTTCAAGGGGGAAGAAAAGATCGAGCGTCCGGGTTTGGCGCAGTGTGGCCGCCACACGTACCGGGGCATGGCTCTAATCTCATTCTCATAAGCAAGCCCGAGTAATTCAGTTCTTGGAGGGTTCGATGGTACTTAACTTTGATGGAATGCCGCCGCAATGGTGGCATCCCCGAGGCAGAGAGATGACAGTGGCCGTTCTTCAGCCGCTAGACGCCAGGAAGCTTCGTCTCGCTGGTTCAGCGCAGCATTGGACCTGGCTGGAGATAGGTCCGGGCCATCTTGCCGGTACACGGAGAGTTTCGTGGAGAGTACGGCATACAACAGAGGACCACGCCGCAGGCGTAGTCGAGGTGTTGGAATCGGACCTGCGACGTGCCTTCGGGTTGGATGGCAGCTGGAACTCTGATGCCGATCCGTTGATCTTCATCTACCGCGCTGACTTGGCGGCCCCAGGCAAGTACATTCGCCTCGGACCGTATCTGAATATTCCGTGTCCAGGGACGGGCCGGAACGGGGACCCCAATATCTCCATCCTCGTAACCCCGGAGATTCAGGAGGCCGTCCGATTGTTTCTGGGGGGTGAGGCGACCAAAGCGTAACCTATACATGGCGACGCTACAACGAGCAGCAGCGCCTCGGCGCTGCTGCTCGTACCCCTACCTACCCTCGCGGTAGGCTTTTTAGTATAGTGAGGGTACATGTTTTTAGGACTCAAAGCATTTTTCGGACTGTCCTCTTCCGCTGCTATTCTGATCGGAGGCGTTCCGTATCTTCGGGATATCCATAACCGGCGCGTAAAGCCGCATGTGCTCAGCTGGATTGGCTGGTCGTTCATTACCGCGCTCGGGGGAGTGGCCATGTATGCGAGCGGCAGCACCTGGGCGACAGCCATTCTTTTTGGGAACACCGCTCTGTGCATATCTGTTGCGGGATACGCTATTTTGCGCAAAGTCGGCGTGTGGTCGACTGGACCGCAGGACGCGATATTTTTTGTTCTTGGCATGGTCGGTCTTATTCTATGGCAGGTGCTCGACCAGCCGGCCCTCGCTATCATTTTTGCCATGAGTGCTGATTTTTTCTTTGGCCTTCCTACGATAATCAAGACCTACAAAGAGCCCTCATCGGAAACTCCTTTTGTGTGGGCAATGTTCGCTCTTTCGGGCATTTTGAGCATGTTTGCCCTTCGGCACCTTACCTTTGAGGAGGCGGCATATCCGGTGTATCTTATGATATACGATACCTCTATGCTGCTGCTTGTGCTTCGTGGATTCTGGATTATTAAACCGGGCAAGTCATGAGGCATTTGAAGACCATCACGGACAAGGACCTCGGCATGGACACGCCAGCGCCGGAGGCATACGAGACGCGGGATACGGCCCGCACGGTTGTGTTTGATGCGGAGGGCACGGTCGCATCGCTCAATGTTGCGTTGCTCTACGTTGCTAAGAAGCAGTACCATAAGCTGCCTGGCGGCGGAGTAGAGCAAGGAGAAACGATAGCCCAAGCGGCGGAGCGCGAAGCTGAAGAAGAGATAGGATGCACAATTACCCTTGTCGATGAGATGGGCGTGGTTGAAGAGTATCGCAATGGTCTTACTATGCATCAGACCTCATACTGCTACACTGCTATGTTGCAAGGTGAAAAAGGAATCCCACAAATGACGGAAGAAGAAATAGCAGATGGCTTTGAAGTGGTCTGGCTTCCGTTGGACGGGGCCATCAAGCTGCTTGAAAGCGAAACGGGCACTGTTGAGGATTATGAAGGCAAGTTCATCAACGCCCGCGAGCTACTCTATTTGAAAGAAGCGAAGAGAGCAATAGCTGAATAATATGGTAGCTGATCAACTCTCAAAAACCGGTACTCCGACCACTTGTCCCATAGCAGTTATTGTCCGTGACGAAAAAATACTTCTCGGCATGCGCAATTACACGGCAGACAAGTGGAAGGAGATATCAGTCTGGATACCGCCGGGTGGACGATGTGAAGCGGACGAGACGGTAGAGATGGCCTTACGTCGTGAGATTAGAGAAGAGGTGGGCATTACTCGTTTGGAGATTACCGACTATATTGGTGAAGCGCCAGGGGCACGGGAAGGGGATACGATAGTGATGTTCTTTTGCTCCACTGAAGAGGACCCCGTTCTTAGGGAACCCGAAAATTTTTCCGAATGGCGCTGGGTGCCCGCGGAAGAGCTCGTAGATGGCAGTCCGTTTGTGGAAGTAAATCCTCCTGCCTTTGCAATGATAAAGGAGTTTTTAAAGAAAAAGCTTTCTTCCTAATATGGCAAGCAAAGAAATTACTTTCATCACCGGCAACCAAAACAAAGCTGATTACTTGACGAAGTATTTGGGCTTTCCTGTTGAGCACGTCAAGCTCGATTTAGACGAGATTCAGTCGTTGGATTTGAATGCAATTGTAGAGCATAAAGTGCGGCAGGCATACGAGCAAGTAAAAGGGCCGGTCATTGTTGAGGATGTCGCGTTAGAGTTTGAAGCACTTGGTTGGCTACCCGGTCCGTTTATTAAGTTTTTTCTTGACCAAATGCCATTGGCAGACGTGTGCGCGCTGGTTGACGGCAAAAGCCGCGAAGCAACCGCGCGATGCGTGTTTGGGTATTACGACGGCGAAACGCTAAAACTTTTTGAAGGGTCTATGGATGGTAAGGTGCCCGAAGCGCCAGCAGGTGATGGCGGATTTGGATTTGATCGCATTTTCATCCCCAAAGGTTACACCGTAACCCGTGCACAGCTGAGCGAAGAGGATGACAAGAAAACCTACTTGCAGATAAAACCGTTTGCGGCCCTCAAGGAGTTTTTAACTACGCGAAGGGTTTAAGCAAGGATACGAAGTAGTCTGGCCCACGCTAACCATTGGCAAAAGCTCCTATTGTAGGGAGTTTTTTGGGGTTGAACAGTACCGAATCCCACCTGAGCAATAGAAAGCGTATCTATTGACAAATATAGTAGAATAGTGTATAATGCACACGTCAAACAATGAGGTTTGGCATGAACCTTGAAATCCAGTAGTGTAGGCCCAGAGGAGGGCAAGATGACTTCGCCAGCTGATACGAGTGAAGAAGGGACGGTGACCCAGGTCAGCGGACCTGGAGACGTCTTCTACGGTCCCGTGGGGACCGTAGTCAACTTCTACGGTCCCGTGGGGACCGTAGTCATCTGCCACCACGACGGTGCGCAGCACGGCGTTACGCCGGTGCCGGCAACGCACACCAACGGCCACGAGGCCGCGGGTAGACTGTTCGCCGGTGTCCCCATCATGGGGGCAGACGCGAACGGCCGTCGGGAGCTCTCCGTTGAGGGGAGGGCCGCGGGTGCCGAGAGGCAATCGACAGCCCCGGTGCGGATGATCGCCGCGATTGGGCGGCGCGTCCGGGCAGTGGCAGCGATGCCCCTGCCGCAGCTCCCGAGGAGGGAGCCACGGCGAGCCGTGAGGCGGACTTCCTCCGCAGCGCGCCCGCGAACGCGGGTGCGCCGGCAGTTTCCATCGGTCATCCTGACCGAGCGGGGGCAGTGGGGGCTTGTCGGAGTCCTGTTGGGACTCCTGCTCGGCCTCCTCGTCGGCGCTCTGCTCTGGTATGCAGCGGGAACGTCGACGAATCGAGTCGTCGAACCCGTCGTATCCCCGCCCGCAGCGATCCTGTTCCCGCCGAGCATTACGCTCGGCCCGCCGGAAGCTGCAGCGCCCGCTGCACCGCCGGCGGTGGAGGCGACCGTCACGACTTCGGTCGTGACGGTGCAGGCGGGGGACACGCTGTGGGCGCTCGCGGCTGAGTTGCTCGGCCGCAACCCCACGAGGCCGGAGTTGCTGAGGCTGGTCGAGGAGAACAACCTCACCAACCTGAGTGCTCCGCAGGACGACCCCTGGGTCGTCCTGCTCACCCCAGGGATGACGCTCGACCTATCGAGCATCGTCCCGTAGGGTCCGCGAGCATCGCGCTCGCAGACCGACACTATACTGCCGTGTTTCCTTCGGGAAGCGCGGCAGTTTGTTTTCGCGACAGGGCGATACTGCCACAACGCCCGTCGCGCCCCCATCAAAAAGCGGCATGTGCCTGTTCTTGGCCGCTTCTATGGTGTAGTATATTTCAATAGGCAGCTATGAATAAAAACTGGCGGTCTTTTTGTCTTGTATAACGCAACAATGGCATGCCCGGCGATAACGTAGAAGAAATTAAACAGCGGCTGGATATCAAGGATGTGGTGGGGGAATATGTAAAGCTGGAAAAGGCGGGAGTGAACTTAAAAGCCCGTTGTCCCTTCCACAACGAAAAAACCCCTTCATTCTTTGTATCCCCGGCGCGCCAAGTGTGGCGCTGTTTTGGCTGCTCGCTGGGGGGTGACCACTTTACCTTTGTGCAAGAAATAGAGGGTGTAGAATTTCCTGAGGCCCTGCGCATTCTGGCTGAAAAGGCCGGTGTGGCGCTTACGCGGCAGGACCCGCGCGTACGTAGCGAGAAAAATCGTTCCGTTGAAGTATGTGCCGCTGCCGCCAAATATTTCCAGGGGCAAATGGCTTCAAAGAATGGGCAGCTGGTTGCTGAATATCTCATGAGTCGCGGGGTAAGCGACGAGAGCATCAAGAACTTTCGCATCGGCTATGCGCCCATCCGCGGGACGAGCCTACCGGCATTTCTTCACGAGCGCGGCTATGGGTTTAATGAAATTGAAAAGGCGGGCCTTGCCTTCAAGAGCGATCGCACGGGGGACTACATCAGCCGTTTCCGTGGACGCGTTATGTTTCCCATTACCAACCATAACGGTGATGTGGTGGGCTTTGGGGGGCGTAGATTGTCCGATGAGCTTGCTCAAAAAATGGGACGGGACGTGCCCGAAGACAGCGCCAAGTACATCAATTCACCCCAAACGAACATTTACGACAAGAGCCGCATTCTCTATGGCTTTGATCGCGCAAAAATGGCCATTCGTAAGGAAGACGCCTGCCTCATCGTTGAAGGATACATGGACGTTATTTTGGCGCACCAGGCGGGGAGCACCAATACGGTAGCCGCTTCCGGTACCTCACTGACAGAACACCAGCTGAACGTTTTGGGACGGTTCACCAAAAGCGTACTGGCTTCCTTTGATATGGACGCGGCAGGCGAGTCGGCTACCAAGCGAAGTATTGACTTGGCAAGGAGTATGGGGTTTGATGTTAGGGTCATCCAGTTGCCCGAAGGGAGCGATCCGGCTGACGTTATCGCCAAAGACCCAAAGGCGTGGGAGCGCGCTGTGGCCAAAGCACAATCGGTCGTGGCGTTTTACTACGAGCGGGCCTTTGCCACCCATAATTCGGCTAGTCCTGAAGGTAAGCGGAGCATCGGCGCGATGCTGGCACCCGTTCTTAAGAATATCCCAAGCCGTATTGAAGCGGCACACTGGGTACAAAAGCTGGCCGAAGAGTTGCACGTATCCCAGGAAGACGTATGGGAGGAAGTGCGCAGCGCCAAGACAGAGGGGCCGCGGCCGGCACATTTTGGGGACAGGCCTATGACACGACCCCAGCTGGTACCGCGTAAGGATTTATTAGCAGCGCAAATTGTGTTATACATACTAAAGAATCCTGCGCTTGCAGGGGTTGTTGGCACTCAATTTTCACGCGTAAAGGACGAAAGTCCCGCATTTGGCGTTATAACCGCCCTAAGCCGACAGCCCGCTACCAAAGTATCATTTGCAGGAGATCAGCAGGCACTTGTCGACCAGGTATTATTTGAGGCCGATGTGCGCGGCCAAACGGAATTTTCAGAAAAAGATTTTGTTCCGCTCCTCGTCTCCTATAAACGGGAATTGCTGCAGAGCGAATTGCGAGGGTTGGAGCAGACCATACGTGAAAACGAAGCGGCGGGTAAAAGCGCTGCCAACGAGAAATTGTTTAAAAGGGTGCAGAAGAGAACCGAAGAATTACATACTCTTAATAGTACGGTTTCCTAGTTGTTATTATGGCACGAGCTATCTCATCAAAACGTTCTCCCGCTACAAAAGCGAAAGCGCCGGCCCGGCGTTCACCGGCTGTGGCGAGAAAAACACCTGTGCGGCGTACTGCAAAAGCTGCCAGGCCGCTGCCCAAAAAGGCGGCTCCCAAGGTGCAACCCACGAAGGTATTTGAAGTAAAAAAATCGCGCCGCAAACCACTTCGCGCTGAAGAGTATCGCGGGGTTGAGTTCAAGCGGCCGTGGCGTGAGGGAGTGGCAACCCTTATTGAGCGCGGGCAGCAGCGCGGGTTTGTTACCTATAACGAAATTTTGCATCTCATTCCCAATGTTGAAAAAGACATTGGGAGTTTAGAGTTGTTGTACGACGATCTCGCCAACCATAACATCAAAGTAAAGGAATCGCAGGATATTTTAGGGATCAAGCCCAAAGACGAGCGCCAAGAGACGGCCGAAGAGGATTTGAGCAAACTGCCGTTTGATTCGGTGCAAGTCTATTTGCGTGAAATAGGCCGCGTACCATTCCTCACGGCCGACGAGGAAAAAGAACTCGCAAAGCGCATTGAGCAAGGGGATGAAGAGGCGCGCAAAAAACTCGCGTTGGCCAACCTGCGGTTGGTGGTAAGTATTGCCAAAAAGTATGTGGGGCGTAGCCCTAACCTGACACTCCTGGACCTTATTCAGGAAGGGAACATCGGCCTTTTCAAGGCCGTAGAAAAGTTTGACTACACGAAGGGGTATAAGTTTTCAACCTATGCGACCTGGTGGATTCGCCAGGCTATTACGCGCGCCCTGGCCGACCAGGCCCGCACCATCCGCATTCCGGTCCACATGGTGGAGACCATTTCCAAGTATATGCAGATAAAGCGAAAGCTCGTGCAGGACTTGGGGCGCGATCCGTTGCCTGAAGATATAGCGGCCGAAATGGGCGTGCCGGTCGATAAGATTCGCCATATTCAAAAGATCTCTCAGGATATTGTTTCACTGGAGGCACCCGTGGGCGAGGACGACGACGAGTCAAGCGTATTGGGCGAGTTT
This sequence comes from Candidatus Spechtbacterales bacterium, assembly GCA_040900345.1. Lineage (GTDB taxonomy): Bacteria > Patescibacteriota > Minisyncoccia > Spechtbacterales > 2-12-FULL-38-22 > JBBDZE01. Next base: position 31,351 of record JBBDZE010000013.1, read on the forward strand.
GTCAAAGATGAAAAAGAACTTTCCCCCACCACTATTGCCGGCCGCCGGTTGCTAAAAGAGCGGCTCGATGAAATTATCCGTGACCTTTCGGCCCGCGAGCAGAAAATTTTGAGCATGCGATTTGGCCTGAAAGATGGCGTAACCCACACCTTGGAAGAGGTGGGCAAGGAATTTGGTGTTACGCGCGAGCGCATTCGCCAAATTGAGGCCAAGGCTCTCGAGAAAATTCGAAAGCACGAAAAATCACGACGACTGGAAGGCTATTGATTTGTCCCTACCAAAAACCGCTCCCTGTAAGGAGCGGTTTTTGGTAGGGACAAACTAGATGCGGTAAGCTTCCATTATTTCTTTCGTGCGTGTTCGGCGCGCCAAGAGACGGATGAGGAGCGGCCCCACGAACGTGGTAGCAATGCTCAGTACAATAATAGAAGAGATGAAGGCAGGCGGAATGTCCAGCCGAGGTGCAAGAGACGCGACGGCAACGGCGGTAGAAAGTTGCGGAATCGTAGCCGCGCCCACGAGGAAACTCTGGCGCGTGGTGAAATGGTTAAGCTTTCCGCCGATAAAGCCGCTGGCAAGTTTTGCAACAATGGAACCTATAATAATAACTCCGGCAAATAACGCGCCGCTTTGTAGCGTGGTGAAGAGGCGAATGTTGGTGTTGGCGCCCAGTACAATAAAGAATATGGGAATGAACAACCCATAGCTGAGCGTGTGGAGCTTTTCGCGAAGCACGTCGCTTTTAATGGTGTCGGAAAGGACAAGGCCTGCGAAAAACCCCGCAATGACCGGATGCAGTCCTAACAACTGCAGCAGTGCCACGATGCCAAGGAGCAGAACAAACACTAGGCGCAATTCGTTTTCAAAAATATCTCGTCCGCTGCGTATCTCGCGCGACACCACTTTCTCAACGGCGGGTATGGCGAGCCGCAGTACGATAAGCGCACCCACAGCAAGCGGATAGAAAAGGAGCAGGGGGATGTTTGCGGCTCCCTCCAGGCTTGTTTGGAGGAATACCGAAAGAATGATAAGGCTGACGATATCTTCCAGTATCGCCGCCGTAAGAATGGTCCGTCCCAGGCGAGTGTCAACAAGGCGGCTTGCTTCCAGGGAGGGCACAATCACTGCGATGGACGAAGATACAAAAATTGCCCCCAGCAATATTGCCACGGGCAGAGCATAGCCAAACGCTGCCGCAATAGCCAAACCGAGTACGAAGGGAATGAGACCGTTGAGAAGGGCGAGAAGCAAAATCCGCTTCTGGATATGCCCAAACGAAGAGAGTCGCGTCTCAAGTCCCGCCATAAAGAGGAGAAAGACCAGCCCCATTTCCGCGAGGAAATCCATGGTCTCGTTTGGGGTGAAAAATCCCACACCGAAAGGGCCGATATACATGCCTCCAATAATCAGGGCAAGTACCCAGGGGAGGTGAAGCCGCCGAAAGAGCTCAGAAAAAATAAGGCCGACAGTCAGTACGATAAAGAAGGCGGGAAGCTGTTCCATGCTGTTTATTATAACCTGGCCGCCAATGCAGAGATATCAACACCTAAGGGGAAGAGAACGAGAACAGAAAAGTATGTGGCATTTCAAAAACACATTGAGAGTAAAAAACTCAAAACAAAACTAACATTAATAAAAGCTTATACATGGAGTAAAAAACATTCATAAACATAACTATCAAATAAGCATATTGTTGGCCGTTTGTGTGCGAATATTGAAGGAACCCGCGGTTCTCATCTCTTTAAACGTATCGGATACGTTCTGTTTTTGCCACTTGTACTGTTTGCAGACACGCACGTTTTGTCTCCCACGCACGGCATTCCCTGCAATGAGTATAGGGCAGGCTGTGGATAATAAACTTGTACCGGAGGGGCTTTATTGATAAAATGAAATCATTCAGATAAGACTGTTCATGGCTGAAGGTATGTACCAATACTTATTGCTGTTTCGCCGGCGCTCTTCTGCGATTATGAAGGGGGCTTTTCGTATTACAAGCGTAGTACTCATGACAGCAAGCATGCTTGCCTTGGTGGTAAGCGTTCCCCAGCTCGCCCTTTCATCCTCCCCAACCTTCACCAACAACAATGCGCCCGCCGCAAGTCCCAACCCCGGCAATGAGAATGTTCTTGTCTTTGACCTCACCTTGCCTGCACCCGACACAGACACCTTCTTAGACTCAGACGGCACTAGCACCACGGGAGCCGGAACAGCTGCTGCTATTACAGCAGGAGACATTCTCAAGGCGTTGGCCATGGCAGCCGACACTGCCTTATGTGGTGACACGGACGGCACGACCGCGCCCACGAACCTCGTGAACAATTCCACGAGTACCGGTTGCGCGCAAAATATCCTTACCACCGTGGACTCAACTGGCAGTGTCGGCCTCTTCACCTCCATTGCCATTGGCACAGACAACTTCCCCGTCATCAGCTACCAGGACATCACCAACGACGACCTCAAGGTTGTCCACTGCGGCAACGCCTCCTGCACAAGCGGTAACACACTGACCACCGTGGACTCAACCGGCAGTGTCGGCTTCTACACCTCCATTGCCATTGGCACGGACAATTTCCCCGTCATCAGCTACTGGGACAACACCAACGACGACCTCAAGGTTGTCCACTGCGGCAACGCCTCCTGCTCAA
>JBBDZE010000014.1:0-5203 GCA_040900345.1 Candidatus Spechtbacterales bacterium
ATCTCACCAACGCCAATACCCAGACCGTTACCAGTGCCGGCATCCCAGCCTCATCTGACACCACAAGCCCCGGTCCCGTCACCAACCTCAACGCAACTCCAACCTCAACCACATCCATCACCCTGACGTGGCAAAACCCTACAGACTCTGACCTCTCATCCCTTCTCATATACCGCTCAACTCAATCAGACTTTCAACCAAACGATCAAAACCACATTGCCACCCTGGCCGCACCAACCCAATCCTACATCGACCAAAACCTCACCCCCTCCACCACATACCACTACCTCATCAGAACCAGAGATACCAACGGCAACATCTACACCAGCCTCTTCTATCCCAGAGCCTCGGCAACTACGCTGACACAAGAACTTCCGGAAGAGCCAACCGAGCCTGAAACACCTGAGACTCCCGAGGAACCCATCCCTCCACCCGCCGATACCGGTAGCTCGCCTCAAGGGGACCGTCGCCAGGTATTGCTCAAAACCGCCAGTGATTCTCGCGTTTATTACGTCAGCAGCAGCGGGGTGAAAAAACATATCCCGAACCCCGAAGTATTCCTTTCTTACGGCAACCGCTGGGAGGACATCATAACTGTCACCTCGGAGGAACTCATGCTCTATCCGGTGGCGCATGGCATTCGTCATGCGGGGGATATCCGTGTGTATGTGCTGGAAGGCGGCGAGAAGCGTTGGGTTATCAGCCCTTCTGTATTCAATGCAGTTGGTCTTGACTGGAACCTTATCGTTGAAGTTAATCAGGCAGAGTTTGAGAGCTACCCCGAAGGGAGTGCTATCGAGGCATGATAAAATAAAGGCACGCAGGCATTAGGTTTTCTGGGTGATAGATTCTATGGAGGGCCTTGAGTGCCCTAAAACCTAATACCTATCCGCCAGCTGGCGGACCTAATACCTTTTGTTCGATTGAGAACAAACACATGCTTTGGATTATTCCTGCAGTTGCCGCCTACGCACTCTTTGGGTTGTCGGCGGTCGCGGACCGCTATCTTTTGGCGGGACCCCTGCCTCATCCTCGCGCCTACGCTTTCTATGCCGGCATCACCGGCCTCCTTGCGTCGGTGCTCATCCCCTTGAGCTTGTTTTCGGGCGAACTGTTTGGCATAACATTTCCCTTGTTTACCTTCAGTATTCCGCAGGGCTTGAATCTCGCCCTGCCCCTTGCCGCGGGTGGGGCGGGCATTGTAGCTCTCTATTTTTTATATCGGGGTCTTTTGCAGGGAAGTGTGGCATCGGTCATTCCCATGATTGGCGCGGCGAGTCCTGTGGCCACACTTCTTTTGGGCGTCTTGGTTGCAGGCGAGCGTATTGACATTACGCCTAAGCTGGCAGCCGCTTTCGGGCTTCTCGTAGTCGGGACCGTACTGCTGGCATTTACCTCACATCCGGGGCGGTTTGAGTTCTCGTCTCGAGATGTGCGTAATGCGCTTTTTGCGGCGCTTTTTTTCGGCGCCAACTATACGCTCATTAAACTGACGTTCCTTCAAGAAGGATTCTTCAATGGATTCATTTGGGTCTCGTATGGTAGTTTCCTTATGGCCGCGTCGTTCTTGTTGGTTCCGGGAACGCGAGCCATTGTGTTTCAGAAGAATCCCCTTGTCCAGCGCAGAGTCCTATGGGCATTTCTTGTAGGGAAAGGATCGGGGACTCTGGGAGCTTTTTTGCAAAATGTCGCCATCTACCTGGCGCAGTTCGTGCAGGTGGCGCTCATTAACGCACTCGCCGGTCTGCAATACTTTTTCATTCTTGTATTTGCGGGCATACTAGCCCTGCGTAATCCACGCCTTCTGAAGGAAGAGCTGAGTATTTCATCGGTCTCGTTGCGTTTTGCCGGCGCGGGGGTCATCTCGCTTGGCATTGCACTTCTCTTCCTATGAACATACTTCGTGCTATCCGCACACGGCTTCGCCGCCATTCCACGGTAGCTCGCCTCCTTGCGTTTTTGGGTATCGGGGCAGCCGGGGTTGCGTCTGTGGTCGCGGTAGCCACGCTTTGGCTCGTTGCCGTTCCCGTAGAGCCGGCCGAAGAGATTACCTGGGGAGTTACTTTTTCCCATCGCCAGGCTCAAGAGCTAGGAATCGACTGGCGTTTAACCTATACCGCGCTCCTCGATGAGATGAAGGTGAGACACGTGCGCATCCCTATCTACTGGGACGAACTGGAAGAACGGCCGGGCCGGTACGATTTTTCTATTTGGGATGAGCAGCTGGCGCAGCTGGAGAAGCGCGGCGGGAAAGCTATTGTGGCTGTGGGTTTTAAACTGCCACGGTGGCCTGAGTGCCGCGCCCCCGCGTGGCTGGACGCACGCGACGTGACCTCTGCGAAGTTCCAGGCGAGGTTACTTGCCATGCTTACGGCCGTCATTCGACACTACGAAGATTACCCGTCAATTTCTGCCTGGCAGATAGAGAATGAACCCCTCTTGGAGTTTGGCATCTGCCCGCCGGCGAGCGAAGAACTGCTTGATAGGGAGGTGGGGCTGGTGCGCGAACTGGACCCGTCGCGTCCGATAATTGTGACCGACACGGGTGAAGCCTCCCTATGGTACGAGGCCGGCAAGCGCGCCGACATCGTTGGCTCCACGCTCTATCGTATTATTCATCACCACGAGCGCGATGAATTCCTGAACTACTGGTGGATTCCTCCCCAGCAGTACGCGCGCAAGGCACAGCTCTTGAAATTGTGGTCGGGCAAGGACGTCATCATTACTGAGCTCCAAGCCGAGCCGTGGGTCACCGATGTGCCTATTTCCATACACTCCCAAGAAGAGCGTGAACGCACCATGAACGGTGAAAAGTTCCGCGAGACCATCAACTACGCGCGGGCCACGGGCATTGATACGTTCTACCTGTGGGGTGCCGAATATTGGTACTGGGCGCGAAGTCAGGGAGAGGAAGATATATGGAATGCGGCCAGAGAGCTTTTCGCCGCCCCCAATCAAGGGCTATAATAAAGTCATGAAGTACATCCTGGGAGTTGACGCCGGGGCCAGCAGAACATCCGTTGTCATTGCCGACGAAGAGGGCACGATTCTGGGGCGTGCCATGGGCGGCCCGGCGAGTTTTGAGCACCAGCCTACAGGGATATTCCTTGCCAATATTCGCGAAGCTCTTGGCGACGCAATTGCGGACGCAAGCATTGAAAATCACCCTACGTTTGCCGCCGCGTGTTTTGGTGTGGCGGGCGTGAATACGCCCCGCCAGCAGGAAGAGGCGCACGCGCGTATTGCGCATGGACTGGGTGAGACTATTGTGGAGAAGCTTTACGTGCTCAACGATGTTCAGCTTGTGTTGCCCGCGTGTACCAATGACGGCATCGGCATTGCGGCCAATGTGGGAACGGGAAGCAACATCTATGGTAGAAACCGCAAAGGCGAAGAGGCCTACGCCGGCGGGTTGGGCTTTATTTTAAGCGACGAGGGTAGTTCCTACTGGATTGGTCGCGAGGCGTTGCGCGCCGCCACCCGATCGCATGACGGGCGCGGCCCTAAAACAGCGCTGGAAGAAATAATTGAACAGCATTTTGGCGTTTCCAGCATGCGGGAGGTCGCCCACTATATTTATGAAGGCGGATTTGACAAGTCGCGCGTCGCGGCGGTTGCGAAAATTTGCGCCGATGGCGTGGCACATGGCGATAAAACTGCACGCGATATCTTTGACCGCGCCGCCCAGGAAGTGGCGCTTGGCGTTAATACGGTCGCTGAGAAGCTGTTTAAAGGCGAATCCCGCATACCGGTTGTTGCGGTCGGGAGTACGTTTAAGGTACCCTTTGCTTTTGGTGAGATGATCCAGGGCTATCTTACGAAGAGATGCGCGCTTATGGTGAGCGAAAAAGATTCGGCGGAAGGCGCCATTAAGCTCGCACTGCGCTCGCTTACCGAACAATAAGCACGCTTAGTTTATGCAGAGCATAATAAAATCAAACGATTTTCTGCGCGTTGGCCTGGCATTTGTCTTTTTGTTTGCCGGTATTGAGAGCCTGCGCCAGCCCCACCAGTGGCTCGGGTTCGTGCCCGCCTGGGTCGAGCAATTTGGCGTGAGCCGGGAGACGGCGCTCATGCTGCACGCCGTTGCCGATATTGGTCTTGGCGTGTGGCTGCTTTCGGGATTGTTTGCGTTCTGGGCGGGTCTTGCGGCAAGTGGCGCGCTGGTGGCTATTGTTGTCCTCTCGGGTCCAAGCCAACTCTTAATAACGTTTCGCGATATCGGCCTGGCGCTGGCTGCGCTTGGGTACGCCGCATCCACAAGGAAAAATAAGCAGGGAGGGAAAGAAAAGGTGGTATAATTTAACATTAAAGGTATGTCCCGGCATGACAAACGGCTTCGTGATGCAGGTTCTGCCGGTACGGCGGACAACACTATGGATAATCGCATAAAGGTGCGCTATAAAAATCTCTGGCTATCAGTAAAGAAAGGTGTCCGCACGGCGGGCGTATTGCTGGTGACAGCAAGCATGCTTGCCTTGATAGTAAGCGTTCCCCAGCTTGCCCTTTCATCCTCTCCAACCTTCACCAACAACAATGCTCCTGCGGCAAGCCCCAACCCCGGCAATGAGAATGTTCTTGTCTTTGACCTCACCTTGCCAGCTCCGGACGAAGACACCTTCTTGGATGGAGACGGCACCGGAACAACGGGAGCAGGCACGGCAGGAGCCATAACGGCAGGGGATGTGCTCAAGGCGCTGGCCGTGGAAAGCAACGCTCTGTGTGGAAACACCGACGGCACTACCGCACCGAGTAATATTGTGCAGGACACCAGCGGGGGGTGCGTGTCACGTACATTAACCACGGTTGATTCTGTAACAAGCGCCAGTACAGGTTTTTACACCTCTATTTATTGTCTTTCCTCCACCGACTGCAAAATCTCATATTACGACACTACGAATACCAACCTTATGATGGCCGACTGTGACGACGCCACTTGCTCAACCAAAGCCCTGACCACGGTTGATTCTGTAACAAGCGCCAGCACAGGTGCTTACACCTCTATTTATTGTCTTTCCTCCACCGACTGCAAAATCTCATATTGGGACCAAACGAACGACAACCTTATGATGGCCGACTGCGACGATGCCACTTGTTCCACAAAAACCCTTACCACGGTTGATTCTGTAACCAGCGCCAATACAGGTATTTACACCTCTATTTATTGTCTTTCCTCCACCGACTGCAAAATCTCATATTACGA
>JBBDZE010000015.1:0-32024 GCA_040900345.1 Candidatus Spechtbacterales bacterium
ACCTACCGGGGGTGCCGGCGTTGCCGCACCGCCCTGGATCTGCAATTTTACTACTGTTTTAATTGCTTTTGCCATACGAATTTTCTCAACGAGACAAGCAAACTTGTTTGCGACGTTGAGGTGTTAGAAAATTCAGTACCCTGAGAGAGCTGCGCGGAGCGCAGCGAGTCGAAGGGTGGAATGCAACTCTTCGACTACGCTCAGAGTAACGTAGCTACTCTACACTTTAGTTACCTGGAGATAATCCAGTTCGACCGGTGTTTCGCGACCGAACATATTCACGAGCACCTGAACCTTGCCCTTCTCTTCGTCCACCGAAGCGATCTTGCCATCAAATTCCTTGAAGGGACCGTCATTAATTTTTACGCTATCACCCACCTTGATGTCAATCTTGTACTTTGGCTCATCAACGCCCATCTGCTTTTGCAGCTCGGCAATTTCCTTGTCCGAAACAGGAATAGGTGTGGTTCCTGAACCCACGAACCCTGTCACGCGGGGCGTGTTGCGTACCACGTACCAGGAGTCATCGGTTACAATCATCTCGACCAGCACGTAGCCAGGATAGATGCGTTCTTCAATGACCTGGCGCTTACCATTGCGCAAGCGAATCTTCTTTTCTTTGGGAACCAATACGCTGAAAATCTTGTCCTGCATACCAAGCGACTCAATGCGTTGGCGTAGGTTATGCGCTACGGCGTCTTCATAGCCGGAGTACGTGTGCAACACGTACCAGCGGCGTCCTCGTTGTATCTGCTGCTTTGCCATAGTTGTCGTTGAGCGTAGCGAAACGTTATCCTTCGGACCTTTCGGTCCTCAGGACCTAAAGGCAACTATGAGCACCCTGAGGCCGCCAGCGGCGGATCGAAGGGCGCCATATCCGTAAAAGTTAGATAATAAAGTTGGTGAGTACCCACTGGAACAGAAGGTCCAGAACGCCCAGGTAAATGCCGATTATCGTAGAAACGGCAATTACCAAAATCGTATAGTTAATAACCTCCCGACGCGCGGGCCAGGCAACTTTTTTCAACTCAATGCGCACCTCCTTCAAGAAGCGTACCAGAGAAATAAACGGTTTTTGGACGATGGTCATACCAATTTTGTTTGAGCGGGAGCGAAATTACAAAATTGAGTACCCCCTCACTCGAATGCGGTAGCGCTGTCCGGTTCGGTCAAACGCGGTGAAGAGTATACTGCAATACGTTTACGATAGTGCCTCACACTCTGCGCTGGCCGCTCTTGACGAGAATGACCGCATTCGAGTGAGGGGGTTAAGCTGCCGCTAGGCTCACTCTGCATGCTTCGCATTTGAGTTTGCCGAGTGGCTATTTAAAAACCCCTCGCGGGGCTCTGTTGATTCGCCCTCATCATACTGCCTTTCTTTTCCAACGTCAAGTGCGCCTCAGTCTACAATGGCCACACTCATCAGCTACCAAAAAGAGTAACACCCCAGGGAAGGCACTCCTACGGCATCTTAAATATCGAGGTTCTGCACCTTATCGGCGTGAGTTTGAATAAAGCGCTTGCGCGGGGCCACCTCGCTGCCCATGAGCACGTCAAAAATCTTGTCGGCCGCTTCGGCGTCTTCCACCGTGACTTGGTACATCACGCGACGCTCGGGATTCATGGTCGTCTCCCACAACTGGTCGGCGTTCATCTCACCCAGACCCTTATAGCGCTGCAAACTGATGCCAGCAACTTTTTTCTCGCCACTCTCAAGCCCCTCAACTCCCGCCTGCGCCGAGGCTTCGGCGGGCAGGTCTGCGGCTACCTGCTCAACCACCTCCTTGTCCGCGGGCCCGGCCGTCTCTTGGGCGAGCCGCTTGACCGCCTCGTCGCGCTGGGCATCCGAATAGACATACTCAAATTTTTTGCCCTTCTGTACTTTATAAAGCGGCGGTTGGGCAATATAGAGATAGCCATTCTCAATAATAGCTCTAAAATAGCGGAAAAAGAGCGTCAAAAGAAGCGTCCGGATGTGGGCGCCGTCCACATCGGCGTCGGTCATGATAATAATGCGATGGTAGCGCAGCTTAGCCATATTGGCTTCCTCTCCAATGCCGGCACCCAGTGCAATGACCAGCGTTCGAATCTCTTTGGAAGAGAGCAGCCGATCCAGCCGCGCCCGCTCCACGTTGAGAATCTTCCCGCGCAAGGGCAAAATTGCCTGGAACCTTCGGTCGCGGCCGCTCTTAGCCGAGCCGCCCGCCGAGTCTCCCTCTACAATGAAGAGTTCCGATTCCTCTGGGTTACGCGACGAGCAGTCCGCCAGCTTGCCGGGGAGCGTCAGGCCCTCCAGCGCGCCCTTGCGAATAACGGTATCGCGCGCGGCCTTGGCCGCCTTACGCGCACGAGCGGCAAGAGATACTTTTTCAATAATCTGGCGTGCGTCAGTAGGGTTTTTGTCTAAAAAGTCAGCGAACTCTACCGAGACGATCGCCTCAACCGCGCTTCTGGCTTCAGTATTGCCGAGCTTCGCTTTGGTCTGGCCTTCAAACTGCGGATCGGGGATTTTGACCGAAACCACGACGGTCAACCCTTCCCGCACGTCATCGCCGGTAAAGGCCTCGTCGCCCTTGAGAAGATTACTTCGCTTTGCGTAGTCGTTCAGGGTACGCGTCAGCGCGGTACGAAACCCTGTAATATGCATACCACCCTCAATGGTGTGGATGTTATTGGCAAACCCCAGCTCCATCCCCTGCAAGTCATCGGAATACTGAAAGGCCACTTCTACCACAACGTCGTCCTTTTCACCCGTCGCGTGGAAAATATTTTGGTTGCGCACGGTCTCGTTACGGTTGAGATAATCAACAAACGAAATCAGGCCTCCTTCAAAATAAAATTGATAGGACTGGGAAGGCTCTTCGCGTTCATCCACCACTTTAATATGCACGCCTTGGGTCAGGTACGCCTGCTGGCGCAGGTGGTCCAGGATGGTCTTCCAACGAAACTCGCCCTCTTTGAAAATACGGCGGTCCGGCTCAAACGTAATACTGGTGCCGCTCATGCCTTTGGGGCAGGTACCTATTTTCTTGACCGCTCCCGTGGGATTGCCCGACGTATACTCCTGCGCCCACTGGACGCCGTCGCGGCATACCTCGGCGCGCAAATGGATGGAAAGAGCATTGACCACCGACACACCCACCCCGTGCAGCCCGCCTGAAATCTTGTATCCTCCGCCGCCAAACTTCCCGCCCGCGTGCAGGATAGTCATGACCGTCTCCAACGTGGATTTTTTGGTCTGCGGGTGCTTGTCCACCGGAATCCCGCGGCCGTCGTCAGTTACATTAACGCGGCCATCCTTCATGAGGGTAATCATAATACGCTTGGCGTAGCCGGCCATCGCCTCATCCAGCGAGTTATCAAACACCTCCCAAACAAGGTGGTGCAGACCACTCTCGCCGGTGGAACCAATATACATGCCGGGGCGCTTGCGCACCGGATCCAGCCCTTCCAGGACCTGAATGTCTTTGGCAGAGTAGCTACTGGTGTTGGTTGTTGATTTTTTGGTGACCATGGGATTTAAGAGATGTCAAACGTCGAGTTATTTTAGTAGAGCATTAGGGGTTAGAGCTCTAGAGCTTTAGCATCCTGCCTAAAGCTCTCACACCTAGTACCTAACGCTCTTCTCTAGCGAAGCTTGGCATTAAACTGTTTGGCGGTCTCTTCGTATACTTGCTTTTGGATGGCATCTACCTCGTCGCTCGTGAGCGTGCGGTCGGGGCTGCGGTACGTAATGCGGTACGTGTAGCTCACCTTGCCGGAGCCGAATTTCTCTTTGCTCTCGTACTTGTCCAGAAGCTCAACCTCTTCCACGAGGTCGCCGCCCAGGTCACGAATAAGGTCAAAGTAGTTGTTCGGGATGAATGAGTCCTCAACGATAAACGAAATATCGCGCGTGACCGGCGGATACTTGCTGACCTCCTCATATTGGTCGCCCAGCTTGAGCTGGCGCTTGATGCGCTCATCGTCCGACCACAGCAGCCGAATGTCGGGCAAATCCATACTAATAATGGCCAGGCGCTCAAGCCCAAAACCAAACGCCCAGCCGTTGTACTCGTCGGGGTCCACGCCAAAGTTCTTCAGTACGCTGCCCTTCACCACGCCGCTGCCCAAGACCTCTATCCAGCGCTCCCCCACCTTTACTTCCATTTCTATGCTGGGGTCCGTGTAGGGAAACGTATCTTTATTAAAACGATATTCAATGTCAGCGCCAAAAATGGCCTTGGCGATATCGGCCAGCACGTTCTCCAAGTCCTTTTGCCCGATGACGTTCGTTGTGCGTGGCGTCAAGTACCAGCCGTCCATCTGGTGAAAGACATTCATGTGGCGGCGATCAATTTCGTCCTTGCGATATACTTTGCCGTGCGCAAAACAGCCCACCGGCTCGCCCTGCTGCATACGCGCTTTTACGCTTTCATCCTCCAAATAGTAGTGCCACATCACCGTCGTGTGAGGACGCAGAATGTGCGTGTCGTCCACATAATACGTGTCCGAATAGCTTCTGGCCGGATGGTCTTTGGGAAAGTCGAACCAATCAAACGCAAGCTCGGTGCTAACCACTTGAGGAACCTCTATGGTGTCAAAATCGGCAAATGCCGGCAGAGCCAAAATGCGCTGGACCAACTCATGCAAGGGGGAGCCGGGCGTCCTGGACAGGTCGGGCATATTCAAAAAGCGCTTCATGCGCTCCGCGTCGGCATCGTGCCTCTTTTCAAGGGTTTCGAGCAGCTTTTTCTCTTCCAAAAGGTCTGCTTGCATTTCCATACTACTCGCCCATTATAGCGCATTTTGGCGCTTTTTTCAAGCACATTGGACGCTCCTAAACCGGCTCGCGCAGCTTTTTATACACCTCAAAGGCCAGCCGCGCCCCGTTGATAGCCCGGTGCACAGTCGGTTCTCCTTCCAGCCCCAGCGCGTCGGCCACCGTACTTAAACTGAACTTTTTGATGCCCGTTCCACGCAAACGTTCCATCGCAAGCGGTATCACGTCCATGCCGTGGTAGGCCATGATCTGGTAAATATCGATACGACACTGGTGAAATGCCGCCTCTAAAAACTTGGCTTCAAAACGAATGTTCCAGGCGGTCAACAGCGCACCCTGCACTCGTTGGGCGTATTCGGGCAGAACTTGCTCCAGTGAGGGAGCGTCGCGCCACTCTTCTTCGTTAAAACCGTTGATGCCGCGCACCATGGCGTTGGCCCGTTCAGGATAGCGAGGCTGCACTTTGGTCTCCCACTCCTCCATTACCTCCAATGTAGTCTGGTCCACCAAGACGAGGCCAAACTCAATAATTTCATTGTGGAACGGGTTGAGTCCCGTCGTCTCCAAGTCCGTAAAGGCCATGGGCCGTGCATAAATGTCTGTTCCTTCTGCCATACGAATTTTCTCAACGAAGCAAGTCTGCCTACGGCAGACGCCGTTGAGTTGTTATCCTTCGGACCCTGAGGTCCTCAGGACCGAAGGGGAAAATTCAGTACCCTGAGCGAGCTGTGCTTTGCACAGCGAGCCACCGCCTTTGGCGGGGCCCCGCAGAATGCGGTGGTCGAAGGGTTATGTTTGTTCACATAGTTCACCTGCCTGCGGTAGGCAGGTGAACTCGCGGATTTACGCGGATTGTACGCGGAAATATGCGGAAAGTTCGCCGTTGTTTCAGCGTTTATTCAGCGTAGTTCCGCGTTCTTTCCGCATTAGCCGCGCTTCGCGCTGGGCTTCCAGTCGCGGATGGTCAGGTCGTGCTTGCGCCCGCCAAAGACAATCTCCAGCTTTTGGCGCTCGCGCCAACCGAATTCCTCCACCAATTCCTTCGGTATATTCAGCACGTAGCTGTGAGTACTCATCTTTTGCAACTTTCGCGTGTATTTTTGTGCCATAGATTTTCGTATATACGAACGTATATATGTCCGCATATATGTTTTTATTATACCAAAAATGACTCAGCCCGTCTTCGCGAGGAAGGCGGGCTGAGAAGTGCTGGAGCCGGCCGTCGGTTTCCCGACACATCTTTCGGTCGTCACCAAAAAGATTGACCGGCATGTTACCGAAGGGTGGATTTGAACCACCAACCACAGGCATCTCACGCCTGCGCTCTACCCGCCCGCCATCGCAAGCATGAGCTTACTCAGGCGTTGCGGGCGGGCCGTTGAGCTACTTCGACTTGGAGGAACTGGAGCCCTCGGGGTGGACTTGAACCACCCACCTCCCTACCTCGGTAGGGATTCTCCAATTTAAACTACGAGGGCACGAAGGGCTGGTGGGCGTGGAGGGATTCGAACCTCCGACCTCCGTACCTCCGCGGGTACGACGCTCTCCCAGACTGAGCTACATCCCCACCGTCCATACAAGACTAGCGGAAAAGCGATTCGTTTGTCAATACCAAATCCCCGAAACCCTTGACACAATTTTAAAAAGTTGTATATTGTAATGCTCGTTCTTTGAACACTATTCTCTCTTTTGCTCTCATCGCATCTCGCATGCGCCCGGTACGCTGAGAGCAGGAGGGAAGGCCACCTAGGCCGGCGGTGCGGTCTCACCGCGCAAGTAACCACCTTCTTGCGCAACAACAATGGGACAAGCAATTGGTCTGGCCATTATTATCGTGGTCTTCGCTATCTTCCTCCCGGACGTGCTGGGCGCGCTGGAGGAACTGATGCTCATCTCCCTGCACAAGGCCACAGAGGTGATTCAGAGTGCTGATACCACTCCCTTCACCCTGCAGTAGCCCCCTCCCACGGGAGCGCCCACAAGCGCTCCCGTTTGCTTTTTATAAACTGACTAAAACAAAACGCCCCCAAAGAGGGGGTGTTTTGTTAAGCGAATCTGCCCGTCGAAGCCCGACATATTGTCGAGGCGAAGGCGGACCCGACCGGAGTTGAACCGGCGATCTCCTCCGTGACAGGGAGGCGCTTTAACCACTAAGCTACGGGTCCGTGTTCGATGTTTCTTCCTTGTTTGTACGTTCTCTCTGCATAGGCCGAGAGAACGTGTGACTGGGGCGGGACTCGGCGTCAGGTTGCTAGATTCGCGCTACGCCTACGGCTTGCGCTCATCAAGCACCTCCTGCCCGGCCTCGCCGGTGCGCTGCGCGCACATGGCTCCGGCTTTCAATCCCGCACGCGAAGCAAAGCAGTTTGCTTCGCTCCCCCACGGCGAAATTGCCACTGGCAATTTCTTGTGACTGGGGCGGGACTCGAACCCGCGACCTGAGCGTTATGAGTGCTCCGCTCTTACCGACTGAGCTACCCAGTCCATACTCTCTCCGAATTGTAGCGGCGGTAGGAATTGAACCTACTACCTGGAGGTTCTGGCGGTTATCTGCAATTACTTGCAGTGTCGGACTATCCCATCATCCTGCATCTTGGTACAAGGTACAGGATGCTCCCATTATAGTCTCTGAACGTTTTCCGACGTACGTCGGAGCTTCGCTGCCGATTGCCCTTCTGCTGTGCAGGTAGGGTTTCCAGCAATTTAGAGAGTTTTCCGTACCGCATTACTGCGGTAGGTCACAATTTCTTATGAGCCTCCCGTGCAACCGTTACACTTCGCCGCTATGCACCGCCACGCAACAAAACTAAAAGCGATGCTGTAGAATCGCCTATACGCAGCAGTAAACACAACTAGTATAACAGGGCTCTAAACAAAAGTAAACCCTCCAAATAGCTTACGGCAAGACCTTCAGCTCCCGAAAGATTCTCCGATAGATATCGATAGTGGCCTCTGCGACCGGGCGTTTTAAGGTATAGTCGGGGCTGTGGGCTATGTAATTGCGCACTTTGTGCACGCGCCAGGCGTTGTCCAAGTCTGGAAACTCGGAGGGGATAATGCCTTTCATGCGCTCGCCCATTGTCTCGCCCCGAAAGCCCATATCTTTGATAATCTCATCCATCATGCCATCTGCCTCCAAAATGGCGAGTTTCCACTGAGCTTCGTCGTTAGTACTCATACGCGCTTCTATGCCTTCCCACTGCTTGATTATGCCGGCTTTCGAGGCCTCGCTTGCTTTGGGCGGCGTGGGGTTGGTGGCAAACAGCCACTCACCCCAGTATTTTGTGTAGTCGCCTACCTGCCAATGGAGCCAGAGCCAAAAAACGAACATGCCAATACACGCTATTCCAATAAGCACCTGTGCGGCAATACCCCACGGAGAGTAGAGAATGCTATCAACGGTATTGATGATGTAATCAAGCATACAAGAGCTTCCGGCTTTCAGCTTCATGAGCTTTCAGCCGGAAGCAAATCAGAAGTACGAAGCACGAAATTCGAAACAATAGAAAAATTTAAATTTTAAAATTCCAAAACGTTTTGAATTTACCCTATTCGATATTTGCGTTTGTTTAGGATTTCGGGTTTAGGATTTCGGATTTGGACCTTGCGTCCGCTCCAGCCATGAGGCAACTTCCAGCAGACGATAATCCTGCTTATGCGGGCCAATCAGCTGCAGGCCCACGGGCAAGGCCATACCCCCTTCCTCCACCGTGCCGGCCGGAATGGAAATGGCGGGTACGCCGGCAAGGTTGGCGCTGACCGTATAAACATCCGAAAGATACATTTCCAGCGGGTCGTCCATCTTTTCGCCGAACTTAAAAGGTGGCGTGGGCGTGGTGGGTGCGGCGATAATGTCTACCTCGTTGAAGGCGTTTTCAAAATCCTGCTTTATCAGCGTACGCACCTTTTGGGCGCGGGCGTAGTAGGCGTCGTAATAGCCCGCTGAAAGCGTATACGTGCCCAGCATAATGCGGCGACGCACCTCCTCGCCAATGCCCTCTCGGCGATTGTGCAAATAATACCCCAGAAGATTATCCTCTTGTTGGCCGGGTCCATCTAGACCATAGCGGATGCCGTCGTAGCGAGTCATGTTGGAAGAGACTTCCGAGGGCATGATTATATAGTACACCGGCAAACTGTATTTGAGATGGGGAATACTAATTTCTTTTATAGTAACCCCCATCTTCTCATAGGCGGCGATGGCCGAAAGCAGATTGGTCTTCATGCCTTCGTGCACCCCTTCGCCAAACCCTTCTTTCAAAATGCCGATGGTAATGCTTTTGGGATCGGGTAATTCGGCAAGCTCGGGAATGTCCTGAGTGGTAGCATCGTTATCGTCACGACCAAACAAGTAGGGTGCGACCAGCTTCACGTCTTCCACGGTACGCGTAAACGTTCCAATTTGGTCCAGCGACGAGGCCATAGCAATAAGCCCAAACCGTGATATGGCGCCGTAGGTTGGCTTAAACCCAACCACACCGCAAAAGGCCGCCGGCTGGCGTATGGAGCCACCCGTGTCAGACCCCAGGGCAAGGGGTGCCAGCCCCGCGGCTACCGCCGCGGCCGAGCCACCCGAGGAACCCCCGGGAACGCGCGTAGGGTCATGCGGATTCTTAGTGGGACCAAAGGCCGAGTGCTCGGTGGACGAGCCCATCGCGAACTCATCCATATTGGTTTTGCCCAGTGAAAAGGCACCCACGCGCTTGAGATTCACCATAACCGTGGCATCGTACGGGGCGATGTAATGCTCCAACATTTTGGAACCGGCCGTGCAGGGAGCTCCATCTACCAAAATTGCGTCCTTGACCGCGACGGGTACTCCAAACAGCGGGCTGGCCTCTTCTGCATTGAAAGCGACATCGGCCGCAGACGCGGCGTTGCGCGCGCCTTCAGCGTCTACCGAAAGAAAAGCGTGGAGCTCGCCGTTGCGCTTGTCGATGCGGGCCAGATATTCATCGGTAAGCTCCGTGAACGACAATTCTTTGGCGCGCGTTCGCTTGATGATTTCCGCGAGTGTGTAGGACGTGCTATCCATTGCCGTGTTCCTTATTCGTGAAGACCGAGCGCACCTTGAGCATGCCGCGCTCAAGTGATGACATCGCCGCCATTATCTTGCTTACCGTGCTTTCGCTTTGCAACACGTCCCCCGTGGGTTCATCCGTACGGCCCACACCCACCAGGCCGGTAACATGGCTTGTTGGCTCAATACCGGTTACATCCACTTCCTGCAACTGCTCGACATACTGCAATACGGCAGAAAGTTCGTCCGCATAAAAATCCGCCTCGCTGTCGGTAATTGCGATGCGGGCCAGTCCGGCAATGTGTTGTACTTCGTCGTGAGAAATTCGCGCCATACTATTGCTTAATCAATTTCAAAAATGCTGTCTCATCCAGAACGGTCACGCCAAGCGCTTTTGCAGTTTCGTATTTTGAACCGGGGTGTTCTCCTACCACCACATAGTCGGTCGCACGTGACACGGAAGAGGCCACCTTGGCCCCCAACGAACGCACAATGTCTTCCGCCTCTTCCCGCGTGTAGCGCTCCATACTACCGGTAAAGACAAACGTGGTTCCCGCTAGCTTATCGCCGGTCGTTGCGGGCGGCTCAATTTCAACGCCCGCCCTCAAGAGCTGTGCTACCAACGCACGATGTTCTTTGCGAGAGAACCATTGATGAATCTCGCGCGCGACCACCGCGCCAATGCCATCCACCGCGCGCAGCTCCTCCAGTGACGCACGCTGAAGCGCTTCTATAGTACCAAACTCTCTCGCCAAATCAATCGCGGTCTCTTCGCCCACGTGGCGAATATTGAGCGCGTTGATAAAACGCGCCAATGAAATGCGCTTACTCTTCTCGATGGCATCAATAAGGTTTTGCGCCGACTTTTCACCAAAACGTTCAAGTTGTTCTACGTCGCCTTTGCGCAACGTGAAGATATCGGCCGGATCGGAAATAAGCTCACTGTCGAGAAGCTGGTTGATAATCTGCGGGCCCATGCCGTCCACGTCAAACGCGCTTTTGGAAACAAAGTACCGCAAGTACTGGCGCTTGCGCGACTCACACGCTGGGTTGGGGCAACGTGTAATGGCCTCCCCCTTAGGTCGTACAAGCGGCGTGGTGCACTCCGGGCACGTTTTGGGCAGCAGGTACGGCTTGGCCTTTTTGGGACGCAGCTCGTCAACCACACCGACCACATCCGGAATGACGTCTCCGGCTCGCTCCACCACGACCGTATCCCCTATTCGCACGTCAAGACGGTCAATCTCATCCTGGTTATGCAGGGTGGCCCGGCTCACGGTAACGCCGGACAGCTCCACGGGGCGCAACAGCGCAATAGGGGTTATCGCGCCCGTGCGGCCCACTTGCACCTTGATATCTTCCACGACGGTCGTGGATTGCTTGGGCGAGAACTTAAACGCGCGAATGGCCCGCGGACTCTTGCCCGCCACGCCAAGTTCTTCGAAAAGCTCTTCGTCGTTGACGCTCACGACCACGCCGTCAATTTGATAGGGCAGGCGATTGCGCTTTTTTTCAATCTCATGCCAGTAGCGCATCACGTCGTCAAGGTCCCGACATACCCCCGCGGTTGGGTCGATTGGAATGCCCAGCGCGCGCATCAGCTCGTGTTCTTGGGCGTGTGCCTTTTGCCCCACGTTGGAAGCAACGCTGTAGCCGATAAATGATAGCGGGCGCGATGCAGCGAGTTTTGGGTCGAGCTGGCGAATGCTGCCGGCGGTCAAATTGCGCGGATTAGCGAATGGATCTTCCCGCGCGCGCATTCGCTCTTGGTTTAACTTTGCAAACGCCTCAAGCGGCGTATACGCCTCGCCGCGAATTTCAAGACGGCCCGCGGCCAATACCTCGTTTGCCTGCCGCGTAACCTCTGGGTCTGCTACCTGTTCGTGCCACTCAAGGCGCAGCGGAACGGCCGATATGGTCTTGATATTGGCAGTCACATCTTCGCCTATGCGTCCGTCACCGCGCGTGACCCCCTGCACCAACACGCCGCGTTCGTAGACCAACGCGATGGCGATGCCGTCTATTTTGAGCTCACAAAAATACTCCGGATGCTCCCTGCCACTTCTTCGTTTAAGAAAGTCCTCCCAGGAAACAAGTTCCTCTTGAGAGAAAATGTCCTCAATGGAGAGCATCGGACTCTCGTGAGGGATTTTATTGAATGCATCAAGCGCCTCGCCCCCCACCCGCTGGGTCGGTGAGTCTGGCGTGGCAAGCTCCGGGTAGGCTGTTTCAAGCTGCAGCAACTCGTGTTTGAGCGAATCAAAAGCCGCGTCCGAAATATCCGGAGCGTCTAAAACGTGATAGCGATAACGGTGGCGGTTAATGGCGCGCTTGAGCTGCTCCACGCGCTTTCGTGCCGTTTCTTTGGGTGGAACGTGAGGCATATCATCCCGTTGTAGCACACTTAAAATGTCGCCGTAAGGGCGCGGGTCGTCTCCCCATGAATCCCGGTCGAGCGAACACACCGGCTCGCATCGCTCGTGTCACAGGGTTCATTGGGTACATCGCCATCGTACACTTCTATTTTATACCGCGAGCCGTTATCAAGCGCAGTCAGAGCAATGAAACACTCCCCCGTTCCCTCGTCGGGACCAGTGGGACAGTCCAAGAACTCTCCGTTCTTGCGCACCTCGTAGAGCGCTCGCTCAATGCCCGCATCGGCTCCGTAGATGGCCGGAACGTACTCGGCGGCAGTCTGAGCCGTGGCCAATTCCTTTATCATCAACGCGGAAAGCGTCAAACCAATGGTGAGGACACCACTTAAAACGAGAATCATTAAGTACAACGCGACACCGGATTCGTTGTTGTTAAAGTAATTCATGAACATTTAGGGTAAATCGAGCGTGCGCACGGTAACGGTTGTTTGTGTCGTCAGGCGGGCAGCTTCTTCCTCTTCGCCGCCGAGGCCACGCGCAGTCAGGTTAATCATGACCCGCGGCTGCTCGTCGTCGGCGTTGGTGTTGCCACGAATAGTAAACTGCAGTGACTCCACCGTAACCCCGGTGGGGCTGGTGAGGTCGTATGCCGTACCACCCGCAGGATTTTCGTAGCGGATAGTTCCCGTACCGTCATCAAAAAAGAATCTCACGCATTCTTCCCGGCCATTGAGAAACTGAATTTCACCCGCCCCAACATCAAATACGCGTGGCGTGGAGTTGCTGGCGTCAAGACAGACCATCGAGCCTCCCCCACCTCCATCTTGGCTTGCCACGCGCAGCTGCCGCGACATAAATTCAAGGGCAAACCGTGTCTCCTGGGAAACGCTATGTTCGGCAAAGGTAACCCGCTGGGCCCGCAACGCACCGAGAAAAGCACCGAACGCAATCATCATCACAATACTAAAAACACCCAGGGCAACAACGAGCTCAATCAGCGTAAAGCCTTTTTCGAAGCGGTTACTTCCAGTCATACAGATGATCCTCTACGGTGAAGGTATTGCTGTTCCACGTTACCTCAGACTCAATGCGCAAGAACGGGTTCGCGCTGCTGTCAACATCGGACGTTATCGTAATAAGGCGCGAGAATGGCGTTGCCGGCCCGCCATCACTAGCATGGCTAAATATCCCATTCCCATCCTGATACAAAAGGCACGCCCCGCCCGGGCCAACCTGCATGCCGGCTTTGAGGTCGCTGTACTCGACGCAGTAAGTAGTATCAGCAAGACCATCATTGTAGGAGAGATCTACTATCCAATTCGTATCCCGAACGGCACGCACAATCTCTATGCCTTCTTGGGCAAGGTTGGCCGCAATCACGCGTTCTTGAGATACTCCCAACGAACTGATGACGCTGTTAATCAAACTAATCACCGACACTACGCCCACGGTGAAAATACCAACAGCAATAATGGTTTCCATGAGCGTGAACCCTCCGTCGCCCCTCGAACCGGAGGCGTCTTGAGCTATGGGCTTTGAACTATACGTTCTTTGGATGCATTGTGTGAATTGCTGGAACATAAGGAGATTCGTGAGTTCTCAGAATACGCGGCGAAGGTCACGGGCAATCTTTTAGGATGGAGGACGTAGAACTTCTATTGTACCCTCGTGACACCCACACTATTGATAAATACTTGTGCCGTGTCCCCGGCGGTATTTTGCAAAACGATGCTTGGCTCGATGCATCCCCCGGGTTCAAAATCCGCAAGGGAGTTGGGGGGTACGAATATGGTGTGGAGGTCTCCTCCGGGTCCTTGCTCGACACATTCGGACCCGGCATACACAGCCGCTATGACAACCTTCCCGGGAAAAACAATTTCGGAAATTTCTTCCGGATAGTAACGCGTAGAAACGGGTCCGCCAGCCTCAAACGCCTCCTGGCAGTCGTCTTTGATATAATCGGGGTCGCCAGTCATCGGGCCATCTTCATACTGGTCTGAATCATTGCAGTCGGCAAATATGAGAATACGTCCCTCGCCTTGTTTCAAATACACGCCGTATCCACCGCCGCTTGGGGTAAGGGTATCAGCTGTCCCCGCCTCCCTATGGAGCCGACTGCCCAACGTAAAATTTTTCGTCTGGTCAACCGCTTGCACAACCAGCTGCGCGGAATGCTGGAGATCCAACTTGTCCTCATTACCCCGAAAACTTGCAAACGTAATGCTCGATATAATAACAATAATAGAAATGGAAACGAGCATTTCTACCAAAGTGAACCCGAGGCTGTGGCGCCCATCCGGTGCATTTGCCGCTCTCGTGGATGTTTCGTGATGCATATGTGTCATCTCCATCTCACGCACTGATGGAAAATAGCTGGAAAAAGTACCAGTCAAACATCTGTTCTCCCCACCAAAACGCAAGCATGCTGGCTACGACCAAAAAGGGACCAAAGGGAATTCTACTCTTCAGGCGCTTTCGTTTTGCCACAATGAGCACTACTCCTATTATAGCACCGCTTACAAAGGCTACGAACAATGCCGTTGCTACTTCCGGCAGACCGACAAACAACCCGATAAACACTACTAATTTGACATCGCCCAATCCCATCCACCGTCCATCAGACAAATAGTAGAGTGAAAAGAAGAATACAAACGCTGCTACTGCCGCGGCGATATGCTCACCGATTAGAACTGCCGCTTCAAGCGACACCCCGAATATGTGCCCCGCCCAAAGAACAGTAAGGGCGGCGGCCGCGGCGGTAATGGGAGCCAAGACCTTGTCAGGAATGATGTAGTGCTGCAGGTCGTAGACAAAAATAACGATGAGCCCTGAAAGGATAGCCAACACCAAGGAAAGATACGCCCAAAAAACCAATGACGTTGCGTCGGGAATAAGCACCAGCGCCCGCCAGGTGGCAACCATAAATAAACCCGCCGTTATAGCCTCGACAAGAGGATAGCCCCACGCAATGGGCCTTTTACAGGTACGGCAGCGCGTGCCGAGTGTAAAAAAACTTGCGATTGGCACCAGCTCGTACCAGGCGAGCGTCCGCTTGCAACGAGTACAGTGTGAACGCGCCAGCGTCATAGACTCGCCGGTATGCAGCCGGTAGATGACCATATTCAAAAAGCTGCCCACCAGCAATCCAAAGACCCCCGATACCAGAATTAACGCCGTCATACGTTTAGTTTAGCATAACTCTTTTCCTATCCACCCCCCTATCCCCTTCTTTGCCCGCTTACTCTTCCTTTTCTCCCTACCACAGTTTCCGCACGTGCGGAAACTGTGGTAGGGAGGGTAGCCCTGTTGTTTCTACTATTGGTTAACATTATCCTTCGCTTGCTCCCCAGCCAAAAATCCCTCTCGGGGAGGGATTTTTGGATTCGACGAACGAAAATCGGCTAGATCGAGCTAATGCAGTAGTCGGGGTCGTCACAGGTGCAGGCATTTGAAGTTCCATCTATGTCGGTCGCCAGTACCTGGTTATTGGCCCCATCCAGCGTTACTTCAATGGTGTAGTTGGCCGGATCGGTCGCCGAGCTTGCACCATAGCTGTACGTTACGGTAGAAGTAGCCGCTGCTACCAGGGCCGCGTTATCCGCACCTCCCGCGCCAAATGCAGCGTTCCAGTTTGCCTCATTGCATGAAGAGGCCGCGGCCGGATTTGGATAGTGGTTGTCTTGCGCAAAGAAAATCTCCAGAGCGGACTGCGCCTGGCGCAGGTTGCCAATCTTTTGTGCGTCGTTGGCGCTCTGACGTGCGTCATTCAGAGAAACCAACACGATGGATGCCAAGATACCGATGATTGCGATTACCACCAAAAGCTCGATAAGCGTAAAGCCTCGATTTTTTGTCATAAGGATTTGCATAACATGTTCTTATTACGAAACGACCTTTTAGGGATATTCGTCACCTCTTAATTATATACTTAAAGTCCCGCAAGTAATGCTGCAAGTTGTGGATAAAGTCTAGGGCCTGGGTAGCTGCGAGCTCCTAGCCACCGCCTTTGGCCACCGCCGCTGGCGGGGTCCCGAAGAAAGCGGTGACGGGGCCCCGAAGCAAGCGGTGGCTAGGAGCTTAGAGTCGCTAGAAACCTCTGCAGATAAGCTATAAGCCACCGCCTCCGGCGGGGCCCCGCAAAATGCGGTGGCTCAAAGCTATTAAAGGGCGCTAATGCTGGTGTAAATGGGCAGAAGGACGCCGGCCACCAACAGGGCCACGAAAATACCAAGCACAATAATCATGACCGGCTCAATGAGCGAGGTCATGGTATCAATGGCAGCCTCAACTTCTTGTTCGTAAAACGTTGAGATATTATCCAAGATAGCGTCGAGTTTTCCGGTGTGCTCCCCCACGGCTATCATCTGGCTCACCAGCTTGGGTACTTCGTTACGTTCGGCAAACGCGACTGAAATTTTATCCCCCCGCATCACGCGCTCCTGCGCCTCTAAAATAATTTCTCGATACACGCCGTTGCCTACAATATTTGCGGAAATTCCCAACGAACGCGCTATGGGCACGCCACCACGCACCAGCAGGCTAAAGCTTTCCGCAAAACGAAAAATATATATCTTTTGAGCCAAATCGCGCACTACGGGGATACGTAGCTGCCACTCATCCCAAATTTCTTTCCCACTTTCCGTCCTAATGTAGCGCCACATCGCGACGATGCCCAACGCCACTCCTCCAACGACCATATAAAGATACGAGCGCACAAAGTTACTCAAGAAGATAACGACCTTCGTAATGGCAGGCAATTCGCCCTCCGCCTGGCTCAAAACACTAAGAAGGGAAGGAATAACGAAATACAGCATAGCCAGCCCTACCACGAAGAATGCGGTAACAACAAACGCGGGATAGGTCAAGGCACTTTTGATCTTTGCGTTCGTATGATAGGTACGTTCGGTGTACTCAGCCAAATAGTTGAGCACATCGTCCAACTTACCCGAAGCCTCACCCGCCTTTATCATCTGCACATAGAATTGTGAGAAGATGTCGTCGTATTCGGCTAGGGCGTCTGAGAGCTGGGTACCGCCATCCACATTGGAAGAAATGTCCAAAAGCGCTTCGTGCAACCGGTGATTTGAGGTCTGTTCGGCGAGCGTGCGCAACGAGCTCACCAGCGGCACGTCGGCCGCAAAAAGCACCGAAAGCTGGCGAGAGAACACAGCCAGATCTCTGCCGCCCACCCTATCGAAGAACGCAATGCGACGAGAGAAAATCGCCTCGCTTGCCGCACTGTCCATTGAGATGATAACGAGGTTGTGAGCTTGCAGAATTTCCAACGCCGCTTCTTCGCTGGAAGCTTCAACACGACCGGTTTGTATCGTGCCTTTCGGTGTTCGCGCTTCATAATTAAATAGCGGCATGGTGTTTGCTTCGCAAACAGGTATTAGGTTATAGGTGTTAGGTTTTAGGACGCTACAGCGCTTCGCCGAGTGCAACCTATCACCTAAAACCTAGAACCTAACAACCTGCGTTTAACCAAGTAGAGCTTTGAGCTCTGCGGCGTTCAAAGAGTAATTCATGGCAGTATCAGCAGAGACGGTTCCCATCTTGACCAATTCGGCTAGCGAACGGTTTAGGGAAATCATACCCTGGTCAACACTGGTATCGATGACCAGGCCAATTTCATGCACCTTGTTCTCACGGATAAGATTGCGCACCGCTGGATTGGCCAGCAATACCTCCACGGCGGGGACACGCCCGCCTTCCACGCGCGGCAACAACCGCTGAGACACAATACCCGCGATCGTCAGCGCTAGCTGGTTGCGCACCTGCGCTTGTTGTTCGGGAGCGAAGGAATCGATAACACGGTCTATGGATTGGGCTGCGTTGTTGGTGTGCAGGGTTGCCAGCACCAAGTGCCCTGTTTCTGCTGCAGTAATGGCAGTGGAAATAGTTTCCGGGTCGCGCAGCTCACCCACCATGATAATGTCGGGGTCCTGACGGAATGATTCGCGCAGTGCATCGTGAAAACTCGTTGTGTCACGCCCCACTTCGCGCTGATCAACAATGGCACGGTCTTGCTGAAAAACGTATTCAATAGGGTCCTCAATGGTAATAATATGCTCCGCTCGGCTTTTGTTGATTTCATCAATGAGCGCCGCAAGGGTTGTTGATTTTCCGTGCCCGGCCGGCCCGGTGACCAATACAAGTCCCTGCTGGTAGCGCGTGAATTTATGCAAAATGTCTGGCAGCGAGAGTTCTTCAAGGGTGCGAATCCGAGATGGAACAAACCGCAACGCCACAGAAAGAGTGCCAAACTGATAGAACACATTCACCCGAAATCGCGCAGTATCGCGATAGGAGTAGGAAAGGTCCACTGATTTATTTTTGCGCAGTATGGCGACTTGCTCTTCCGCCAGGATGACCTGGGCCATCCCCTTGGTGTCCTCACTGCTCAAAACCTTTTCCTGCGTCAATGGCACGAGCTCCCCGTCAAGGCGAAGCGTAGGGGCTCGTCCCGCCGACAAGTGCAAATCCGAGGCGTTGTGCTTTACGACGCTCTCAAGGAGAGAAAAAAACCTTTGTTCGTAATTTTCCATACCAATTTTGTCTATGAGCGTAGCCTGCCTGCGGTAGGCAGGCGAGTAGCTACAAAATTGAGTACCCTGAGACCGCCGATAGGCGGGTCGAAGGGTTTCTTACGGAGCCTGCTAAGTATCTTTCTTCAAATACTCGTTCACTTTCGCCACAACCTCGCTTGGCGTGAATTGGCTTTTTACCAAGTAGTCATCGGCTCCCATTTCAAGCCCCTTCTTTACATCACCATCCGCCCCGAGGTTGCTTAAAATGAGGACGGGAATATTCTTGGTTGCCTCGTTCCCTTTCAGCCGCTCGAGTATCTCGAGTCCGGTCATTTGAGGCAGAACGATGTCCAACAAAATGATGGTCGGCTTGCCTTCGGTTGCCTTGGCTATTCCGGTCGATCCATTCTCCGCTATGTCAACGACAAATCCGACGTTTTCAAACTTTGTACGGTAGATATCTGAGAGAAATGGATCGTCTTCAATAAGGAGAACTTTTGATGGCATGATTGTTTGTTCCCGCCCGCAACGCTAAAGCGTAGCTTTGGCGGGCGCGGCACTTCGTTCACAAACAGAACAGGTATTAGGTCCGCCAGCTGGCGG
The DNA here is from genome assembly GCA_040900345.1 of Candidatus Spechtbacterales bacterium. Classification (GTDB taxonomy): domain Bacteria; phylum Patescibacteriota; class Minisyncoccia; order Spechtbacterales; family 2-12-FULL-38-22; genus JBBDZE01. The sequence continues at coordinate 19,291 of JBBDZE010000015.1, forward strand.
ATAGGTGTTAGGTTTTAGGGCACTGCAGTGCTTTGCTGAGTGCAACCTATTCCCCCAATCTCTAGCACCTAACTACCCGCCCGCCTTCGGCGGGCTATACTTCCTCGACCTTCCGAAGAACGTCTTCCAGCGAAACTATCCCCTGCAATGCTTTCATGATACCATCTTGCCGCATGGTTATCATTCCTTGCCGCTTTGCCTCTTCCTGAATGCGCGTATCATCAGGGTAGCTTAAGATAACCTGCTTGAGCTCGGGCGTTATCTTCAGCATCTCAAAAATAGCGATACGCCCCTTGGTCTTCTTATTGTTACAACGTGCGCACCCCTCTGAAACCATCACCTTATAGGGCTTGGCAATATTGAACTCTTTCAGTACTTCAGGGGGGACGTGGGAAAGCTCCTCGTCAATCATCTCAGCTACCCGCGGGTGGGGGGCTTCCTCTTTTTTGCAGTACGGACAAAGACGCCCAACAAGGCGCTGAGCCATGGTAAGTGTCAAAGAACTGGGAAGTAAGAACGCCTCTACGCCCATATCAATCAACCGCGGAATCACCCCGATGGCGTTGTTGGTGTGAATGGTAGAAAAGACAAGGTGTCCAGTGAGCGAAGCTTGGGTGGCCAGCCGTGCGGTCTCGCCGTCACGGATCTCGCCCACCATGATAATATCGGGGTCCTGGCGCAAGATATGACGAAGACCCGAGGCAAACGTATACTCAATCTCGGGACGAACCTGCGACTGGCTCACGCCTTCCATGTAATACTCTACGGGGTCTTCCAGACTCACAATGTTAACCCCTTCTTTATTGACCTTCGCCAAAGAGGCATAGAGGGTAGTCGACTTGCCCGAGCCGGTAGGTCCAGAGACCAGTATCATACCGAAAGGTAATTCCAGCGCCTTTTCCAAAATACGTAAGTTCGGTCCCACCAACCCCATCTGCTTCATATCCAGCAAGGCGGTCGTAGGGTCCAGAATACGCATCACCACTTTTTCTCCTTCACTTGTGGGGAACGTAGAAACACGAAAATCGATGGACTTTCCATTGAGCTGCGTGGAAAATCGGCCGTCCTGCGGGATGCGCTGTTCGTCCAGCCGCAGTGAGGATAAGATCTTGATACGAGCCACCACCGAGTTATGCACGTTTTTGGGCAAGAGCAAACTGGTGTACAGGGTGCCGTCAAGACGGAACCGAACACGCGATTCGATACGCCCCGCTTCAATATGGATGTCAGAGGCGTTTCCTTCAATAGCGTGTTTTAAAATAACCGCGACCATTTTCGTTATGGGCGCTTCTTTCAATACATCGTCTTCCACCTCATCCGTTTTTTTGCGAGGCCTGCTACCCGCGTCTTCCGATAAGCTTTGCTCCAGCTCCTCCAGCGCGGATTTAACTTCACGCTTCAATCCGCGATAACGGGCGAACACCTGGTCGTAGTCGTCTTCCAAAAGAGTGACAACCAAAGGTTCCAGCTCACTGCGCAGCAGCACAAATCTCAGCGCTTCTTGTGCTTTGAAGTTCGTAGGATCTACCATGCCTACCGTCAACTTCGTTTCATCCTGCGCCAGCGGAACCATCCGATACTGTTGGGACGCTTCCACGGGAATGTGGCGCAGGACATCTGGCGAAATACCCGCGACGTCTTCCACCTTCATCACGGGGGCCTGGGCGACACGCCCTTTCGCCTTCAGTAGCTGCTCCGAGGGCACCCGCAGTTTTTTCGTAAGGTATCCTTCAAACGAAAATTGAGATTTCTCCAATCCCTGTTTCAGCTCTTCGGCCTGTTGGGCGGTTAATACCTTGGCGACAACGAGGCCAGCTACAATTTGTTCCTCAAATGGTGTCATTACAAAAATACCTACGAGTTCGTACTATCGCCGCACAGCGCTATGTATTAAATCGGAGCGAATGGGTTTTCGCGCCCGGGATTTTCCGGAGCTTCTGCGGGATTATACGGGGTAAATTGCTGTAGCACCCTATCCTGGAAAAGGTTTTTTGGTAATGCGATATCCGCTTGCCGGCGCAACATCTCGCTCCGTACAGTATCCGCGGCACCAATCCCCGCCGGAGAAAGCAAACCCTCTTTGCCAAAGCGCCACACTAAAAACATAGCTACGCCTAACATCGCGACGACAACAAGAAGTCCGAACTGTTTTTGTTGCTTCTGTTTTTTGGTTTGAATGGCCATAATGCGTCCGTTTACCCTAACGGATGGGGGAAACATTCTGCGGTTGGAATCCAGCACTATCTTCCTCTACCGTGCCGCCAGTGGTTGGAGCGGCATTGGACGCCCGTTCGCCCCGATAATACATCACGCCCCCCAGGGTTATCCGGTACACTTGCCCAGAAGCTTCGTTCCCGGGCGGGAGAACGACAATACTACGCGGTGAAAAAATACGGAGCGTTTTTTCTATGCCCGCCAAAAAGTTAATATAGGCGTCATAACTGCCCTCAAGCGTCATGGACACCTCCACCTGGTCGAGCTTCTCTGCCCCTACAGCAGCTTCGCTCGCTTCGGGAACATCAACGGTGACCAGCACCATTCCGTGAGAACGTGCAAGTTCATCGACAATACTTGCGATGTCGTGCCGGTTGGAGTGCTCAGGTGCTGCGCGTTGCACCAACTCTTTTTCCTCAAAGCTCAAGCCCTCATAGAACGTGGCGGCGTCGCGAATACTTGCCCCTGTCTCCCGAACTACCTCCAGGTCGAGTTGTTCTGTCGTCCGCGCGGAGACCAAGGCGCGCGTCTCCCCTATCTTAGGCCAGACAAAGAACCATCCCAATATTGCAGCAACTACAATGGAAACGATAAAGAGTGAATTGTTATTGGAAGTTTCCATGGCTATTCAAAAAAAGCGTATTGATTATTGAGCGTCAGGGTAGCCGAAAACTGAACCGCCCCGTCTGCCGTACGCGTAAACTCTCCCAGCTGAGCTTGGGAAACAAAATCCGTCCCATCACGCCACAAAACAAACTGCTGACCAACCGTTTCAAAACTTCCTGCACGACCCTCTATCTCCACCAGGTATGCGGTATTCTCCTGAGCAAGGGCAAAATGCGTTATCTGCACATTGGGATGGGTTGCCGCGGCGAAATGGTCCGCAAACGTTGAAAATATCGGCCGTGTGGCAATTACCTCTTGAATAGCTTGGGCGCGCGGTGCAAATTCAGCAAGTTCGTCCGTGGCAGGGAGGGTTTCCAACACTTCTTGTTTTTGAGCGTTCATGGTATTGATGGAGCGTTCTAGAAAAAACCCTATCCCCAGCACCCCGACATAGACCAAAGCGACTGCCGCCAAGATACTCAGAGCCATGGTCATGTTGCGATCGATGCGCACCCCTCCCAATAAAGCGTCCAAACCAAAGCGCTCCAGCGCTGACCTTTTTCGACTATTGGGAATAAGGGAAGTATTGGTGCTCATGGGTTACATTGTGCGAAGCGCCAAGCCAATGGCAATAGCGAACGAGGACGCCTTAGTCTTCATGGGTCCTTTCAGCTCTTCTGAAACTTCAATATGAGAAAGTGAGTCGCCGATGACCGTCGGAATATGCGCCCTCTGCTGAATATAATCAGACAACCCCGCCATATGAGCCGAGCCGCCTGTCATCACAATCTTTTGAGCCCGATTCCCTCCTTGGTTAATGTAATCCTCTACGATTTTTTCAATCTCTGCAATGATTTTGTCCAGGAGCGGTCCCAACAACTCGGCAACTTGCTTTTGGCCGGCCATCCCCTGCTCATGCTTCATAGTATCGGCCCGTTCAAGATCCACGGCCAAGCCGCGTGCCAAGGTGCGAGTGAATCCAAACCCCGAAACGTCGATGTTATGGTGCATCACGACCACCCCCTGTTCTACCACGCTGATATTTGAAGTACGCGAGCCGATATCCAACAGCACCACGGGGTCCTTGTTTTCGTCCAAGAGGGCGCGCGCGGCGCTGAATGTTTCCAACTCTACATGCTTCAACTCAAGCCCCAATGCCTTGGCGATTCGATAGTATTTCTCAATGACCTCGTTTGGTACGGCGACGGCCAAAACCTTGCTTTTTTGCTCACCTGAAAGATGTTCTATTTTTATCCAGTCAAACTGCACTTCGCTCATCGGCAGAGGAATGTACTTGCGCGCCTCATATTGGACCGCCTGGTCCAGTTCATCTTCAGACAGCCCCGGTAGCTCCAAGAGCGTGGAGAAACTCGAAAAAAGCGGGATAGCAATCGAAGCCTCCTTCGTAGAAATGCGTGCTCGTTCTAGCATCTGGCGTACGATTGCGATCACCTGCGTATCTAAAATCTTGAGTGCGCTGTAGTGGATGGCACTTCCCTTGCCGTTACCGGAATACTGCACGTAATTTGTGAGTCGCGCCCTATTGCCAACGTGTTCCAGTTCTACAACCTTAATGGAAGCAGTCCCGATATCTATTCCGAGCTGATATGATTGTCCTGTGCCGAAGGGTTTCCAGATCATAGCCAGGACGAAATGTCCTGCACTCATTATAGGCGATTTAACAGGGTACTGCTACGAGCGTCTTATCCACACGCGTGTGTGTACAAAAAGTGCTCTTGCCGCCCTTTTCCAAGACCCTCCTGCGTGCTACAATTGCGGTACTTAATTAATCATTGCCCGCTTATCATTTCATAAAAACCGCTTTATGAAAGCACGCGACATTTTGATCCAACCCTTCGCCCAGCGGCTCACCGAGCGAGCTCGCCAGGCCATTGAGGCGTCCGTAGCTGCGGCAACAACCTACCCGCAAGCCGAGGCGCCGACCCAGGTGACAACCGACCACCTGATTTATGCGTTGCTGTGCGAAGACGGCTCCATGGCCAAAAACGCCCTTGCCTTAAGCAACGTCAGCAAAACCAGCGTGCTTGCCTATCTACGCAAACATAAGGCGGCCGTGTCCGGACGCCGCGCAGCGCCCGCGCTTGAAATTGCCCCGCGCTATAAAAAAGCGCTCAAAAAAGCGGCCAACTACGCAATGCAGAACGGACAGCCCTACATAGGCACCGAGCATTTGCTCTTCGGGGTTCTTGAAAAAGCCACCACCAACAGCGCTATTCCCACGCCCAAGGCAAAGAAAATGCGCAACTATCTCAACGAGCTCATCTTAAGCACCGCCTCCTTTGATATGCTGGCCCACCCGCAGACGCGCAAAGAGCTGCGAGAACCCTTCCACCAGTGGGACCAGGACGACCGCGCCCCGCACAGCGGCCCTTTTGAACAGGACGAGGGCAGCGGATTGAGTTTTGCCACCAAAACGACCAAGCCGGGCAAAACGCCCGTCCTTGAAGGCTTTTGCGAAAATCTTTCGCGCCGCGCGAGCGAAGGCATGCTCGACCCGGTGGTGGGCCGAGAGGAGGAACTTAAGCGTATTATTCGCATTCTTTCTCGCCGCAACAAGAACAATCCCCTGCTCGTGGGCGAGCCGGGCGTGGGCAAGACCGCACTCGTCAACGGCTTGGCCCAACGCATTGAAATGGGCGACGTCCCGGGCAACCTCCTCAATAAACGTATCTATTCGCTCAACCTCAACGCCCTCATCGCCGGCACCATGTTCCGTGGAGAATTTGAAGAGCGCATGCGCGACTTGGTCCACGAGGCCTCGCACGAAGACGTTATCCTTTTTATTGATGAAATCCATACCATCGTTGGCGCCGGCTCGGCCCAGGGCTCCTTGGACGCGGCCAACATCATAAAACCAGCACTCGTCAACGGCCGCTTCCAGTGCATTGGCGCCACCACGTTTGACGAATACACGAAAAGCATTGAAAAGGACGGGGCGCTTGACCGAAGGTTCCAGCGCATCGTCATTCAGGAAGAAACTCCCGAACAATCGGTACGCACGCTGCGCCAGCTCAAGCCCATGTATGAGGAGCATCACCACGTCGCCATTGCCGACGAGGTCATTCGCCTGGCCGTAGACTTGGCCACCAAATATCTGCCCAACCGCTCCCTTCCCGACAAAGCACTCGACATTCTCGATGAAGCCGCCAGTAAGGTCAAAACCGATACCATCAGCAACGAAAGCGTTCGCTATGTTCAGGCCCTTGAGCGCCAGCTGGAACGCGTAACGGAAGAAAAAGAACACGCCCTGGAACGCGAACACTACAACAAGGCTCTCACCATGAAGCACAAAGAAGAAGTGCTATCCCAAGCCCTGGGCAAGTTCGCCACCACCGAGCCGCCGGCACCCAAACATCTTTCGCTTCCCAAGGCCGCCGTATATGAGGTACTCGCCGAAATGACGGGCGTCCCCTTGACCACCATTACCAAGCAGGAAGCCGCATCGTTGCAAACGCTTACCGAGCGACTGCAAAGCCGTGTCATCGGCCAGAACGACGCAGTCGAAAAAGTCACCCAGGCCATTCGCCGTAACCGCACCGGTGTGCGCCGCGGCAACCGTCCCGTCGGTTCGTTCCTCTTTATGGGCCCAAGCGGCGTGGGCAAAACGGAGCTGGCCAAAGCCGTTGCCGAGGATATCATGGGTACGCGCCCTCGCGGTGCCGTGAACATGCCGGCCCTCATTCGTTTGGACATGTCCGAATTTTCCGAACCCCACACCCTCGCGCGCCTCATTGGGGCGCCCCCGGGATACGTAGGCTACGAAGAGGCCGGTTTTTTGACCGAACGCATCAAACGCACGCCCTACGCTGTGGTGCTCTTTGACGAAATAGAAAAGGCTCACCCGCGTATTTTCAATGTGCTCCTACAAATCCTGGAAGAGGGCATCCTTACCGACTCTCATGGCAAAACGGCCAACTTCAAGCATGCGGTCATTATCATGACCTCCAACATCGGCTCGGATAAACTGCGCAACGCGAGCACTCTGGGATTCCAGGCTGAACACTCCACCGAACAGGACCGCCGGACACTTGCCATGGCCGCGCTCAAAGACACCATGCGCCCCGAAATCATCAATCGCATCGACCACATTGTCATCTTCAAGGACCTCGATACCAAAGCGCTTGAGCGCATCGCAACGATACAGCTGGCCGAGGTTGTCGAACGCCTCACCGGCACGCTCAAAATAGAACTCAAGCCCGGGGTGGCTGCGTGGGTAGCTCGCGCGGCACAAGAAAAGGACACGGGCGCTCGCGGCATTCGTGCCGCAATTGAAGAACACCTGGAAGAACAACTCGCCGAGCATGTTTTGGCCGGCACGAGCCATGTACGCCTCTCCGTCTACCGCGGCAAACTCCACGTAAAAGCTTCCTAAATATCATGCAGCCGCTGACATTCCTCACGTCGGCTCGCGAAGCCGCGCTTGATTTTCTTTTTCCCCGACGCTGCTATGGCTGCGCTCGGTGGGGGTTGTACTGGTGCGCCGCATGCTCAAGCGCAGCAACGCTTCCCCACGCGCGATGCCCCCACTGCGACGCGCGCGTGCCTTTTGGCCGCCTGTCTGCGCGCTGTCGGCGGGAGCTTAGCCTCACCGGTATCTTTACCTGCGCCTCCTACCAGACACCCTCGCTCCAGCGCCTACTGCACGATCTTAAATTCAAATACGCCTTCGCGCTGGCCGAGCCTCTGGCCGATATGGCTGTTGCCTGGTGCGCGCAGGGAGGCTACGCGGACGCGTTGGCTCGTATGGACATGCTCCTGCCCGTCCCCAGCCACCACCGTCGCGCCAAAGAACGAGGCTTTAACCCCGCCGCGCGCATTGCCAAGCGCGTTGCCCAACGCATGGGTATTCCCTACCGCGACAACGTCCTCGTCAAACCAAGAGCAACCGAGCGCCAGGTTGAAGTTGCCACACGCACAAAACGCCTCGAAAATGTTGTCGGGGCGTTTGCCGTTACCGATGTCTCTGCTATTGTCGGCAAGCGCGTGCTCTTGGTCGACGACGTCGTCACCACCGGTGCGACCCTCAAAGAGTGCGCCCGCACCCTGCGCCACGCGGGCGCCAAAGAGGTCTGGGCGCTTGCTATTGCCAAGGACTAGCCCTAACAAAACCCCCGCCAGCTGGCGGGGGTTTTGTTAGGTGGAAGAAAGCGTATCTGGCGAACGATTGGGTTCCTCGTGCATCGGCACGCCTTTCTCTTTATGCAGCACCAAGAGCGCTGCTTTCACTTTCTCCGGATCGCGCAGGCCGCGCAACACCACCTCACGCTCGGCGCCGGCCGTCTGAATGTGCAGCGTGCCAAACTTCAGGAACGTAGCCAGCATACCTTCCATCTCAAACTTAATGTCCTGAATGTTACGCAGTGGAATGGTGGCCACATCGCGCGAGAAAAACCCCAACTGTTCAATATCAATGACACGCGAATTGGTGATGACGAGCACATCCAAATAATAATCCGTCCAAGCGCTAAAGGCCATCATCCACATTAGCAAAAGCCACGCCGACATAAAAAATGTACCAACAAAAACCGTGTCACGCTGAGTGAACGCCTCCGCCACGCCCGGCCATACATTATTCATAAGATCGGCCAAGGTTCCGGCGTTCAACAGTAATCCCCCGAGAAGCACCACGGCGAGCAAAGAAAATAGCGCCAGCCCCGTCAGCCGCCCGGCCACGGTTATCCAGTGACGCCTAGCCTGCAAGATAATTTGTTCGCCTTCTTCAAATTGTGTCATAGCGCCAAGTATAGGGCTAGCGAGAGTACCATGCCGACCACAAAAATACTGCCCACGCCGAGAAACCACCGTATCAACCTGACGCGCAGCCTCTCCTCTACCTCATAGCGTTGCCAGTGATAACGCAACGTTAAAGCGACCGCGCCAAAAAGCAGCAAACTAAGTATGAGTACACCGAGAAGAATGTAGCTGATTAACAGGGCAGTTTCCATTAGGTTCATTATATACTAAAACACCCGCCTTGAAGCGGGTGTTTTAGTGCAGGAATAATCAAGAGCTAAACACCACCCAACAGACCTTTCACTGCATTTATTGGCTTTGCTCCAGCAATGTGCATCGGCCCCCTTATGTCCAGGTCACTATATTTCGGATTTTGAGACCTGATACTAAAAGCGATGCTCATTACTCCGACTACCCTATTTGTCTCCGCATCAATCAAGGGAGCACCGCTATTACCTGGGTTGCTAATAGCATCCACAATGAACCAGTTACGCGGGTACTCCGGATCCTGCCCGTCTTGCTTTACGTTGCTCACTATTGCTTTGTTAACAATCAGCGTAATGCCAAACCCTTCATTCATAAGTTGGGCGGCGTAAGGGAACCCGACGAAGTACATATCTTGTCCCACTTCAACATCCTCAGAGTCACCTAACTCTAGTGGCTTGAGGAGTGTTTGTTCGCAGTCTTTCACCTGAAAGACTGCGACATCATTCTTGTCATCCTTGCCAATCAGAGATAGCGGACGCCACGCATACCGCTCCAGGCCACGCTCCTCTTGCTCGGTCATTACCATGGCCATCAATTTTGGTTGAAATTCTAATGGGGTTTGGTTATAGATGTGGGCCACGGTCAAAATCTTGCCGTCGTCAGAAATGCAAAAGCCACTACCCGTAATGGTTACCCTACCCGGAGCGGGACTAAAGCCGATCGCAACGACAGATGCACGCGTTCCTTTAACCTTTTCCTGTAGACTCATAGGTAGTAGAAATTAGTCTTTTTTGCAACCAAATAAACCTTTTCTCGTCCCCCGACTTCAGGGGCGCTAAGTTTCGCCCCAGAAGAACAAAGAGCAACATATATACTGCGCGCATAAGATCAGCGTGCTGTTTAAACGCGTTTTGCCTAAGAAGGGCTGCTGGAAGTTTGGTGGTTACTATAGCTGCGCCTACTGTACCGGTGAGGAGCACTGAGCTATCATTGCCCAGCAACCCGATTAATCCAAATGTGAATTCAGTTGTCCCGGTGGCAATAATTATTTCTACGGTTTCGTTACCACCCTTCTCTAACCCCCGAGAAGAACTGAACAGCTCAGGAAGTACTGCGTCAACCTTCGAAGCCAGAGAACCGTTACTTTCTGTGTTATGTAGGCTAGTTGTAACACGACAAAGCTCGCCGACCCTTGCGGCTGATGTGTGGTAGACATTGTTGTCTACGAATTGTATGGGGGCTGTAGTCGCAGTGATTGCTTCTAAATTAACCTGCCTCCTTACGTAGACTGGCGCCCTAGTAAATACATCCTTGGAGAAAATGTTCGCCATACTCTGGTTACATTGCTATATGGGGATCTGCGGCGGCGGGAGAGGGATTCGAACCCCCGGTACCTTGCGGTACAACTGTTTTCAAGACAGTCCCGTTCGTCCGCTCCGGCATCCCGCCACGCTTAAACTATGCCACACTTTCAGTCTTTACGCCATCGCTTTACGTAATTAATTACGTAAAGCGATGGCGCGCTTGGTAGCAAGCTTGGGGGCGCGAGAAGCGACCCACGCCCGCACCGCCTCCATCCCCCCTACCAGTACCGCCACGTAAAAAATATCTCCGGCCAACGAGTTGCGGAAAAACGGCAGGGCGTTTGTGTAGCTGGCCATCAGCCCTCCTAATGTACTGGGGTACATGGTACCAAATGCCCATACCGCCGCGTTGGTAATGAGGAAGAACGCAAGCGAGCCGGCCAACGTGCCGGCGGCCACGGTCGCAAAGTTTTTGCGCCGGCGCACCAAAAGACCGATGCCCGCCATCAGCGCGAAGCTCGCGTAGACGGCCGCCATCATTTTGAAACTATAGAACCCGATAATGAGATCGGACGCAAACAACGCTGCCAGCGGCAGGACCACCGCCCAGCGCCTCGGCAAATAGAGGCCGCCAAACAACGCGATGGCGCCGATGGGCGTAAAGTTGGCCGCGTGGGGCACAAACCGGGCCATAACACCCAGCGCCAGCAGGCCGACAACAAGAATGAATGAGGTATTTTTCATGCCGCTACATCTGTACTGCTTCGTAACGCCACTCTATTGTATCACCCTCCTGCACGGTGTAGCCGCTCGCACCGGTCTGGGCCTGTGCACCGTTAATATAGAGTGACCAGAAATTGCTTTCGTTGCTGATAGTACCGTTAATGGTGTTGACGAACAGTCCAAAGCTCATCTCTTCGCCCGCAAAGGAAAAGTCCGTCTCGGCCTGGGCCCGCTCCATAGCGTCCAGCGCAGTGCTTCCCTCCTCTACCGTTACCTCGTATTCTTCGTCGCCCACTACAATGGTAGTTTGCAGACCGTCAGGGCTTTGCTCGACGAGCCCCTCTTCAGACTGGGCGAACCAATCGTTGGCCCATGTAGTAGTGTAGGCAGCAGCACCGCCGATGATAAAGGAAACAACAACCAGCGGCAGTAACCAACGCATCATATTCTTGTTCATATGGGTAAGTAATTAATAAACAAAAACACCTCCCCGAACGGAAGGTGCCTCTCGCGCAACAAGCGTGCGCATTCCTCCTGCTCGGGAGCACCAGTGCGCTTGAAGGTCGGACTCGTGCCCGACGCGACGTCGGGACATTACCGTTGCGGCACAGCGAGGGAATCAGACCCCACTTCCACAAGCGTACTGTGTAATTGTAGAACCACTATAGCGCCCGGGCAGCACATCGTCAACTACGAAACCGGCTGGGCTTGGGGTATTTGTTCGGCGGCTGTTTGCTGCTCCAACTTGCGGTAGACGTATCCCTGGGCAATCGTTATCACAGGCAGAGCCACCAACACGCCAACACCCAGGGCGAGAACGCCAGCGACCATCACCAGGCCCATGACAATATTGAATACCAACAGCTTCCACTTTACCCCTTGGGTGATGGCGCCGCTCTGCTTGAGCGCCTCCATAGGCCCCACTTTCTTATCCGCCATGATGTAGGGCACGAAGCTATATTTGATACCCCAGATGATTCCCGGAATAATGAACAGAAGGAGGCCAAGGATAACAATAAAAACTACAAAAATTTGTGTCACTAAAAACGAGAGTACCTTCCCAAACTGGCCCCACAGCTGTCCGAATGAGACCTTCTCGCCGTCGATTCCATTGAGGATCGCTCGATTCACTCCCAATTGTAGTCCTAGCGAAAGGACCAGTACTACCAGAAAGAGCACGAAAGCAAAGAATGGATTTTGCTCTTCACCTTCAAGTATCGTGCTGGCTAGCGATACTAAAAGAGGAATGCCCATGGCCGCCCATACTACGCCCAGCCATAAGACGGGATCCTTCTTTACCTGCTCCCAGCCGAACCGAATCGCCTCGCCTTTTGAGAATGTCTTATTCATAGAAATCATACTAAACGGATATACCTTTATCTTCCAACAAAAACAGCAACCGCGCAAGGCGGTTGGTTGTTATATCAGCGGAGGGGGAGGCCCTAAAGGATTGTCATCCCTTCGGGAGATCTACCGTAGGCATGACTGTTTGTAACCAATCGCACAGCTCTTGGACAAACAGGGAAGATTCGATCTCGGCCTACTGGCCTCGAAACCTTCGCCTCCTCTTCGAAGGCTGCAGCCTTCGGTCGAACCCGCCCTACTGCGTAGGGAGAGCTTTGTTGGATACCAAAAGGAATGCCACAAAGCTCAACTGCGGAGGGGGAGGGATTCGGCGTCAAGTCACTAGGCTCATCCTATGCCTTCGGCTTGTATTCGCCAAGTGCTTCTAACGCACTGCTGTTTGTACTCAATCATTTCATTCTTGAACAAACAGGGAGCCTGCCCGGGCTCGCCGCTTCGCGGCTCCGCCTTTCGAATCCCTCCCGTATTCAAAAGAGCCCACCAGCGGTGGGCTCTTTTGAATATACTGCGGTATTCATTGTACAAAATTCGAACCTTTTTTGAAACCAATCCCGATGAGGA
>JBBDZE010000016.1:0-3113 GCA_040900345.1 Candidatus Spechtbacterales bacterium
CGAACTCGTAAGAGGATGTATAGGGGGTGACACTTGACCAATGCCAGAAGGTCAAATGAGACCGTTGTATGTTCGCAAGAATATATGGTGAGTTTCATAAGCCCTGGTGAATGTCGGCGATAACTATGAACGATTGTAGTTATAAAATTCGGCCATATGCTGGAATATCTGAGTATCTTCAAGTACTAGCCACAAGGCAGTGAAAATCTTGAAGTGCAGACAATCAGCAGGAAAGGCTCTCAAACGGGTGCTATAATTGGACGTATGAACACACCGCCAAACATTGGATGGTATTTATCCGGTTTTAGTGATGGGGAAGGAAGCTTTAATGTTTCTCTCCGTCAAAGACCGGACCACAAACTCCAATGGCAGGTAGTTCTTACCTTTAATGTAGCACAACGTGATGTCACAAATCTGAAACTTTTGCAGAAATATCTGCAATGCGGAAGATTACAAAAACGAAATGATGGAGTCCATTATTTTGTCGTGACGAACTATATCGAAATTGTAGAAAAGGTATTTCCGTTCTTCGAACGGTTTCCTTTTCAATCCGAATCTAAAACCAAAAACTTCGCACTATTCAAACAAATCGCGATCATTGTATATGCTGGAGAGCACCTGGCTCACAAGGGATTTATGAAAATCGTCGAGTTGCGAGAAAAACTCAACGAAGGAAAAGGAAGAAAGCGGAAATACGAGAAAAAAGATGTAGTAGGTTTGAGAGAATCCTCAGAGACTATACGCCGAACTCGACTCTCTTAATTGAGAACAACGAGATGATATAGTCCGACCTTTGCGGCGACGCAAAGAAATACTTGCAGCTACCAATCGCAAGTTAAATAACATAGGAGAATCGTCCTAAGGTAGCGAAATTCCTTGTCTGGTAATTGAATTGCCAAATCCAACCGCGAGGTTGGAAGAAATCCGGCTCATAACGGTGAAGTCTGAATCCCGAGCGCTCTTTCAAGGAGAGGTAGCGACGACGGAAAGATAATACCGTGGGAAGTCACCCGAAAGGGTTGACCCCGTAACGACTTAGCACAGAGAGTGCTGGAGTTATGCTTGTCGAAAGTATAGCTAAGACGCCGGCTCTGCAGAAGGGCACCTTCTGCAGATGAAAGTATAGTCTACGCCATTAGAAATAATGGATAACGTGAAGTTCAGACGCGCACGAATAGTGTAACGACTGGGGAACTGTCTCGGAGCACAGCTCGGTGAAAATACAGTACCGGTGAAGATGCCGGTTACCTGCAGATAGACGAAAAGACCCCAGAAGCTTTACTGTAACTTGATATTGCGTATACGGTCTTACTGCGTAGCATAGGTGGGAGAGGTTGATGCGTGGGTTTTGGCTCACGTGGACTCGTCAGTGAAATACCACTCTGTCGGATTGTATGCGCTAACCGGCACCGCAAAACGGTGTCGAAACAGTATCTGGTGGGCAGTTTTAGTGGGGCGCTATCCTCCTAAAAAGTAACGGAGGAGTGCATTAAGGTACCCTAGGCGCGAATGGAAACCGTGCCGATAGCGTAATAGCATAAGGGTGCTTGACTGCGAGGCGTGAATGCCGAGCAGGTGCGAAAGCAGGCTATAGTGAACCGACCATCCGTATTAGACGCGGTGGAAGATTATCTGATAAAAGCTACTCTGGGGATAACAGGCTAGTTCCGCCTAAGCGTCCATAGCGACGGCGGAGTTCGGCACCTCGATGTCGGCTCATCATATCCCGGGGGTGGAGAAGCTCCCAAGGGTTTGGCTGTTCGCCAATTAAAATGGTACGCGAGCTGGGTTCAGACCGTTCAGAATCTCAAAAAGTAGCAAGGACTACCCTTGCTATATAATGGGAGATTGAACAGTCTGAACCCCACGAGAAATGTTTGAAATGAGTTCGTCTAAATGTACCCGTCCGAATGGATGAATCTCATTCATCCGGGCGGAAAAGAAAAGACCCCGACGTAAAGTCGGGGAGCCGACCGAAGCGTCGGCTTAGAAAACCAACCAATCACGGCGGTCATGAAGAGCAATCTTTGTGAAGCAAGTTGACTTAAATCGGGAAAATCCTGAGTACAGACTCCGGGCAATTCCGAGATCCAAATTTGGATTGTAGAGACTCTACGTCAGCCTCCCTCTATTGAGGGAGAAGATCGAGTCCGTTCCCATTAGTAATAGTGGAAAAGAAGCGTGAGACAGGTTGGTCTCCTATCTACTGCAGGCGTCGATTATTGAAGAGATTTGCACCTAGTACGAGAGGACCGGTGTGAACGAACCTCTGGTCTATCT
Organism: Candidatus Spechtbacterales bacterium; assembly: GCA_040900345.1. Classification (GTDB taxonomy): domain Bacteria; phylum Patescibacteriota; class Minisyncoccia; order Spechtbacterales; family 2-12-FULL-38-22; genus JBBDZE01. Next base: position 2,281 of record JBBDZE010000016.1, read on the forward strand.
GCTCTGCCGCCAGGTGGAATGCAGAGTAGCTATGTTCGGATTGGATAAGCGCTGAAAGCATCTAAGCGCGAAGCCGACTCTAAGATGAGTAATCATTAAGATCCGTCAGAGATGATGACGTTGATAGGCTCTAGGTGTACGCACGGCAACGTGTTTAGCCAAGGAGTACTAATCGATCAGGTTTCCAAGGAGAGGTTTGAGAATCGCAATAATCTGTTGTCGCTTCTATTTTGTTTTACTTGAAGTTTGTGAGTTTCATTGAGGGTAGGAAGCGGTTGGAGCACTGCGACAGAAGAGACCCTGTCTCTTACGGCGGTGTTGCTATCCTGAGGAAACGGCTCCTCGAAGGGAAGCTTGATAAAAAGATGCGGGCAATGTTCATCAGCAAAGCCACCCCGTTAGTGGCTTGAGTGTCACATCTTTTTATGCCCTCTCCAGTTCTTCGGCCCGTTTGTAAAACGGGCCCTTGATGAAGCTCATAAACCGATTAAGTTTTTTGTCTTGGTGACTTGGCGATGGGGTCACACCCGTTCTCATTCCGAACACGGAAGTTAAGCTCATTTGCGCCGATGGTACCTGCCTTTACCGGCCGGGAGAGTAGGTAGTCGCCAGGACTAAGAACTGAATCTAAAAAAATTTTGTGGGGTCACCCACGCATAATTTTCTGCTGAAAATTTGCGCGGGCCCGCCTCGGCCCGCCGGCCTCCGGCTCTGAAAGAGCACCCCGTGCTTTTTCAGCCCGTTATCATTCCGACACGGAACGTTAAGCGAGGCGACGGGCGATGGTACCTGCCTTTACCGGCCGGGAGAGTAGCTAACCGCCAGAACAGAGC